>JBBRPS010000498.1:0-7690 GCA_038227745.1 Gemmatales bacterium | reverse complement strand
CCTCGCTTGCGCTTCGGGCTTGTGTCAGACCTCCCCGCGTCGGGTATATCTCTTCCCGCGCCTGGCGGGCGAAGGGGGGAAGACGGCGCATGAGCGGGCGAAACTCATTGCCCGGGAAAGAGTTTTGCTTTATCATCTGTATGATTCCCCTGTGCAAGTGTCAAGGACATTTCCGAGTTCCTCCGCGGCAGCCGGCAGTCCCGCGGCCGTCGGCGCCGCCTGCGCGTCCGGCGCAGGCGCTCCCCTGCACACGCCGTGCCGGGACGCAGGGGGGCCGTCGCGTAACGGGGCCGAGCCATGACCGTGTCTGCTGCCGACCAGGCCAACCAGAACCTGGTCGATCGCATGATCGCCGAGGGGGCGCTGTGGTCGCCGTCCCTCATCCGCGCCTTCCGCGCGACGCCGCGGCACGAATTCGTCGACCGCGTCTTCCAGTACCAGCGCAAGCACAACCGCTGGCGCGAGGTCATCACGCGCGACCCCGGCCCGGAGGAACTGGACCTGGTCTACACCGACCGCGCCCTGATCACGCGCCTCAGCAAGCCGCAGCCCGGCGGCGGCGAAGCCGGCGTGCCGATCAGCTCCAGCAGCCAGCCGTCGCTGATGGCGCAGATGCTGGAGGACCTGCGGCTCGAACCGGGGCAGCGCGTGCTGGAGGTCGGTGCCGGCACCGGCTACAACGCTGCCCTGCTGGCGCACGTCGTCGGGCCGGGACAGGTCCACACGGTGGACGTGGACCGCTTCGTGCTGGCCGAGGCGTGGGAGCACCTGCGGAAGTTCCGCGAACGGCAGGTCCACCTGCACCACGCGGACGGCCGGCAGGGGCATTCCGACGCGGCGCCTTATGAGCGCATCATGGTGACGGCGGCCACCGACGACCTCGAGCCGGCGTGGCTGGAGCAGCTCGCGGCGTCGGGGCAGGTGCTGGCCCCGCTGGCGCTGGCGCCGGGGCTGGCGTACCTGGTGCGCGGGACCGTGGACGGCGGCGTGTTCGACGGCGGGCTGGTCCGGCCGGCGTACTTCATGCCGCTGCGCGGCGAAGGCGAGGCGGCCGAGGCGAACGGCGACGCGGATCGTTTGCCCGAGGACTTGCAGCGGCTGCCGGCGCCGTGGGCGGGCTGGTTCGACCGCCGCCGGCCGCGCGCCCTGTGGACCAATTTCACGCAGTCCCTGGCGTTCTACGGTCTGCTGCGCGGGCTGCGCGTCCACTACCGGGCGATGGCGGACGGCCAGGCGCTGTTCGCGTTGAGCACGCCCGGCCAACAGGGGGAGGCGGCCGCGGCGGTGTGCTGGCTGGGCCTGCAGGAGTGGCAGGTGAACGGGGCCGCAGGCCGCGACCTGGGGCGGGAACTGTGGCGGGCGTTTGTCGACGCCGGCGGGCCGTGGCCAACCGAGTTCCGCCTCCGCGCCGACCCGCGCGGCGGGCTGCGGACAGACCGCCCGCAAGGCTACGTCCGGTGGGGGTCGTGCTGCCAGCAGGTGTGGGAGCTGAAGGAGCCGCGCGCGCGGCCGGGCTGGATGTGACTGCTCAAGGCCCACGGGTTGTAACCCGTGGGCTTTACGCGAAAACCGGACTGGACCGTCACAGCATGCCCTTGATGCGCGGCCCCTAAAAAAGGTATAACCGTAAGGATGATCGAACGACGTCCTGCCGCACTGTTGAGGTACAACGGGAGTACACGCCGATGCCTAGCCCATTCCCCGGAATGGATCCGTATCTGGAAGACGAGAAGCTCTGGCCGGCCTTCCAGCACCACCTCGTCAACTGCCTCTACCAGATCCTGCTGCCGGGCCTGGTGGACCGCTACCGCGCCCGGGTGGGCCAGCGGCATTACGCGACCGAGCAGGCCCTGTTCACCTCGGTCGTGCGCGAGGAGCACCACGAGGAGTTCATCGAGATCCGCCAGCGCAACGACAACCGCCTGGTGACGCTCGTGGACGTCGTCAGCCCCGCCAACAAGCTCACCCCGGCCGGCCGGCAGGCGTATCTCGACAAGCGCCGCGAGGGCCGTAACACCAACACCAACCTCGTCGAGATCGACCTGGTGCTGCAGGGCCAGCCGATGCTGGACTACTCGCGCGAGGGACTGCCGGACTGGGACTACGCCGTTACGGTGACCCGCGCCACCCAGCCGGAGCGGTACGAGATCTACACGGCGACGCTGCAGAAGCGTCTGCCGCGTTTCCGCCTGCCGCTGGCGTCCGACGACCGCGACACGGTCCTCGACCTGCACGCCGCCTTCACGCGCTGCTACGACCAGAGCAACTTCGCCGCCAAGATCGACTACCAGCGCGACCCACTGACGGCGATCAGCGACGAGGACCGCCAGTGGCTCGACGAGCTGCTGAAACAGCAGAAACTGCGTTCGTAGGAGGGGGCTCCGTCCCCCGATCTCAGGTCGGGGGACGGAGCCCCCTCCTACGGGGTCGTCACCCCGGTCCGTGGCCGTAGATGTGCTGGATCGGCGTCTTGTGGCCCCAGGTGATCTGCTCGCGCGTCAGGCCGAACACTCCGGCCACCTTGTCGCGCTCCGCGGGGCTCGGAGTCCAGCGGCACAGCACGATCGCCAGCACCCGCTGCTCGTCCAGTCCCGCCCGCTCCGCCAGCTGCTTCGCGTCGAGGCGGTGCTCCACGCACAGCTCGCTGACGGTCTTGTTGGCGTCCATCACACTCCTCCCGAAAGGGCCGCTCACGGGCTGCGGCCGAACTGCGGGCCGTGACCCTGGATGTGTTCCACCGTCGCCGTGTGCCCCCAGGCCACCTGCGCCGACTCGACGCCAAGCGCCGCCGCCACCCGCAGGCGCTGCTGCGGGCTGGGCGTGTACCGGCCCTGGACGATCGCGTCGAGGACCTTGCGGTCCAGGCCCGACGCCGCGAGCAACTGCTCCGGCGTCACGCCGCGCTCCGCCATCCACGCCGCGATGCTCTGCACGCGCTCCATGACCCACCCCCGGCCGCCGAACGGGTGACGCCCCCATCAAACCACACCAACGTCCGCCGCGTCAAGCGCCGAGCCGGGGCCGGAATAGAAACGCGACCAGCCCAGGGCGCTGGAGAGGTTTCCCTCCCCGACGCTCCGGGCCAACCGCGTTCACCTGGACTGGTCACGCCGGTCCGCAGTGCAGAAACAAGAGGCCGATTGCCTCTGCACTAGCCGGCCTGTTCAAAAGGGCGGGAACTCAGCGAGTGCATGATGCAGCGGTTGCGGCCCTTCACCTTGGCCTCGGCGAGGGCCGCCGCGGCGAGGTGCTTCATCTGCTCGTAGTCCGCCACCACGTTCGTGTCCGCCACCGCGAACCCCAGGCTGATCGTCACCGGGATCTTGTCTTCCTTGTAAAGGAAGACCGCGTTCTCCACCGTGCTGCGGATGCGCTCGCCCAGGACCGTCGCGCCGATCATGTCCGTCTCGGGGGCGATCACCAGGAACTCCTCGCCGCCGATCCGGCCCAGGTAGTCCACCGTCCGCAGCGATCCCATCAGGCTCTTCGCCAGGTCCACCAGGACCTTGTCGCCGCCCGGCAGCAGGTAGCGGACGTTGATCTGCTTGAAATGATCGACGTCGATCAGGCCGACCGCCAGCGGGCTGGGGTAGCGATCGCGGCGGCGCAGCTCGCGCTCGGCCAGGCGGTCCATGGCCCGGCGGTTCGGCAAGCCCGTCAGCGGGTCGGTCAGGGCCAGCTTCTCCAGCATCTTGTTCTTCTGTTCCAGCTCGTGGTTCGCCTCCTCCAGCTCGCGCGTGCGCTGCTGCACCCGCTGCTCCAGCTCCAGGTTCAGGGTCCGCAGTTCCAGGAGCAGATGCTCGTTGCTGCGCTCCAGGATGAAGGTCCGCGCGGCGCTGTGGAGGACCTCAAGCAGTTCCTCGGACCGCCACGGCTTGAAGAGGTAGCGGAAGACCTGGGCGCGGTTGATGGCCTCGACGGCCTCCTCCAGCTCGGCGAAGCCGGTCATCAGCAGGCGCACGGTCCGCGGCTGGTGCTGCCGCACCCACTCCAGCAGCTGCACGCCGGTCAGGCGCGGCATCCGCTGGTCGGTGAGGACCAGGTCGATGTCGCGCGTACTGAACAGGGCCTGGGCGGCCTCGGCGGAGTCGGCGGTCAGGACCTCGAACTCCGTGCTCAGCAGCGACGACAGGGTGGCGAGGATGTACGGCTCATCATCCACCACCAGCAGGGAACACTTGTAATGAGTCACTGCGGGACCTCTTGCGCACGCCCCGGAGGGGGAGCCCGGAATACGTGCCCGTTGGGGGGACGGCTACGAATGCCTTTTCAACTTATAGCTTACTTCCGTCAAAATGCCAAATCCCGTCCGCGTCCGAGTCCATCATATGCCTCTCCTCAAGAGGCTACTTTACCGCGCAGCGTAACTTGGCGGACCGTGAACGGGGGTTCACGAGGCGCTCCTGCGGTGCGGCGCGGACCGGATCCGGGGAAACCTCACGGTACTGTCCGAGCCGCTCGCCGTCGCGGAATGCCGCCTTCACCAGCCGATCCTCGCCGCTGTGGAAGCTGATGAGGGCCGCCCGACCGCCCTCGCGCAGGCAGGACGGCAGGTGGCGCAGCAGCGCTTCGAGGTTGTTCAGCTCGCGGTTGACGAGGATGCGCAGGGCCTGGAAGGTGCGGGCGGCGGGATGGAGGTTCCAGCGCCCGGGGGCGGGGTGGAGTCGCCAGCGCTGGCCGCCCTGGCCCCAGCCGGCGGCCTCGGCGATCGCGCGGGCCAGCTGGCCGGTGCGTTCCAGTGGGGCGCGCTGCCGGGCGGCAACGATGGCCGCCGCCACCTTCGCCGCGTCTGGTTCGTCGCCGAACGTCCGCAGCGCCTCGGCCAGGTCCTGTTCCGGGATGTCGGCGAGGATCTCGGCGGCGGTGCGGCCCCGGCTGGGGTCCATGCGCATGTCGAGCGGGCCGTCGCGCGAATACGAGAAGCCGCGGCCCGCGTCGTCGATCTGCATACTGGAGACGCCGAGGTCGGCGAGCAGGCCGTCCGCCGCGGTCACGCCTTCCCCGGCGAGGATCGCGGACAGGCCGGCGAAGTTGCCGTGGTGCAGTGCGAACGGGAAGCCGACCGCCTTGAGCCGTTCGCGGGCGCGGGGGAGGTTGTCGGCGTCGAAGTCGAGGCCGATCAGGCGACCCTCCGGCCCGACGCGCCGGAGCAGCTCGACGGCGTGGCCGCCCCAGCCGACGGTGCAATCGACAATGGTCTGGCCCGGCTGCGGGTCGAGGGCGGCGAGGACTTCCGGGAGCATGACCGCCCGGTGCTCTCCGGGCGGCGTGCTGCGCTGGCGGGGTTTCATGGCGCTCTCGTGGGGACAAGCTGCCAGCTTGTCCGGGGGGCAAACCGGCAGCTTGTCCCTGCGAACCGCTACCCGACACCGGGCCGAGTTTCCGGCGATCGGCGACCATTTTTTCATGGCGAAGCCTTGCCGTGTTCTGCTATAACAACATTCTATTCATACTCCGTCCCTCGGCCTTTTCTCGACAGGAGTCCGCACCATGGCCGTGCTCAAGACCCTCTGTCCCAGTTGCCGCCTGGCGCTGCAGGTGGTGAAGGAACTGCCCGCGAAGGTCAAGTGTCCGAAATGCGGTACCCGCTTCATCGCGAACGCCGATGGCTCGACCGCCCTCAGACGCTCGACCCCTGACCGGGTGCTCACAGCCGCCCCGGCTGTCACCGCCGTCGCCGCCGGGCCTGTCGCGGCCAGGGCCGTCCCCGTCGGGGCGCCGGTACGGCCGCCGGAAAAGAAGCCGATTTCGCCCGCGCTGCTGTGGTCGATCTACGGCGGCGGGGCGGCGGTCACCCTCCTGGGCATCATCCTGATCGTCGTATGCTTCTCCTCCGGGAACAGCAACCCGCCCCCCGAGCAGCCCCCCGAGTTTGCCTTCGGGCAGGAAGCGCCGCCCCGCGTGGAACTGGTGCCGGTCGGCTTTACCAAGCCGAGCCCGCGGCCGGGCGCCGTGGCCGCCACGGCGAAACAGGACCGCCCCGCGCCCGGGGTCGCGGCCGGAGCGAAGGGGGTGGAAGCGCCGGCCGCCGCGGCCGCGCCCCGGAAGAACCAGGCAGAGGTGAACCAGGCCATCGACCGTGGCCTGGTCTACCTGCAGGGAGTCCTCGGCGGCAACAACGGGGGCGCTCATGCTTTTCAGACCGGCGGCGTGGCCCTGGCCGGACTGACCCTGCTCTACTGCGGCGTGCCCGCCAACGACCCTTTCGTCCTGAAGGCCGTGGACCGCGTTCGCGCCACGGCGCCGAACCTCCAGGCCACCTATGAGCTCGCGACCTCGATCTGGCTCCTCGACCGCCTGGGCGATGCGCGCGACCGCGACCTCCTCCGCCAGATGGCCCTGCGCCTGGTCGCCGGCCAGGGCCGCCAGGGTGGGTGGAACTACGCCTGCGCCTTGCTCACTCCCGTCCAGCAACAGGAGCTGCTGACGCTCCTGCACAACACTCCTCTCCTCCCTAGCGCCCCTGCCGAGGGCGGCGCTCCGCAACCCGTGCCGCAACCGGTCCGGCCGCAGTTCCAGTTGCCGCCCGGGATGCGCCCCGGCAATTTGCCGGCGAACCTGCGTGACCTGCCCGTCTTCGAGTTCCAGGCGGGCCAGAAGGTGACCCAGCCGGCCGCCGGCCACGAAGACAACTCGCTGACGCAGTTCGTGATCCTTGCGCTGTGGTCGGCGCAGAAGTACGGCGTCCCCGCGGAGCGCTCGCTGGCCTTCGCCGAGGCGCGCTTCCGCTCCAGCCAGAACCCGGACGGCACCTGGGGCTACACCTGGGGCAATCGGATGCGGGCCGATTCGATGACCTGCGCCGGCCTGCTCGGGCTGGCGGTCGGGCGCGGCATCAGCAAGGAGGCGGCGGTCGGCCAGCGGCCGGCGGACGGGAAAGGCAACCCCACCGCGCCCGCCCCGGACAGGAACCTCGCCAAGGACCCGCAGGTCGAGAAGGCCCTGCTCTTCCTGGCCGGCAAGATCGGCAGGCCGGCCCCCTCCCCGAAGGACGCGGCCAAGGACGCGGCCGAGCTGGCCGAGTTGCAGCGCCGCTTCCGAGGCGCCAATCCGGCAGAACGTGCGCAGCTGCTCCAGCAGATGAGGCCCCTCTTGCAGCGGCGTCGGCCTCTCAAGAGCCAGGGCCGGACCATCGGTGCCGACGCCTGGGGCGACCTGTATTATCTCTGGTCTCTCGAGCGCGTGGCCGTGGTCTACGACCTGGACACGATCGGCGGCCGCGACTGGTACGGCTGGGGGGCCGAGATCCTGATCAAGGCGCAGGCCGCCGACGGGAGCTGGAAGGACAGCTTCCCCGGCATGGTGGATACCTGCTTCGCGCTGCTGTTCCTCAAGCGGGCGAACGTGGTGCAGGACCTGACGAAGAAGCTGCAGGTGCTGGGCGGCGCCAAGGACCCCGGCGCCAAACCGCGCGAGACGGTGGCGGTGCGCGAGGCGCTGGCGGGCGTCAACAAGGAGGTGTCCGGCGACCGGGCGGGCAGGATCAAGATGCGGGCGGCCCTGCTGGCGTCCGCGAACCCGGCGCGGCCTCTGCGGCGGCGCCGGCGAATCCTGGCGAACGGCCGGCGTAAGAGATCGTCCAGCTTTCCGCTGTTGTGGGGTAAGGGGTTACGGCGAGGGGAACGGCACGGAGGGCAGGCAAGAGGGCCTAGCGAACTCTGCCGTAGCCCCCTCCTTTTCGGCGTAAGCT
>JBBRPS010000497.1:0-7692 GCA_038227745.1 Gemmatales bacterium | reverse complement strand
GACGGAGACGGCGCGGAAGAAGCTGGAGGATCAGGTCAAGCAGCTCCGCGCCGAGGAGAAGAAACTGCTCGCGGACCGCACCCGTCGCGGCTGGTCGGACAGCCCTCCCGAGTTGGCCGAGATCGCGCGGCTGCGCGGACAGGCGGCGGCACTGGCGAAAACGAAGGCGTCCCCGCCCGTGGTCATCGGCATCCAGGAAGGTGGCGTGCCGGGGAGCAATCGCGAGCGCATCGGCGACGCCGCGGTCTACCTCCGCGGCGACCACCGCAAGGAGGGGCGCGTGGTGCCGCGGCGATTCCCGGTGATCCTGGCCGGCGCGGACCAGGTGCCGCTGGGACGGCGGACGACGGGGAGCGGTCGGCTGGAGCTGGCGAACTGGATCGCGTCGGAGGACAACCCGCTGACGGCGCGCGTGATGGTCAACCGCGTCTGGCAGCACCTGTTCGGCACCGGCCTGGTGCGCACGCCGGACAACTTCGGCATGCTGGGCGAGCGGCCCACGCACCCCGAACTCCTCGATCACCTGGCCCGCCGCTTCGGCGCGTTCGGATGGTCCGTCAAGCGCCTGCTCCGCGAGGTCATGCTGTCCAGCACCTATCGGCAGGCGAGCTTCGCCGAGCCGGGGGCCCTCAAGGCGGACCCGGAGAACCGGCTCGTCGGGCGCGTGAGCCGCAAGCGGCTGGAGTACGAGGCCCTGCGCGACAGCATCCTATTCGTGAGCGGACAATTGACCGCGGGCCGCGAGGGGGCGGGGCGGCGCACCCTGTACGAGGCGGTGGAGCGGGGCCGCCTCAACGCGGCGCGGGTGATGTTCGACGGCGCCAACCCGCTCGCCATCGTCGCGGAGCGTTCGATCACCACGACGACGCCCCAGGCGCTGTTCCTGATGAACGGCCCCCTTGTCGTTGATGCGGCGAAACGGCTGGCCGATCGGCTGCAGCAGGACGCCCGCCTGAAGGATGACCGCGCCCGGGTCGCTCGCGCGTACCTGCACGTTCTCGGCCGGCCGCCCTCCGCCGAGGAGACGCGCATCGGAGAGGAGTACGTGGCGCGCAACTCCTGGGGCCACTATCTGCAGGTGCTTCTCTGCACCAACGAGTTCCTTTATCTGGATTGACCCCGGGGTGCGGGGTTCGCGCAAGAAAGGTGAGCACGGAGCGTCGCTCCGGGGCTTCCATCCCACCAGCCCCCACCCTGCCGCCGGCTGCCGTGCTAGATGTAGCCATGCCCTTCCTAACCTACGAGAACCGCAGGAACCCCCGCGTCACCATCCACCTGGACCGACCTGATCACTTGAAAGGGCGAAGGGGCCACGACAAGAAAGACGACAAGACAGGGGCATTCAGATTATCTCTCTCTCAAGCAGCCCTTCATGGCAGAGTGGGCGATTGCTTAGGCGCGCCGTTCTTGAACACTCGGCTCAACTCCTTGCGCACTCGGGCCACGCAGCGCACCCGCTGCGCTTCCACGCGGGCGCGGTAATCGTCGGGCAGGTCGGCCGCGAGCGCCGCACCGAGCAGGGTGACGGTCCGGGCATACTGGCCGAGCTTCTCGTAGCACGCGGCGGCACTGACGCGATGGATCGCCGCCGCGCGCTCTTGCGCGTCGGCCGCCAGCAGACAGGCAGCCTGCTCCTCCCAACTGGCCGCCCGCGCCAGTTCTGCGGTCGCCTCCGCCTGGCGCCCGTAATCGGCCAGTGCCTGGGCGTGGGACAACAGCCAGGACGCCTCGTCCAGCACCCGTTCGAGCAGAGGGTCAGGTTGTTTGGCGCTAGGACGCGGCATCTTCCGGTTTCTCCTGATAGTGATGGGACCAGCGAATGAGCCGGTGAGCGACCCCGAAGCAGCAGAGAACCACGTAGCCGTCCCAGTGACGCGGGTTGGCCAGCACCTGCGCCGTCTTCTCCCGATGACGCCGCCCCAGCTCACGGCGGTGCTCCGTGCCGCTGACCTCCAGCGCACGCCGCAAGCGTGGCAGCCAGTAGTCTGCCCGGTCCCCCTCGTCCGTCACCCGCAGCTGGCCGTCGGGGATCAGGTGGGCGAACAGCAGCGCCGCCAGGGCCACCGCTGCCCGCTCCACGACCGGCTTGGGTTGCTCGGTGCGCCAAACCCTCTTGGCTTTGAGTGCGGTCGGCCCCTCCCAGGACACACGAAGCGCAAATGCCGTTTCGCCATCCAGGTCTGGTGGACTGAAACCCTCGCATTCCACGAGGAACTCGCAAGGCGCCTCGGAAAGCCGGCTCATCAAGGCGACGGCCATCACCGCACAGTGCTCCAGGTATAACCCTGGGTGTGCGAGTACGATGTCCTCGATCGGCCACTCGAACGTCTGCATCCGGTCCCCTCAGCCATTGTAGGGAGAAAGGGAGCATTCGGGTTATTGCCGTCCGGTGAGGGCCAAAAGGAAACCCGGCTCGAACCGGCCGGGAAATATCGTAGAGCGCGCGCCCTGGAAGTGCTAGAACAGAGGGATACGCCCGAGTCGCGTCGGGGGCTTACCGCCTTGGCGCAAGGGACACCCGAGGTCCGGCTCACGCGCGAAGCGCAGGCGGCGCTGGACCGCATGGGCCGTTAGCCGGGAGCGGTGAAGCGAGAGGAGATGAGAGCGATGACGACGGGGCAGACACCTTCCCCCTTCGGACGCGGCAGGTTGCCGTTGACGCGGCGACAGCTGCTCGCCCGTCTCGCCGGCGGTTTCGGCGCCGTCGCCCTGTCGGCGCTGCTCGACGAGCAGGCGCGGGCGGAGCGCTCGGGGCCGGCGCGCGGCCCGCACCACCCGCCGCGCGCCAAACGGGTGATCTTCCTGTTCATGTCCGGCGGCCCGTCGCACATCGACAGCTTCGATCCCAAGCCGCTGCTGACCCGTTACGAGGGGCGGCGCCTGCCGGTGCTGGAGCAGAACACGAACCAGCTCCTGGGCCGGCCGCGGCCGCTGGGCAACGCCTTCCCGTCGCCGTGGACGTTCCGCCGTCACGGCGCCTCGGGGCTGACGGTGAGCGAGCTGTTCCCCCACGTCGCCCGCCGCGCCGACGATCTCTGCGTCGTCCGCTCGATGTGCTGCGACAGCTTCTTCCACGCCCAGGGCACGCTGGAGATGATGACCGGCAGCGGCCTGTTCGTGCGCCCCAGCGTCGGCGCCTGGCTGCTGTACGGCCTCGGCACCGAGAACCGCAGTCTGCCCGGCTTCCTCGTGCTGGGCGACCCGATGGGCCTGGTCGATCAGGCCAAGGCGTTCGGCGCCGCGTTCCTGCCGGCCGCCCACCAGGGCACGCGCATCACGGACCCGCGCGACCCGATCCCGAACCTGCGGCCGCACCTGCCCGCCGCGGAACAGCGCGGCCAGCTCGACGTGCTGCAGCGCCTCAACGAGATGCACCTGGCCCGGCGCCCGGAAGAGAGCGCCCTGGAGGCGCGCACGCAGACGTTCGAGACCGCCTTCCGCATGCAGACCGAGGCGAGCGAGGCGTTCGACCTGGCCCGCGAGACGACGGCCACGCGCCGCCTCTACGGCATCGACGTCGCGGAGACAGCGGACTACGGCCAGAAGTGCCTGCTGGCGCGGCGCCTGGTGGAGCGTGGCGTGCGCTTCGTGGTGGTCAACCACAGCAACTGGGACCAGCACAGCGGCCTGCGGGCCGGCCACGCCCGCAACGCGCGCCAGGTGGACGCGCCCATCGCCGGCCTGCTGCACGACCTGAAGACGCGCGGGCTGCTGGACGACACGCTGGTGATCTGGGGCGGCGAGTTCGGGCGGACGCCCAACACCGAAGGCCGCGACGGCCGCGACCACAACACGAACGCCTTCACGATGTGGCTGGCCGGCGGCGGCGTGAAACGGGGCCACGTCCACGGCGTCACCGACCCGTTCGGCGCGTTCGTCGAGGAGGGTCGCGTCCACGTCCACGACCTGCACGCGACCATTCTGCACCTGATGGGCCTCGACCACGAACGGCTGACGTATCGGTACAGCGGCCGCGATTTCCGCCTGACCGACGTTCACGGGGAGGTGGTCCGCGAGATCCTGGCATGAGGGCGAGAGCCATACGCGGGCCGCTCGGACCTGGTACAATTCGGGCGGTGCAGTCCATGCCGGAGGGAATGTCCCATGAGCCCCGATGCGGAACAGCTCCTCGAGACCGCCCTCGGCCTTCCTGACGAGGACCGGTTGGAGTTCGTCGAGGCACTGGTCGCTTCCTTGCAAGCGGCCGACCGGCCGCCGTTCGACGAGTCATGGGGCGAGGTGATCCGCCGCCGTTCCGCCGAACTGCGGTCAGGGAAGGTCATTCCGGTCCCCTGGTCGGAAGTGAAGCGCCGGGCCAGGGAGAGCGCCGGTGGCTAACGTGCTGTTCCACCCCGAAGTCCAGGTCGACTACACCCCTGTTCCGCCATTGGCTGCTATTACTGCGGCACGAAAGATCCTCACACCAGCCCGACGCGCCAGCGAGGAAGTGCCTCGCTGGCGCGTCGGGCTGGTGTGATCACCTTCCGTGCCGGAGTAATATCCTGGTGAGTAAATCATGGCGTTCCGCGATTTCACTTTCCCTCAAGTGGTGCATGACCTGGGCTTACACCTGCTCGACGCCGACCTGTTCTCCTCCGTCCCCCCTTGCCCCGTCCGCGAGGTCATCGCGGAGGTGATCCAGGAGGGCGCGCAGCTGGCCCTGTCCAACAGTACCGAGAAGGCCAAGTCGGAGTTCATCATCGCCCCCGTCTTGCTGGAACTCCGACGACTGGCGGGCGGCAAGATCGCTCTGTTCTCCGGGCTGGAGTGGGAAGTCGATGCGGCACGGGGGTTGAATGGGTACTGCGATTTCCTCCTGACGCGGGGAGGCAGTGAGCACATCCTGCGCGCGCCGTTCGTCGCCGTGGTCGAGGCCAAGAATGACCTGATCCGTACAGGCCTGGGGCAGTGTATTGCGGCGATGTTCGCGGCCCACGTCAGTAACGAGCGCACGGGAGAGCGCTCCGGGCCGGTCCATGGCGTCGTGAGTACGGGGGCCGCCTGGAAGTTCCTGCGGATGGAGGGGAAAGAGGTCCGGTTGGATCGGGCCGAGTATTTCATCGATAACCTGCCCAAGCTGATGGGCATCCTGAAGGCGATTGCGGACAGCGCGTGATCCTGAACCGCTGTCCGCGGGGAGCGATGAGGGACTGGAGGCGGGGAGGATTCATGGCCGGCGAGCGCGCGGACGGCGACTTCACCCTCGACGTGCTGGGCCTCGGCTGCGTTGCCGTCGATGACCTGCTCTACATCGCCGCCTACCCGGCTCCTGAGGCGAAGGTGCAGGTGCGCCACCGCGAGCGGCAGTGCGGCGGGCTGACCGGCACGGCCCTCGTCGCCGCCGCCCGCCTCGGCGCCCGCTGCGCCTACGCCGGCGTCCTCGGCGAGGACGACGACTCGCGCTTCGTCCGCGACACCTTCCTGCGCGAGGGCCTCTCCGTCGCGCACATCGCGACCCGACCCGGAGCGCGGCCGATCCGCTCGACGATCATCGTGGACGAGGGCCACCACACCCGCACCATCTTCTACGACCTGGCCGGCAGCGTCGGGGCCGACCCGGAGCTGCCCGACGCCCACGTCATTCGCTCGTCCCGCGTCCTGTTCGTCGATCACTACGGCATTGAGGGAGTCTTGCGGGCAGCCGGGATCGCTCATGCGGCGGGCATCCCCGTGGTCGCCGACCTGGAACGGAGCGATCGGCCGCGCTTCGGCGAACTGCTCGCCGCGGTCGATCACCTCGTCGTCGCGCGCGCCTTCGCGGAGAAGCTGACGGGCGCGGCGGACCCGGCGGTCGCCGTCGGGAAGCTCTGGTCGGACGGGCGCCAGGCGGTCGTGGTGACGTGCGGCGCGGTGGGGTGCTGGTACCGGGGCGCGGGCGACCCGGGGCCGCCGCGGCACCAGCCGGCCTTCCCGGTGACGGTGGTGGACACGACGGGCTGCGGCGACGTCTTCCACGGCGCCTACGCCGCAGCCCTCGCGCGCGGCCTCGACCTGGCGGAGCGTGTCCGCTTCGCGTCGGCGGCCGCGGCCCTGAAGGCGACCCGGCACGGCGGCCAGGCCGGCATTCCGACGCGCTCTGCCATCGAGGCCTTCTTGCGGGACAGGCAGCCGTAAACCCCGCGCGGACTGCCCCCCGGCGCCACCGCGCCCCGCCCGCCTGGCCAGTTCCCGTTGCAAGTTTCGACGCCTTTTCTCTATAATCCCTCATCTAGTGGGTGCTGACCATTTTGCGGTTTCTCTTACCGACGAGGGTTATTCCGTGAACACGGACCGTCACCTCTTTACCAGCGAATCCGTCTCCATGGGCCACCCGGACAAGGTCGCCGACCAGATCAGCGACGCCGTCCTGGACCACTGCCTCAAGGCGGATCCCACCAGCCGCGTCGCCTGCGAGACCATGGTCACCACCGACCTCGCCATCGTCTCCGGCGAGATCACGACGAAGGCCGACCTATCGCGCCAGACACTCGACGACCTGATCCGCAGCACCATCGCGGAGATCGGCTACACCGACCCGAATATCGGCTTCGCCGCCAGCACCTGCCAGGTCCAGACCTACCTGCACCAGCAATCCGGCGACATCGCCATGGGCGTGGACCTCGGCGGCGCCGGCGACCAGGGCATGATGTTCGGCTTCGCCTGCAAGGAAACCAGTACCCTGATGCCGCTGCCCATCTACCTGGCCCACCGTCTGGTGGAGAACCACGCCAAGCTCCGCCGCACCGGCGAGCTGAAATTCGTCCGCCCCGACGCCAAGAGCCAGGTCACCATCGAGTACGAGGCCGACGGCACGCCGCACCGCATCCACACCGTCGTGCTGTCCACTCAGCACGACGAGAGTGTCATGGACAAGAAGAACGGCAAGGAATACTTCTCGGACAAGGCCCGCCAGGTCCTCGTCGAGAAGCTGATCCTGCCCACCCTCCGCACCGAGTGGCACGACCTGGTGAAGGGCGACCTGGCC
This sequence comes from Gemmatales bacterium, assembly GCA_038227745.1. GTDB lineage: Bacteria > Planctomycetota > Planctomycetia > Gemmatales > Gemmataceae > DASPXY01. Next base: position 728 of record JBBRPS010000497.1, on the reverse strand, counting down.
CTGGTGCTGCCGGGCATGTCCCCGGATGAGATCCGCGAGGACGCCATCCGCTGCCACATCAATCCGACGGGCAACTTCCTGGTGGGCGGCCCGCACGGCGACTGTGGTCTGACGGGGCGGAAGATCATCGTGGACACCTACGGCGGCCGTGGCCGGCACGGCGGCGGCGCCTTCAGCGGCAAGGACCCGACCAAGGTCGATCGCTCGGCAGCGTACATGGCCCGCTACATCGCGAAGAACATCGTCAAGGCCGGCCTGGCCACCCAGTGCGAGGTGCAGCTCTCCTACGCCATCGGCTACCCCGACCCGCTGAACATCTGGGTAACGACGAACGGCACGACGACGAACGGCATCACGGAGGAACAGCTTGTCGAACTGATCCGCAAGCACTTCAAGCTGACTCCGCGCGGCATCATCGAGACGCTGGACCTGCGCCGGCCGATCTACCACGAGTCCGCCCGCCACGGCCACTTCGGCCGTGAGCTGCCCCAGTTCACCTGGGAGCGCACCGACAAGGCCGCCGCCCTGCGGAAGGAAGCGGGCGTCGCCGCAGTCGCGTAGCAGAAATGAGTGGCCGTTCGTTTAGCCGCAATACCGTTTGGCGAGTGTCCAAGTCACAGCCACCTGATACCTTACGTTTGTCGAGAACTCAAGTATCAGGGAGGCTGTGACGAAGATGCGTTTGCTCCAAAGTACGTTGCCGGCGGATGAGGCGGGGCGGGTCACCG
>JBBRPS010000496.1:0-7713 GCA_038227745.1 Gemmatales bacterium | reverse complement strand
CGAGGATGGCCAGCAGCGCCTCGACGAGCGGCGTGCGTTCGGCGGCGGGGATTGGGGGAATGTCGATTCGCATACTTTCCAGAATAGGAAAGCGACCCCCGATCAGCTGCGCCTCTTTTCAAGGGTTATTGAGAAGTTACGACCACAGCAGCTAACCGGCTGTCCGGAAGGCACTTATGGCCGAATCTGCCTGAAAACTTCAACGGCATAGGGACGTACTTCATTCCTCGTCTCGGGCCTCGCGGATGAGATCGACAGCGACGTTCATGTCGCCGTGCTTGCGGCGCAGTTCCTCGCGCATGCGGTCCATCCGGTCACAAGCGCGCTTCATGGCCTCGGTGTCATGCACGCCCGCAGCCGCTCGGTCGGCGGCCTGGTGCAGTTCGGCCAGGATATCCGGGGGAATGACGCTCTGTTCTTTCGTGTCCATACGGGTATGGTCGCATGCCCGAATGCCCCGTCAATGGGAGTCCGGGGGGACGGGGCTGTGTCAATCAACTCCCAACCCCCTTCCAGCTTTCTCCCGGGGCGCCGCTGACGATCCGCACTGGCGCCCCGGGCTGATGAAACCGAAAGGCATCGCGCCATCGGCGGCGTCACTTCCCCTTCATCGACTCGATGAGGATCTTCGCCGTCTCCGGGCGCATCACGCGCGCGTCGGGCAACTCGCCCGCCCGCAGTTTCTCGCGCAGGTCGCGGCCGCTGATCGACACCTGCTTGTAGCCCTTCGGGGCGCACTCCTCGACGAGGCCAACGCGGCCCAGTTCCTCGTAGTACGCCGCGAAGCCGACCTTCACCGGCTCGATCTTCAGGTCGCCCTTCAGCTCGTCGAACTTGCGCTGCGCCGCCAGGCCGTCCCAGATGTCCTTGCCGTCGTCGTAGGGAGCGTCGGCGTGCTTGCGGCCGATGATGATGTCCGTGAAGCCGAAGTTCTGCCGGTAGATGGCGTGCATGATCGCCTCCTTCGGCCCGGCGTAGAACATCTTGATGTCCAGCCCCAGCAAGATCAGGTTGTCGGTGAACTTCCGCCCGACCTTCTTCCACAACTCCTCATCGACGTCGCCCTCGCCCAGCGCCTTGTTCTCAATCAGGGCGCGGTAGGTGCGCATGCGGTTGACGGCGTTGACGTCGTCGCCCTTGGTCTCGCCGACGAGCGGGTTGAGCACGGCGCCGGCGAAGTGGCCCGCGCGCGTCAGTTTCTCGACGCCGACCACCAGGGCGTACTCGTGGGCGCGGTGCAGCGGGTTGCGCGTCTGGAACGCCACCACGCGCTCCCAGCCCTTCTGCCGGAACAGCGCCCGCGTCTCGCGCGGCGACAGCACGAACTGCCCGTACTCGGGGTTCTTCGGCGGCGGCAGCACGCGCACCGTGCCGCCCAGCAGTGTGTCGCGCGGGTCTTCCATCGTCATCCGGCCGCCGGGGTGGTCGGTGCGCTCGGTGGCGTAGACGCCCTTGATGTAGCGCTGCTTGTCCCAGGGGAAGACGTCGCTGACGGCGAGGGTGCCGACGATTTCGTCCTTGCTGTTGACCAGCGCGACCGTCTCGCCGCTCTTGAGGGAGCGGCCCAGCTCGGCGTCCACGGGGAAGGAGATGGGGATGGTCCAGGCGTACGCCTTGCCGTCGTGGAGGATGATTTCCTCGTCGAGGACGCGGTCATAGGTGGCGCGGTCCATCGGGCCGGTGAGTGGGCTGAGGCCGCCGTCACCGAAGCGATACAGGCTGGACAAATCAGCGTCACTGACGGGAACCCGCTTGAGGCCGGCGGCCTGGCGGCGGAACTCCTCGACTTCGGCGGCGGATACCATGCAATCGACGGGTTCAACGAGGCCGCCGTGGGGAGGAATCTGGTCGGACATGCGTTTAGTCTCTCCGCTGGTGAGGCGAGCCAACTCCGCCCGGTCGGTAATCGCCGGGCTCGATACTTCAGTGAACTGATCCACTTCCACGACCAGGATTGGTCGTTCTTTTTGAGAGCTAACTGGCTGAGTCATGCCAGGCTACCTCACGGGTAAATGTGCTCAACCTCCCGCCGGAGTGGTCGAAGCGGCGTCGAGGACGGCGCGGACGATCTTGTCATACCCGGTGCAGCGGCACAGGTTGCCCGCGAGGAAGTGGCGCACCTGGTGCTCGGTCGGCTTCGGGTTCCTGTCGAGCAGGGCCTTGGCGGCGACGATGAAGCCCGGCGTGCAGATGCCGCACTGCAGCGCCGCGTTCTCCAGGAACTTCTGCTGCAGCGGGTGCAGTCCCTGCGGCCCGGCGATGCCCTCGATCGTCGTGACCGACTTGCCCTCGACCTCCGCCGCCATCACCAGGCAGGAGTTGACCAGCCGGTCGTCGAGCAGGACGTTGCACGCTCCGCAGTTGCCGTTGTTGCAGCCCTCCTTGGTGCCGGTCAGGCGCAGCTCGTCGCGCAGCGCCTCCAGGAGGCTCTGCCGAGCCTCGCACAAAAAGTCAGTGTCCTGGCCGTTGACCTTCGCCTGGACGTGGATTCGCTTGCTCACGGTCAGCTCCCCCTGGCCCGCTCGATGGCCGTCTTCAAGGCCCGCTTCACCAGCACGCCGACGAGGTGACGGCGGTAATCGGCGTCGCCGCGCATGTCGCTGATCGGCCGCGCGGCCGCGCGGGCCAGTGCCGCGGCCTTGTCGATCAGGCTATCGGAAAGGGCACCATCGACCAGCGCCGCGCTCGCCTCGGGTACCAGCAGCGGCGTGGGCGCCACCGCGGCCAGGGCCACCCGCGCCGCGGTGCAGCGGCCGCCGTCCAGCGTCACCGCCACGCCGGCCCCGACGACCGCGATGTCCATCTCGTTGCGCGGGATGAAGCGCAGGTATGCCGCCCCGAAGTGCCGCGGCGGGGCCGGCAGCCGCAGGCTCAGGAGCAGTTCGCCGCGGCCCAGCGCGTTCCGCCCCGGCCCGGTGCAGAACTGCTCGACCGGCAGCTCGCGTGTCCCCTCCGGCCCGGCGATGACGCAGACGGCGCCGTGCGCGATGAGCGCCGGGATGGTGTCGGCGGCCGGCGAGGAATTGCACAGGTTGCCGCCGACGCTGGCCCGGTTCTGGATCTGGATGCCGCCGACCAGCGACACCGCGTCGATCAGGCCGGGGTAGGCCTTCGCGACCGCGGCGTCCTCGTAGATGCGGTAGCAGGGCACGGCGGCGCCGAGGCGCAGGCCCTGCCTGGGGTCATAAGACAGCTCGTTGACCTCGGGGATACGCTTGACGTCCACGAGGACGTCGAGGTCGCGCCGGTGCTCGCGGACCTGGACGATGACGTCGGTGCCGCCGGCCAGGACACGGGCCCGGTCGCCCCTCTCCTTGAGGAGGGCAACCGCCTCGGCGACAGTGCGCGGGGCGGCGTAGTCGATGGCTTTCAACGGGGTCACCTCGGCAAGCAGGCGGGGGCAGGCGGGCGCGACCGGCCTGGGATTCGCACGCTTCAAGTGTTGTTTTTATATGGACGGACGGGCCGGGCGAGGGGGAAAAATCGCGCCGCTCACGGGATCTCGAAGCGCTCCAGCTCGTAGACGGCCGTCTCGTTCCCCTTGTGGACGAGCTGCTTCACGACGCCGACGCCGGGCGCGAACCAGTAGGTGAAGGCGCTGTGGCGACGGCCGTCCTCCACGACCTCGCCGCGCAGGATCATCGCCCGGTACGAGCCGGCCGGCACCGTCACGTCGCCCTCCTCCAGCAGGTAAACGTGCCGGCCGCTGCCGTCGCGCGACTTCGTCTCCCAGTGGTCGCCGGGTCGCGGCGGCAGCTTGAGGAGCCGCAGCGGCGTCGCCAGGGGTTTGCTCTCCAGGGCCAGCAAAAACACGCCCTCCGTCGTCGCATGGACGTGCTCCGTCAGCCACAACTTCCCGTCGCGCTTGCTCTCGACCCGCGCACAGGCGATCTTGCCGATTAGCTCGTGACGGACGACTTCGCGCGTCATCCGGTGCTTGCCCGCGCGGTAGACCCAGTTCGCGCCCACCTTGAGGGGGTAATAAGGCGAGTCCTCGACGCGCGGCGCCTCGGCCGGGGGCGTACCGCGGCAGCCCAGGAGCAGGAGCGCGAGGGGGGGGAAGAAGCGCGTGTACACGGGGGGCCTCCACGGGCCAGCGTCACTTCGCGGGGGTGAACTTCTCCAGCTCGACGAGGACGACGCGGTCGCCGATCTGCAGCCGTTGCTTGACCATGCCCACGCCGGGCGCGAACCAGTATTTCAGCGCCATCCGCGCCTTGCCGATGCGCAAGTCGGGACAGGTGGCCGTGGCCGTCCTGTACTTCCCGGCCGGCACGGCGACTTCTTCCTCGGCGGCGGTGAACGTCCCTTCGACGGGCAGGTCGCCGGCGCTGCCCTTGACGGTCCAGGTGTCGCCGGCCTTGAACGGCAGCTTGAGGAAGCACAGCGCCGGCCGGATCTCCATGTCCTCGGCGGTGAGGCGGTACAGGCCGTCCTTCTGGGCGGAGACGCGCTCGGTCAGCGCCTTGCCGCCGCCCGACGTTTCGAGGACGGCGACGGTCTCCTTCTCGGCCTGCTCTTCTTTGGCGACGCGCACGGTGACCTGGTCCTTGCCGACGCGGTACTGCCAGGCGTTGCCGACCTTGAGCGGGTAGTAGTCGGGAGGGGGCTTGGGCTTGTCCTTCTTGTTCTTGTTGCCCTGGCCGGGGAGCGGCGCGGCGGCGAGGAGGAGCAGGGGGAGGACGATGCCGGCCATCAGGACGGCCCGGATCGGGAAAGTTCGCACGCGGTTGCCTCCGTGGGGGGACTTCTCTCCTGACGGTATCGCACTCGCGGCGCGAAAGCAACCGCCGAGGAGGATCGAGGCCCCGTTTGCCACATGCCACGCCCTGCCGCGATTGGCGCTTCCCTTTCGCGCGGCGACCCATTCAAATAGGGGAAGCCGCCCCGCCGCTTCCCTCCCGCGCCCCACACCGGAGTCTCCCCATGCGTCGAGCGCTCTCCCTGGCACCGCTCCTCATCCCGTTCGCCCTCGTTCTTGGAAGGGCCACCCCGCCGAAGGCCCTCGCCGAGAAGGTGCTGTTCGACTTCGAGGCCGCCGGCGACCTCGCGGCCTGGTCGAACCTGAAACTGCCGAAAGCGAAGGAACCGCCGGTCAAGCTGGAGCGCGTCGCCGCGCACGCGACCTCCGGGAAGTACAGTCTCAAGCTCACGTTCGCCGGGGGCGACTGGCCGACGGTTACCACGACACAGGTCCACGGCGACTGGCTGCCCTACCAGACTCTCCGGGCCGACGTATCGGTCAGCCGGCCCTGCGTCGTCGGCTTCACGGCGCTCCTGGAGAAGAGCGTGCGCGGCGGCGACTGGGACGCGCTCGTCAGCCGCTGGACGAAGACCGTCTTCCTGAAACTGGGGACCAACCAGGTCACCGCCGCCATCCCGCAGCCGAACCAGTACGGCATCAGCGCCAAACGCGGCAAGGTCATCCGCTTCGAGATCTTCATGTACCGGCCGCACGCCGGCGAGTCGATCCACGTTGACAACGTCCGCCTGACGACCGAGAAGCTGCCGACGCGCCCGAAGACGTCGTTCACCGTGGCGTGTACCGACTGGACACTCCCTGGCACGACATCCGCCGAGGCCGTCATCGCCCTGGGCAAGAAGCTCAAGGGCGGCTGGTCGCCGCCGACGCCGCGGACCGTCGCGCAGGTCGAGGCCGACTTCCGGGCACGCCTCGCCGAGCTGAAGAAGAAGCACCCCCGGGCAGTGCTGGCCGTGCTGCGCGACGGCGAGAAGGGGTACGACCCGGCCCGGCCCGAGACGGTGTACGCCGGCTGGAAGGACGCCTACTGGAACAGCCACGGACCGGACACGAATTACGTCGATCGGGCGGCGAACCGCGGCAAGACGGCGGCGCACGAGGTCTTCATGCGCCACCGGAGTCCGCTGATGCGCGTGGACCTGTCCGGTATCCCCACCGGCGCGAAGATCCTGGCCGCCCGCCTGCTCGTCGTCCGCGCGAACCCCAAGGTACTGGACGACCACGACCCGTACAAGAAGGCGACGATGTGGGTCGTCGAGCCGTGCAATCGGCCGTGGGAGGAGTACGAGGTGAACGCCTTCGAGTACGCCAAAGACCGCTTCTGGAAGGAGGTCGGCGGCATGCACTGGGGCGCGGATCCCGACTTCCTGCCGGTCTTCCTCGCGTACGGCCCCGGCCAGGGCCTGGTGAACACCTGGGACTTCACCGCGGCGGTGCGCTACTGGACCGATGGCCGGCACCCCAATCACGGGTTCATGCTGCACGGCGATTCGCACGACTACCTGAGCGCGCACACGCGCGAGGCGAGGGCCCTCGAAGATCGCCCCGCCGTCCTCGTCATTTACGAGCCGAAATAGACCTCACCCCGCCGTCCGCGCGCCCTTTGTCGGGGCGCGCGGACGGCGTATGCGACCCGTTCTGACTGCCCCGACCCACGCGAGAAACCGCCATGTTCGACGCCTCCTCCCTGCGGCGCCAGTTTCCGGCCCTGAACTGCCTGCGCGACGGTCGCCCCGCCGTCTTCCTCGACGGCCCCGGCGGTACCCAGGTGCCGCAGCGCGTCATCGACGCCGTGGTCGCGTATCTCTCGACGTGCAACGCCAACCACGGCGGCGCCTTCGCCACCAGCCAGGAATCCGACCGCATCCTTGATGCCGCCCACGCGGCCGTCGCCGACCTGCTCAACGCCCCCTCGCCCGATGAGGTCGTCTTCGGCCCGAACATGACGACGCTCACCTTCCACCTCAGCCGGGCCATCGGCCGGACGCTGCGGCCCGGCGACGAGGTTCTCGTCACGCGCCTCGACCACGACGCCAACGTCACGCCCTGGGCGCTGGCCGCGCGCGACGCCGGGGCGACGCTGCGCACCTGCGACGTCCACCCCGAGGACTGCACGCTCGACATGGACGACCTGCGTCGCCAGCTGTCGCCGCGCACGCGCCTGGTGGCGCTGGGCTGCGCCTCCAACGCGGTCGGGACGGTCAACGACGTGAAGACGGCGGCGCGCTGGGCGCACGAGGTCGGTGCCCGCGTCTTCCTCGATGCCGTCCACTATGCCCCGCACGGGCCGATCGACGTGCAGGAGTGGGACTGCGATTTCCTCGCCTGCTCCGCGTACAAGTTCTTCGGCCCGCACGTCGGCGCCCTGTGGGGGCGGCGCGAGTTGCTGGAGGAGTTGCCCGCGTACAAGGTGCGGCCCGCCCCGGAGACGCCGCCCGGGCGGTGGATGACCGGCACGCAGAACCACGAGGGCCTCGCCGGTGTGGTCGCCGCGGTGGACTACCTTCGCGAGATCGGCGCCGCGGCGGCGCCCGCCGCCGACGCGCGTGGCCGGCTCCGCGCCGCCATGACCGCCATCCGGTCTTACGAGGCGGGCCTGGGGCGGCGCCTGCTCGCGGCACTCGCCGAGCGCCCGCGCTTCCGCGTCTGGGGCATCACCGACCCCGACCGGCTCGGCGCCCGCGTGCCGACCGTCGCCCTCACGATGAGCGACCGCCCTGCCGAGCGCCTCGCCGAGCACCTGGCGGCGCGGCACATCTACGCATGGCACGGCAACCTGTATGCCCTGTCGCTGGCGGAGCGCCTGGGGCTGGAGGGGCACGGCGGCTTCCTGCGCCTGGGGTTGGTCCACTACAACACGGCGGCGGAGGTCGATCGCCTCGTGGCGGCCCTCGATGAGCTGTGACTACTGAGTCCAGCGCGGAGAAAGGCACCTCGTTTAGCCGTGGTTG
>JBBRPS010000495.1:0-7724 GCA_038227745.1 Gemmatales bacterium | reverse complement strand
CCAGGCTGATGCTCTCGCCGCCCATCAGCGTCTTCACGATCTTCCCCGGCCCCTCGAACAGCCTCTTCTCCAGCTCGGCGAGCGTCTGCTGCGGGGCGAACGGCACCGCCTTCTTGCCCTCCTGCAGGCTGACGAGGAAGGGCACGAGCTGCCCGGTGATGCGCTGCGTGATCTTGCACCACAGGCACTCGAAGGCCACCAGCAGCAGGGCGATCACGATCAGGCCGGTGCGGGCGTCGCGCAGGATCTTGCCGACGAGCAGGGCGTTCATGCCGGGGCTCCGTGGTAACGGTGGTAGACGGGGCCGAGCCCGAGCGGCTCGATCTTCAGGTCGCGCACGTCCTGCCGCGCCAGCCAGCCCAGCAGCGGCGGCAGCGGTCCGTCGTACGGGAAGGTCAGCGCGTTCCCCTGCCGCACCGGCCGGCCCAGGCCAGGCAGCTCGGGCAGCTCCTCGACGACGCCGGCGAACTCGGCGCGGACCAGGCGACGCTCGCGCAGCTCGGCCAGCGTCTGGAGGTGGACGAGCCGGCCGCGCTGCAGGATGCCGACCCGGTCGCAGACCTGTTCGACCTCGGGCAGGACGTGCGACGAGAACAGGACGGCCTGCCCTCGGTCGCGCGCACACCGCAGCTGGGCCAGCAACACGTCGCGCATGGTCGGGTCAAGGGTGTTGGTCGGCTCGTCGAGGATGAGCAGGGGGGCCTGCGGCACGAGCACCTGGAGGAGGGCAACCTTGCGCTTCATGCCGGAGGAAAGCTGGACGATGGGTCGCGACAGGTCGATGTCGAGGCTGCGGGCGAGGCGATCGACATCGGCGCCCTCGGTCGCGCCGCGCAGGCCGCACAGGAAGCGGACGAGCTGGCGGCCGGTCATGTTCTCGTAGAGGCGCAGCTCGCCGGGGAGGTAGGCGACCTGGCGGCGGGCGGCGACGCTGTCCCGCCAGCAGTCGTGGCCGCCGATCCAGGCGCCGCCGGCGGTCGGTCGGAGGAAGCCGAGGAGGAGGCGCAGGGCGGTCGATTTGCCCGAGCCGTTGGGGCCGAGCAGGCCGAAGATCTCGCCGGGCGCGACGGTGAGGTCCAGCCCGTCGAGGGCGCGGACGCGGCCGTAGTCCTTGGTGAGCTGCTCGGTGCGGAGTAACATCAGTCGGCGGCAATCCCACGTGGCTGGAGGTCGGGAAAACGACGCGCGCCTCGCAGAGGAGGAAAAGAAACGTCGGCGGCGGCTGCAGCCCGGCCGGTCTCACTGGTGGATCTTGCGGACCAGGCCGTTGCGCGCCTCGCGGAGCAGCCGGATCACGTCCTCCAATCCCTCGCGGTCCAGATGCTTCGCGAACCCGAGGCAGTCGTCAATCTGCTCTTCCAGGACCGCGAAACCAGCGCCGGTCTTCTGCGCGGGCCGCGCCGCGGGGGCCGCACCGGCGTTCGCCGCGCCGGCCTGCTCGCCGTCCTTGCGCGTCTCCAATCCCCGGCGCATCAGGCTTTTCAAGTTCGAGAGCCCATTTCTGACCCGCTCGGGGATCGTCGTCTCGTTGGGGTGGTCGTGGAGCCAGCGCTGGTACAACTCGGCGTTGCTCCGCTCCTCGAGGAGTTTCGGGTTCTCCCTCAGGATGGGACGGAAATAACCCATCACGCTCTCGCCCTGCTCGTCCGCGTTCTTTGCCATCGGAGACCTCCGCTCAGGGGCCGGGTGCGCCATTGACGTCGCGGCCCATTCTACGGAAGGGCGTTGGGTCTGCAAGGTGTGCCGGGAAGCCCGCGGAGGTGGTGTCTCCGGCCGCGGCCCGCGCCACTTTTCCGCTTTGCCCTTGACCGTCGCGCCGTGGCGGAATACGGTAATGGTTTCCTGAGGTATGGGGTGCTCCGCACGCTGACCCTCCAACGCCGACCACTGCTGGCTCACTCAACGGAAGCGTGAGGGTGCAGTACCCGGCCCACGGGAGAGAAGTGAATGCCGACGATCAATCAACTGGTCCGCAAACCGCGCCGCCAGCAGTACCGCAGGCCGAAACACCCGGCCCTGCTCGGCTGCCCGCAGAAGCGCGGCGTTTGCCTCCAGGTCAAGATCATGACGCCCAAGAAGCCAAACTCGGCCCTGCGCAAGGTGGCCCGCGTCCGCCTATCCAACGGCATCGAGGTGACGGCTTACATCCCCGGCGAGGGGCACAACCTCCAGGAGCACTCCATCGTGCTCGTTCGCGGCGGCCGCGTCCGGGACCTGCCCGGCGTGCGCTACCACATCATCCGCGGCGTCCTCGACGCCCAGGGCGTCGCCGACCGGAAACAGGCCCGGTCGAAGTACGGAGCCAAGCGCGAAGGCAGCTAACGGGATCCGGCCCGGCGGCCCTCTCCGGCAACTGCCGCGCCCGATCCCTGCCTTCCCCGGTGATGTGGTACGCTTTCGGACTCCGCGAGGGCCATTCTTCATGATGGAGCTAAAGCTCGATCTGGATTTCGCCTGTTGTACCTGCGGCACGCCGATGGGCGTGACGCTGAAGTGTGCCGGGAAGGGGTTGACGGGCGGTGCCCATTCGGTCGCCGCCGTCAAGATCCCCTGCCCGACCTGCAGTAGCATCAACGAAGTGTACTTCGAGCCGAGCGGCACCATCCACGCCGTCGCCCCCCACCGCGGCGGCCTGGCGGCCGCGGAACCGTCGCTCAACTGAGGTTGCGAAGCCCGCCGCTTGCGACCGGCGGGCTTGCTCCGAATCAAGACAAGGGACTAACAGGAAAGACCATGGCTCGTAAACGTACCGCCAGCGTGGACACCCTCAAGCCGGACCCCCGCTGCAACTCCAAGCTGGCCAGCAAGTTCATCAACTGCCTGATGTGGCAGGGCAAGAAGGCGACCGCGATGCGGATCTTCTACGGCGCCCTTGACCAGATCAAGAAGCGCATGCCCGACGCCGAACCCATTGACGTCTTCACCCAGGCGGTCGAACACGTCAAGCCGAGCGTCGAGGTCCGCTCCAAGCGCGTCGGCGGCGCCACGTACCAGGTACCGATGCAGGTCAACAAAACGCGCCAGCAGAGCCTCGCCATCCGCTGGCTCATCGGCGCCTCGCGCAGCAAGGCCGGCCGGCCGATGTTCCTGCGCCTCGCCGATGAACTGATGGCCGCCTACCGCCGTGAGGGCGAGGCCATGACCAAGCGCGAGAACACCATCAAGATGGCCGAGTCCAACAAGGCGTTCGCCCACTTCGCCTGGTAGTCCCGCGCTGCGAAAAGTGCCAAAGGACCTGGAACCCGACCGCGGGGTTCCAGGTCCTTTTTTCATATAATCGAGGCAGAGGCAGCCGGAAGGAGGCCCCGTTTAGCCGCGAGCCTCGGGCGAGCGCGGGCGCCCGAGGCTCGCGGCTAAACGAGGCGCGAAGGAGTGGGGCGTCATGGCGGCTACGGACCTAAATAAGATACGCAACATCGGCATCATCGCTCACATCGATGCCGGCAAAACGACGACGACCGAGCATATCCTCTACTACGCCGGCGTCAAGCACAAGCTCGGCGGCGTCGATGAGGGGACCGCGGAGACGGACTACAACGTCGAGGAGCAGGAGCGCGGCATTACCATTTACAGCGCCTGCATCCCGTTTCAGTGGCGCGACTGCACCGTCAACCTGATCGACACGCCCGGCCACGTGGATTTCACCGCCGAGGTCGAGCGCTCCCTGCGCGTCCTCGACGGTGCGGTCGTGGTTTTCGACGCCCAAAATGGCGTCGAGGCGCAGTCGGAGACCGTCTGGCGCCAGGCGGATAAGTACCACGTGCCGCGGCTAGTGTTCGTCAACAAGATGGACGTGGTCGGCGCCAACTTCGCCGACACGGTCCAGGAGGTCAAGGACCGCCTCGAGGGCAACGCCGTCCCGGTGACCATCCCCATCGGCAGCGGCTCGCCCAAGGACAGCCACAAGCCATTCAAGGGCATCATCGACCTGTTGGAGCTGCGTGCCTTCTTCTACGACCCCGCCAACCAGGGCAAGAGCTTCCGCAGTGAACCGATCCCCGACGACATGCAGGCCGACGTACAGCGCTGGCGCGACCATCTGTTCGAGGTGCTGACGCAGAAGGACGACCAGGATCGGCTGACCACCGCCTACCTCGAAGGACAGGAGATCCCCGCCGAGACGATCCGCACCGTGCTGCGCGAACAGACGCTCCAGCGCTTCATCCAGCCGGTCCTGTGCGGTTCGGGCCGCGAGCACGCCGGCATCCAGCCGCTCATGGACGCGGTCGCCTGGTATCTGCCCAGTCCGCTCGACCGCCCGCCTGTTGTCGGCCGCAACCCGCGCAACAAGGACAGGGAGGAGAAGCGCAAGCCCGACCCGAAGGAGCCGTTCTGCGGCCTGGTCTTCAAGATCATCACCGACAAGCACGCCGACCTGTTCTACCTCCGCGTCTACTCCGGCACGCTCAAGGCCAACAGCCGCGTGCTGAACCCCGGCCGCGACGCCAAGGAGTTCGCGACCAAGCTATACCACACCCACGCCGACCCGCGGCACCGCGACGAGTTGCCGGCGGCCCCGGCGGGAGACATCGTCGCGATCACCGGGCCGCGCGAATCGATCACCGGCGACACGCTCTGCGACCCCCAGCACCCGATCGTCCTGGAGCCGATCCAGTTCGCCGAGGCCGTCGTCAGCCGCTCCATCGAGCCGGAGTCGTCGGCCGACAAGGACAAGCTGATCGAGACGCTGAACCGCTACCGGCGCGAGGATCCGACCTTCACCTGGCGCATCGACGCCGACACCGGACAGATGCTGATGAGCGGCATGGGCGTGCTGCACCTGGAGATCAAGCAGCACCGCATGGAACGCGACGACAAACTGAAGATCCGCGTCGGCAAGCCGCGCGTGAGCTACCGCGAGACGATCCGTCGCCCGGTGCGCGTCGAGGGCGAGTGCGTCAAACACACCGGCGCCGGCGGCCTGTTCGCCAAGGTGAGCGTACAGCTCGAGCCGGTCAAGGGCGAGCAGACGGTCGTCGTGGAGAACAAGATCCCGCCCGAGATGCTGCCGCCGGAGCTGGCCGCCGCCGCCGAGCAGGGCATCCGCGGGGCGCTGCTGTCGGGCGAGCTGGGCTACCCGGTCATCAACGTGCGCGCGACGTTGACCGGCGGGGAGATGGACGAGGAGCTGTCGAACGACATCGCGTTCCAGGCCGCCGGCGCCGACGCGGTCCACCGGGCGCTGCGCGACAACATGGTTCTGCTCGAGCCGGTCATGCACGTCGAGGTGACGGTGCCGGAAGAGTACCTCGGCCCGGTGACGGCCGACATGAACGCCCGCCGCGCCGAGATCACGCAGCTGTTGTCGCGCGGCAAGCTGCGCGTGATCGAGGCGCTGGTGCCGTTGCGGCAGATGTTCGACTATTCGGATAAGGTACGGAGCCTGACACAGGGGCGGGCCGGCTGGACGATGCAGCCCAGGGCGTACGCGCCAGTCCCGGACGACGTGTTACGGGCGCTGCTGAACCCGGAGGAGTTCGGTTACTGAGCCGGGCGTTGCTGTTGTTGCCGCCCGCGGGTATACCTCCGGCAGACCGCCTTCTTTCCTCGCGGTTGGCGCCCGGGTAGTAATAGACCGCGGCGGGCGCGGCCCGCGCCCGCCGCGGTCCCTTGCCTCCCGTTCTTCGAGGGGGAATCTGTCCATGCGGTGCTTCGTGAGCGTGGCGGTGTGTGTGACGGCGGCGGTCCTGCCTGCCGCCGGCGGCGAAGAGGCGATCTTCGCCCCCGGGGCGGCGCTCAAGGTCGAGGCGGCCGGCGGCGTCGGCGGCGAGGGACCGGCGTGGGACCCAAAGCTCGGCGTGCTGTGCAGCGGCAACGACGACATCAACCGTCTCGCCCGCGACGGCAAGGTCAGCGTCTTCCGCAAGGGCGCCGGCACGAACGGCCTGCTCTTCGACCGTCAGGGCCGACTCCTCGCCTGCGAGCCGGGCCTGCGGCGCGTCACGCGCACCGGCCGCGACGGCAAGGTCACCGTCCTGACGGAGCGCTACCAGGGCAAGCGCTACAACACGCCGAACGACCTTACGCTCGATTCGCGCGACCGCGTCTACTTCTCCGACCCGCGCTATGGCGACCGCTCCGGCATGGAGATCCGCGACGACAAGGGGCGTACCGTCGAGGGCGTCTACCGTATCGACCTCGATGGCACGGTCACGCGCGTCCTCGGCCGCGAGGTGGAACGGGCCAACGGCGTGCTGGTGTCGGCCGACGACCGCTTCCTCTACGTCGCGGACAACAATAACGACACCGCCGGCGGCGCCCGCAAACTGTGGCGCTTCGCCCTGCGCCAGGACGGCGGTGTGGACGCGGCGAGCCGCAAGCTGATCCACGACTGGGGCACCGGCCGCGGCCCGGACGGGGTGAAACAGGATCGCAAAGGTCGGCTGTACGTGGCGGCGGGGCTGAACAAGCCGAACCCGCCGTTCGAGCCGGCGAAGGACGTCAAGGGCGGCGTCTACGTGTTCAGCCCCGCGGGCAAGCTGCTCGCCTTCCTGCCGGTGCCGCGCGACGAGGTGACGAACTGCGCGTTCGGCGGTGACGACCTGCGGACGCTGTACGTCACGGGCGGCGGCACCCTCTACAGCATTCGCACCACGACGCCGGGCCGCGTGACGTGGCCCGCGAGCAGGTGAGAGGCGTCTGGTAGGGTCGTGGGTCAGGACTCCGATCCTGACAAATCCCTGTCAGGATCGGAGTCCTGACCCACAGCCCGGACGGGATCCCGTGAGGAGAGACCTGCGATGATCGCGATGACCTTCGAGGAACTGGGCGGGCGTGCCCTGCCGCCGCTGATCGGCCTCGTCGCGGGCGGATTGATCGCCTGGGTGTTCGCCCACTGGCGGCGCCTTCGCGAACGGCGGCGCATCCTGCGCGGCGACGCCCGCGACACCGTCGTCATCCACCACCACCTGCTCCATCGCGACAACGGGGCCGCCGTTCTGCGCATCCGCTCGTTGGGCCAGGGGGAGCTGCGGCACGTCGTCCCGAATGGCCACCTGGCCTCGATCTTCCGTGCCCGTGCCGAGGCCATCACGGACAGGGACACGCTCATCTCGATGGTGGGGGCCGAGGGCTCGTACCTGCTTGAGACGCTGACGGGGTTCGTGTGCGACCGGACGGCGAACGCCGGCTTCGACCACGACCTGTACGTGATGGCGCCGTGCTGCGAGCCGCAGTCGCTGGCCCAGCACCAGCCGATTACCCTCCTGCTCATCGCCGCCTCCGACCTGGCCCTGTTCGAGGCGTGGCCGGCCGCCCGCAACGTCCGCGTCGAGCATGGCTCCGACGGGGCGCGCGTGCTCACCCTGATAAACCTCGCCCGGCGGCACCGCGCCGAGCAGGAGACCCTTGCCAAGCTCCGGCAGGCGGGGAAGCGCACGCTGCACGTCGAAACGATGTACGTGCTGGACCTGGCGCTCGACAAGCGCTCGGCGCCGCTCGCGACGCGCGACATTCCCTGGGGGCGCTTCGAGGGAGTGCTCAAGCAGTTGAGCCTGGAGGAGTAGGGCCGGCCGCTTGCGTGTCGCGGAGTTCTCCGCCCGGCTGGTGAAGCACGGGTGAAGGGGTTTCGTCGCGCGGCGTGCAGCCCTGTTGCTTTTCGGAGAGGTTGCTGCGACAATATTACTGAGGGCAGTACGGTCAAAGCGCGCTCGTTTAGCCGCGAGCGGTGAGCCAGATCCCGCTACGCGGGGGCGAGCGCGGGGTCCGCGTAGCGGGATCTGGCT
>JBBRPS010000494.1:0-7731 GCA_038227745.1 Gemmatales bacterium | reverse complement strand
GGGGCGAGTTTACCGGGCGCGAGAATTCCGCGCTTCGCGCTTGCGGCGGTGAAGAAATTGGGTATTCTTGATAATTGACCTGCCTCCCCGCAGCCCGCGCCCCCTGCCCGGTTGGCCTCGCCACCGAACACTGCCACGGTCCCCCAGCGGGACTCTTGCCCGAAACGTGTGGAAACTCCGGACCGCTTCGAGGAACGCTACAACCGACGCCCTCGCAGACGGTCCCCCGCCCGGACGCCGCGGCCGGCCCGCGGTCTCCCGCAAACTGCCGGTTCGATCCTACCTGAGACTTGGGGGGTACGCCGAATGAAAGGCTCTCACTATCGCTGGCCTGTCCTGACGGCCCTCGTGGCCCTCTTCCTGTCGGGCGGCCAGCTCTCCGCCGACGACCTGTACAACAAGAAACCCGTCAAGGGCGACACCGTCGCCATGCCGAAGCCGGCCGAGGTCAAGGCCCTCGCCATCCACCCGGAGAAGATCACCCTCCGCGGCACCGACGAGTCGCAGCAGCTCATTATCACCGCCACCCTCGCCGACCGCCTCCAGGACCTCACCGGCGAGGTGAAGTACGAGGTCGCCAACCCCGCCGTCGCCCGCGTGACCAGCCTCGGCCGCGTCATCCCGCTGACCAACGGCACCACCGAGGTCACCGCGCGGTACGGCGACAAGACAATCAAGGTCGCCGTCGCCACCGAGAGCTGCGACGTCAACCTGCCGATCAACTTCACCAACCAGGTCGTCCCGATCTTCACGAAGCTGGGCTGCAATTCCGGCGGCTGCCACGGCAAGTCCGGGGGCCAGAACGGCTTCGCCATCTCGCTGCTCGGCTTCGTGCCCGAGATGGACTACGCCGCCCTCGTCAAGGAAGCGCGCGGCCGCCGGCTGCTGCCCAGCGCCCCCGAGCACAGCCTGCTGCTGCTCAAGGCGATCGGCGCCATGGCCCACGGCGGCGGCAAGCGCCTCGAGGCCGGCTCCGACGAGTACAAGCTGCTCCGCCGTTGGATCGCCTCCGGCAACCCGTTCGGCAAGCCGAGCGACCCCACGGTGACGAAGATCAGCATCTACCCCGAGCACCGCATCCTGACGCGGAACAACGTGCAGCAGTTCGCCGTCACCGCCCACTACAGCGACGGCACCACGCAGGACGTCACCCAGCGAGCCCAGTACGAGAGCAACGAAGGCGAGATCGCCGTCGTGGACGGGGCCGCCCTCGTCCGCACCCTGGACATGAGCGGCGAGGCCGCCATCATGGCCCGCTACCAGGGCAGCGTCGCCGTCTTCCGCGCCACCGTCCCGCTCGGGACCACCACGCCCAACTACGTCTTCCAGCCGAAGACGGCCGTGGACCAGTTCACCCTCAAGAAGTGGAAAGAACTGGGCATCGTCCCGTCGGACCTGTGCAGCGACGAGCAGTTCATCCGCCGCGTCTCGCTCGACCTGACCGGCACCCTGCCGACGCCCGCCCAGATCAAGGCGTTCCTCGCCGACTCGTCCGCCGACAAGCGCGACCGGCTCGTGGACGCCCTGCTGGAGACACCGGAGTACACCTTCTACTTCGCGAACAAGTGGGCCGACGTGCTCCGCGTCAAGCGGCGCAACGAGCAGGCCCGCGCCCGCGGCACCTTCGCCTTCCACGACTGGATCCGCCAGGCCATCGCGAAGGACATGCCGTACGACCAGTTCGCTCGCGAGATCCTCGCCGCCACCGGCGACGAGACCGCCAACCCGCCGACGGTGTGGTACAAGGAGCTGGCGAACGCCGAGAACTTCGTGGACGACCTCGCGCAGGTGTTCCTCGGCCTGCGGATGGCGTGCGCCCAGTGCCACCACCACCCGTACGAGAAGTGGAGCCAGGACGACTACTGGGGCCTCGCCGCCTTCTTCGGCCGCCTGGGCCGCAAGAACGTGCAGCTGCCCGGCGGCTTCGCCAACCAGCCGGCGCTGACGCAGGTGATCTTCAACCGGCCGGCCGGGTCGGTCATCAACAAGCGCACGGGCAAGCCGGCCGAGATCACGCCGCTGGACGCCGAGCCGATGACGGTCGGCGCCGACGAGGACCCGCGGCACAAGCTGGTGGACTGGATGGTCAACCCGAAGAACCCGTTCTTCGCCCGCGCCGTGGCGAACCGCTACTGGGCGCACTTCTTCGGCCGCGGCATCGTCGATCCGCTGGACGACATGCGCGTGACCAACCCGCCGTCGAACCCCGAGCTGCTCGATGCCCTGGCGAAGGACCTGCTCGACAGCAAGTTCAGCCTCAAGCAGCTCATCAAGACGATCGTCAAGAGCCGGACCTACCAGCTCAGCGCGATCCCGAACGAGTTCAACAAGCACGACAAGCAGACGTACGCCCGCTTCTACCCGCGGCGCATGACGGCCGAGGTGCTGTTCGACGCGGTGAACCAGGTCGCGCAGTCCGACTCGGGGTTCGGCGGCCTGCCGAGCGACAAGCACTCGCCGCGGCGGGCGATCATGCTGCCCGACGAGTCGTTCGCGTCGTACTTCCTCGACGTGTTCGGCCGGCCGCAGCGCATCAGCGCCTGCGAGTGCGAGCGCGTCAGCGAGGCGAACCTGGCGCAGGCGCTGCACCTTTTGAACTCCGACGAGGTGCAGAACAAGCTGGCGCGGGCGAACGGCCGGGCGGACCTGCTGGCCCGCGACCCGCGGCCGGACGCCGAGAAGGTGGAGGAGCTGTTCCTGTGGGCGTTCTCGCGGCGGCCGTCGGCGGAGCACCTGCAGGTGGCCCTGTCGCACATCGCCCGCCACGCCCCGAACAAGAAGCTCGCCTACGAGAACCTTCTGTGGGCGCTCATCAACACCAAGGAGTTCGTGTTCAACCAGTGAGCGCGGGCTCGACCTGAAAACGCACACGGCCGGGGCTTCCCGCGAGGGAAGCCCCGGCCGTTCGCTTTATTCAGGTTTCGGCACGCCGTTCGACTCCTGGCCCGGCGCGGCCTCGGAGGAGGCCTGCACCGGCTCGACCGCGGGCGGCGCCGGGTAGATGCTGATCTCGCCGAAGCGCTCCGGTTGCTCGACCACGACACGCTTGCCCTTGATCAGCTCCAGCGTCGCCAGGAACAGGCCCAGCAGCCGCCCGCGCGTGTGCGGCACCGTGAACAGCTCGGTGAAGGTCACCTTGCCCTGCGCCGTCACCTGCTCCAGGATGCGCTCCATGTGGACGTGAATGGGCGTCTCGTCCATCACGATCTGGCGCGGCTGTAGGGCGGCCGTCTCGCGCATCAGGCGCCCGAACGCGCTGACGAGGTCCCACAGCTCGACCCGCTGCAGCGGCTGCTGCGCCGGGTCCAGCTGCACCGGTACGTCCACCGGCTGGCGCGGCAGGCGCGCCAGCTGCCGCGCCGCCTGCGCCTCCAGCAGGGCGGCGGCGTCCTTGAACCTCTTGTACTCGATGAGTTGCTTGACCAGCTCCAGGCGCGGGTCCTCTTCCTCGGCGGCCGCCTCCTCGCTGCGCGGCAGCAGCAGGCGGCTCTTGATCTCCATCAGCGTGGCGGCCATCACCACGAAGTCACCGGCCCACTCGACGTCGATCTGCTGGATCACGTTCAGGTAGGCGAGGAACTGCTCGGCGACGCGCGCGACGGGGATATCGCAGATGTCCACCTCGTTGCGCTTGACGAGGTAGAGCAGCAGATCCAGGGGGCCGCGGAACGTGTCGAGCTCGACCTGGTAATCCATGGGGAGCGGGGGGCCTGGGCGCAGAGGGTTGCGGGGTCCGTGCCAGTCCCCATTGTGACCGGAACGCGGCGGAAATGCCACGCGAACCGAAGGCATGGCCCACCCGGTGCAACAGGTGGGCGTGAGAGGTGATCTCAGCCGCGCGGCATCTCCCCGCGCACCGCCTGCGTCCAGTAGCGGAACGTGTCTGCCGGGATCGGGAACCGCTTGCCCGTGTAGAAGGCGTTCAGCCGGCCGTAGAGCGCCTCGGCCTCGGCTTCCAGCCCCAGCAGTTTGAGGCTGCGCAGGATGCGCGTGAGCCGCAGCCAGTTGTGATTCGGCGCCGCCCACACGTCCCGCGCGCGGGCCTGGAAGTTGCCGCCCTCCAGCACCTCGCCGTTGTCGGTTCGCGTCAGCCCAAGGAACCGCAGGATGCGCGCGAAGGAACGCCCCAGGTTCGCCCGGAGGAATTTATCTCTTTTGAACTCCTCGATGTCGTCTTCGTCCACCAGCGAGGCGTCCGCGTTGAACTGACTCGGCTCCGGCAGCGGGAACAGCCACTGGATGAAGTCGTGGACGGCTTCCAGGTCGTCGTCGTCCCAGCTGAGAATATCGTCGAGTTTACGCCGCTCGCTGTCGGTCGCCGCGCCGCGGTAGAAAGAGACCAGTCGGGACATGGTGCCGTAAACTCTTATGGTGGCAGCGCATCAGGCAACAGGAGGGATAGGGAGATGTTCTTCGTGGCGCAGCGCGCGAATTTGACCGATGCTTATTTACGGTCTACGCTGAAAGTAGCGATAGCAACAAAGGAGGTCCCCATGGACGCAACGCGCTCACGCCGAACCAGGGACGCCGCCCGGCAGCGGTGGTATGCCTCGTGCCGCTCGCGCCGTTTCGCCAAACTGCTCGGCTTCCAATCCCAGAACGATAACCGCCCGAAGAAGTAACATGTGTTCCCCGCGCCCGTTGCAGCGGGTGGGGGGAGTTTGTTCTTGAGGGAGTGGGCGCTACTGGATTTGAACCAGTGACTCCCGCCGTGTGAGGACGGTACTCTAGCCGCTGAGTTAAGCGCCCAAGAAAGACGAGAGCCGGCCCGGCGGTGGCCAGGCCGGCGCGCTTCGCTCACGCCCGCGGGGGCGTGCTGACGTTCGGCGTGTTTGCCGTCACGTTGGTCGCGTTGTCCTCGAACTTCGGGGCGTTCGCCGTCACGCGCTGCGGAGCGCGGATCTGGTCGGGCGCCGGCTCGTGCCGGGTGACCGGGTTGGGGTCCACCTCGTCCTCCAGGCCGCGCATGCCCTTCTTGAACTCCACGATCCCCTTGCCCAGGGAGCGGCCCACCTCCGGCAAGCGCCGGCCGAAGAGCAGCACGCCGATGATGAGCAGCAGGATGATCTCCTGAGGGCCGAGGTTGAAGCCGAACAACGGAGTCATGGTACTTTCCTACCCAAGTTGCTGGTCACCGTGTCATCGACCCCGCCCGCGAGCAACCCGCAACAAGGGAGCAGAGAGCAGGATTCATCGGGGTCGGGATGCTTGATCCACTGGTCAGTATAACAGCCCCCGATTGCAAGGGGCAAGGAGATTTCGCGGCGGCCCGGCGAAAAACAGCCGGCACGGCGCCGGGCCGAAAAGAGAGGGAGTCCAGCGGGAGTCAGGGCTTGAGCGTGCCCTTGAACTCCTCCTTCACATTCTCCATCCCTTGCTTGAATTCCGAGAGCGACTTCCCCAGGGACCGCGCCATGCCCGGGAGCTTGTTTCCGAACAGCAACAGCCCGATGCCGAGTACGACGAGGATTTCCTGCACGCCAAGTCCAAACATGAAGTGTTCTCCTGCCGCGAGGCGGTAAGGTGGGAACGGGTTGAGGGACCGGAGTGACGGTTCCCTGCGGGGATTCCACATCAGTGGATAATGGGAGTATACCAACGACCGGCGCACCAGCACAAGCAGGAAACAGGACAAAATGGCGGATTCGCCGGAAAACCGCCGGCGCTCACGGCGGCGCTACCTTCAGTTCCACCGTCACCGGGAAGTGGTCGCTGTAGCCGCGCTCGTGCGCCCGGTCGCGGGCGCCCTGGCCACCGAACTTCCAGGGACGGCCCTGCGGATCGCCCGGCCGCGTCAGCGTGTTCACCACCCGCACCGTCGCGGGGTCGCAGCTCCACCCCTGCGCGCCCAGCATCCCCGGCGTGACGACGACCTGGTCGAATATCAGCCAGCGGCGGTAGAAGTAGGTGCCGAACCCGCCGGCGGGGTCCTTGCCCGCGAGCAGGTTGAGCAGCGTCGGAGCGTCTCCCGACTTCCGCACCGCCTGGACGTCGCCGGTCGCGTGCAGGTGCTCGGTGACGCTCGGGTCCTCGGGCGTGTCGTTGAAGTCGCCGCAGACCAGCACGTCCGCCTTGGGGTCGCGAGTGCAGATGGCCCGGACCTGGCCGTAGATGGCGTCGGCGTAGTGCTCGCGCCGGTGCTCGCTGCCTTTCTCCAGCCGCGAGGACCAGTGCGAGGCGATGATGATCAGGTCGTGGCCGTTGACCGTGACCTGCCCTTGCAGGATGCGCATGCGCTTGCCGAGCAAGCGGGTGCGGTCCCCGTCGATCGGCAGCCGGGTGAGGATGGCCGGGGCGATGTGGCGCCCGGCGGAAAGCTCCTTCATCAGGACGTGCTTGTAGTGCAGCGCCGGGTCCGCCAGCTTTGCATTCAGCGCCTCCTGCAACAGCTCCGCCGCACGCCGGCTCTCCACCTCCACGATGACGAGGATGTCCGGCCCCTTGCCGTCCTTGAGTTTCAGGAGCGCCTCGGTGAGCTTCGCCAATTTGAGTTTGAGGATGTCGGGATCGTTGGCGAACCACGGGTCGTATTCGCGGTCGCCGGGGCCTTTGCGGTGGTCGAGCTTGTCATCGAAGAAGTTTTCGACGTTCCAGAAGCAGAACAGGTACTTCCCCGCGGCATCCTGGTTGGCGGGGCCGGGCTCCGGCGCGGCGTCCTTGCAGCCCGTCAGGCCGAGGGCCGAGGCGAGCAGAGCCGCGAACAGAACCAGCAGCCGGGGGATGCGCGGGGACATGGGAGGTTCCTTCGGTCCGGGTTGGGTCCAGCAGCATTCTACGGGCACCGCCGGGGGCAGACAATCGCCCCCCGCCTGGGCTGACGGCCCGGACGGGCGGAAGCGGCGCGGTCGCGACCGGCAACAACTGTTGGAGTAAACGGCGGGTGCCTGGTATAGTGCCGCTCGGGAAGTGTCCGGCCACGGTGCCTTCCCAGCCTGCCTGGATCCCGCGGGGCCGTCTGACACAAGCCCGAAGCGCAAGCGAGGGGATCCCTCGCTTGCGCTTCGGGCTTGTGTCAGACCTCCCGGCGTCGGGTATACTCGCCCGGCCCTGCCGGCGCGGCGGCGTGGCCCGGGAAGGATTTCCCACGATGGCAAGGAGAACATGACATGAGAGATCGCGGGCGCTTGCTCTGTTTGGCGACGGGCGTGGTGCTGGGGGCGGTGAGCGCGGTCCTGTGCTTGCAGCAGCCGCGGCCCGCCCAGGCGGCCAACGACCGCTTCGAGGACTTCATCCTCTGCACCGGCCCCGTCGCTATTGGCCCGCGCGCCCCGACGGACGGCGTGTGGATGCTGGACTACCGCGCCGGCAAACTGCTGGGCACCGTCATCGACCGGGTCACCGGCAAGCTCGTCGGCTGGGCGGAGGTCGATCTGCTGATGGAGTTCGCCATCAAGCCGAAGCAGGACGTCCACTTCATGATGACGACCGGGACCGTCACCCAGGGGCAGGCGGCGCTGTATCTGGCGGAGACGAGCACGGGCAAGTTCGGCGTCTACACGATGGGGCCGCGGCCCGACAGCAAGGCCGGCGTGGTGATCCGGCGGCACGACATGGTGCTGTTCCGCCAGCCGCCACCGGAAGGCAACTGAAAGGCGAACGGCCGGCGTAAGAGATCGTCCAGCTTTCCGCTGTTGTGGGGTAAGGGGTTACGGCGAGGGGAACGGCACGGAGGGCAGGCAAGAGGGCCTAGCGAACTCTGCCGTAGCCCCCTCCTTTTCGGCGTAAGCTGCC
>JBBRPS010000493.1:0-7781 GCA_038227745.1 Gemmatales bacterium | reverse complement strand
GATTTAGCGGAAAGAGGGCAGAAAGCACAGGTGCGAGAAGAGCGCACCGGCCGGAAGGGCGCCACAGGCAGCGCCGTGCCTGATTGTCCGTTCACAAGACCAGCCGCGAGGTGCGAGGAAAAACCGATTCCTCACCGCTGCTCCGCAACGACCCGCCCGCTTCCGCCAGGCCGATGAGCTTGTAGACGAGCTTGGCGAGCGTGTACTCCGAAACCGTGGAGCTCACGACCGGGGCGACCTCGACCACGTCGAAACCGACCACGCGCCGCGCCGCGCAGGCCGCGCGCAAGAGGGATAGCCCCTCGTGCCAGGTCAGGCCATTCGGCTCCGCCGTCCCCACGGCCGGGACCACGCTCGGGTCGAAGCCGTCCGCGTCCACCGTCACGTAGACATCCTCGGTCAAGTGCCGCACCGCCTCGTCGATCCACTCCGCGGTCGGACGCGCCCGCACCTGGTGGGCGTAGAGGGTGTGAATAGCGGCGCTGGCGCGAATGAGCTCGGCCTCCTCGCGGCACTGGGCCCGGATACCGACCTGGACCAGCGGTACGCCCAGCTCGTGGACGCGGGCCATGACCGAGGCGTGCGAGTAGCGGTTGCCCTCGTACGCCTCGCGCAGGTCAGAGTGGGCGTCGATCTGCAGCACGCTCAGGCGCGGGAACTTCTTGCGGAAGGCGCGGACCGCTCCCAGCGTAACGGTGTGCTCGGCCCCCAGCATGACCGGGAACTTGCCGTCGGCCAGCAGCCGTGCCGTCCGCTCCTCGACCAGGGCGATGGCCGCCTCGTCCACCTTGCCGGTGAAATCGAGCGGCGGCAGCGTGCAGATGCCGCCGTGCCGGTACGTCTCGCGGTCCAGCTCCTCGTCGTACAACTCGACGTAGTGCGAGGCGCGGACGATGGCCGCCGGCCCCTCCTTCGAGCCCGCGCGGTACGAGGACGTGTGCTCGTAGGGGGCGCCGTGAACGACGAAACGGCAGTCGGCGTAGCGGTAGAACGCCTCGTCTTCGATCTTGAGGAAGTTCTGCTCGGTCGGGAGGTAGTCCACGGTCGGCCCTCTGCGCGTGCGGGGGAGCGGCTGCCCGGCGCCGCCGCGGGGTTATCCTATGACGTGGTCGAGAGGGGGCCGGTTGGAACGGCTGGCGCGATTGTGCGTCCGGAGCAGCGGGCCTGGCAGCCTCTCTCCGACCGTGCCCTTTGTGTTCGGCACGGAATCGTTTAAGATACAGAGAGCCGCCCGTCTGAAACGGAACACCTCGATGAAACTTCCGGGAGGGCCTCCAATGGTCGCCGGCAGCACGATCCTGCTTGTGGACGACGACCCCGACATCCTCGGAGCCATGCAGACGGTCTTGAGCCAGAAGGGCTACCGCGTCCTGACCGCCTCAGACGGCAACATGGGCCTGGCCCTGGCCGAGCGCGAGGCGCCGGACGTCATCGTTGTGGACATGATGATGCCGTGCAAGAGCGGCTTCCTCGTGCTGGAGAAGCTCAAGGGCCGCCGCGGCCCCGGCCCGCGCGTGGTGATGATCACCGGCAACGAGGGCGGCCGCCACCGCGCTTATGCCGAAACGCTCGGCGTGGACGACTACATCCGCAAGCCCTTCGCGATGGACCGCCTCCTCGATAGCGTCGCCCGCCTCTGCCCCAGTCCCCCAGTGACCGAACCCGTCCGGCCGTGAGTCCCCGTCCGACGTCTCCGCGTACCGATTTCAGGGTTTCGGCCCGCCGTCCCTGGAGGGGAGCGGGCGGTGCCCGGCGGCCGGCCCTCTCCACTTTCCACTTTTCACTCGCCTTGCGGGTTCCGTTCAGGTCGGGGTAGGGGCACCTCTAGGCCCCTGGAAAGGGGCGAAAGGCGGAGCGCCGGCGTCGAGCATCTCGACGCGGGTGACATGCATGTACCAGGCAACCGTCCAGCGGTCGAACAGAGTATCGGTTGCGTTGGGGTCGAGCAGGCCGACCAAGGCGAAGCGCCGGCCCAGCGTCACCACTTCTTGGCTTCTCACTTCAACCGTGCCGCCATCGCTCAACACGATACGGAAGGCTACGAACGGGCGAGCATTCAACAGGCCTCGCATGTCATCGGCGGTGAACATACCACAATCTTCTTTCACTTGGGTTGATGGATGGTGGCGTCGAGGACTGCCCGTCGTGGCAGCGCTGGGGTGCAGCACGCTCCGGAAAGATTAACTTGACGCATGCCGTGCAAACTTGCGCCGGTCCGCCTCCTTCAGCCGCATCTTCCGCAGCCGGACCGCCTTCGGCGTCACCTCCACCAACTCGTCCTCCTCGATGTACTCCAGCGCCTGCTCCAGCGACATCTGCCGTGGCGGCTTCAGGATGATGCTCTTCTCCGCCCCCGCCGCCCGCACGTTCGTCAGCTTCTTCTCGCGGCACACGTTCACCGGCAGGTCGTTGTCGCGGCAGTGCTCGCCCACCACCTGCCCCTCGTACACCTGATCGCCCGCCCCGACGAACAGCACGCCGCGATCCTGCAGGTTGTCCAGCGCGTACGCCGTCACCCGCCCCATCTCTGTCGAGATCAGCACGCCGTTCAGCCGCGCCGGGATGCTCCCCCGCGTCGCCTGGTAGTCGTAGAAGTTGTGGTGCATGATCGCCTCGCCACTCGTCGCGTTGAGCAGCCGCGTCCGTAGCCCGATCAACCCCCGCGCCGGGATCGTGAACTCCAGGTGCGCCATCTCGCCGTGCGAGTCCATCTTCAACAGCTCCGCCTTGCGGATGCCCACCAGCTCCATCACCGGGCCCACCGACCGCGTCGGCACGTCCACCACCAGGTACTCGATCGGCTCGGTCGTCCGGCCGTTCACCTCCTTGGTGATCACGCGCGGCTTGCCCACCGACAGCTCGAAGCCCTCGCGGCGCATGTTCTCCAGCAGGATGCCCAGGTGCAGCAGCCCACGGCCCGAGACGTAAAACTCGTCGCGCTTGTCCTCGCTCGGCACCACGCGCAGCGCCACGTTCGACAGCAGTTCCTTCATGAGCCGGTCGCGGAGCTGCCGGCTGGTCACGTACTCGCCATCCTGGCCGACGAAGGGCGAGTCGTTGATGCGGAACAGCATGTCGAGCGTCGGCTCGTCGATCTTGATCGGCGGCAGTGCCACGGCGTTCTCGAAGTCGGCCACCGTATCGCCGATGTCCACGTTCTCCAGACCGACCAGGGCGCAAATGTCGCCGGCGGCCACCTCGTCGGCCTCTGTCCGCCCCAGCCGGTCGAAGATGTAGATCTGCGTCACCGTGTCGTCCACGCGCTTGCCGTCGTGCTTGAGCAGGGCGATGCGCTGGCCCTTGCGCACCTTGCCCGCCACCACCGGGCCGATGGCGATGCGGCCGACGTAGTCGCTGTGGTCGAGCGTGATGACCAGCAGCTGCAG
The DNA here is from genome assembly GCA_038227745.1 of Gemmatales bacterium. GTDB lineage: Bacteria > Planctomycetota > Planctomycetia > Gemmatales > Gemmataceae > DASPXY01. The sequence goes on along the minus strand of JBBRPS010000493.1, from coordinate 4,395 downwards.
GGGGGCGTCCATCTCCACCTCCGGCGCCGGCACGTGGTTGAGGATGGCGTCGAACAGCGGCCGCAGATCGGTCGCCGGGATGGCCAGGTCGGTGGTGGCGATGCCCTCGCGGCCGGAGGCGTAGATCGTCGGGAAGTCGAGGGTGGCCTCGTCGGCGTCGAGATCGACGAACAGGTCGAAGACGGCGTTGAGCACATCCATGGGCCGCGCGTCGGGGCGGTCGATCTTGTTGATGACGACGATGGGTCGCAGGCCGCACTCGAAGGCCTTGCGCAGCACGAAGCGCGTCTGCGGCAGTGGGCCTTCCGCGGCGTCCACGAGCAGGAGGGCGCCGTCGGCCATCTTGAGGACGCGCTCGACCTCGCCGCCGAAGTCGGCATGGCCGGGGGTGTCGATGATGTTGATCTTGGTGCCGCTGACGACGACGGCGATGTTCTTGGCCAGGATCGTGATGCCGCGCTCGCGCTCCAGGGGGTTGGAGTCCAGGATGCAGTCCTGGCGCAGCTCGCTCTCGCGGAACTGGCCGGACTGGCGGAGCATCTGATCGACCAGGGTCGTCTTGCCGTGATCGACGTGGGCGATGATGGCCACATTGCGGATGTCGGAACGTTTCTGCATGACTTCTTTATCGCGTCGCCGCGGGTGGGGCCGGGGCCGCCGGCCTGACTCGGTTCACTGGCCGAGGGAAAGAGAATACTTTATTGTAAGACTGCCCGGAGCGGTTGAATAGGCCAGCGTCGTCGGCCGGCGTGTGAAGAATCGGGGTAACACGAAGAGGGGAGTGAGGATGGACCTTTATCTGATCCGGCACGCGGATGCGCTGGACCTGGGCGAGCGGGGCGTGACGGCAGACGAGGAACGGCCGCTGAGCAAGAAGGGGGAGAAGCAGGCAGCGCAGATCGCGGCGGGGTTGCAGCGGCGCGGAGTGCAGCTGGACCTGCTCCTGACGAGCCCGCTCGTGCGGGCGCGGCAGACCGCCGACGCCCTGCTGCGCCACGGGGCGCCCCTGGTGACGGACCTGCAGGCCTGCGACGAGCTGGCGCCGGGCACGAAGCGCAAGAAGCTGGCGCGCGCGCTGCTGGCGACGGGCAAGAACGTGGTGGGCCTGGTGGGGCACCAGCCGGACCTCGGGACGTTCACGGCGTGGCTGATCGGCGCGGCCGACGTGCAGCTCGAGTTCGCCAAGGCGGGAGTCGCTTACGTCCGCTGCGACGAGGTGCCGCGGAAGGGTGGCGGCACGCTGGTCTGGCTGGTCACCCCGGAGTGGCTGGCGTGATCGCCCTCGGACGGAGGCGCCCCTCTTGAGAGCTACCGGACACAAGCCCGACGCGCAAGCAAGGGACCCGCTACCGAGAAAATCCGGAAAAATGCGAGGATAGGGCTTGACATCGCCAGAATGCTTTGTAGGGTTAATTTATTCATTAAACCCACATGACGATACGCCCGCGGTGGAACGAGTGCGATGGACTGTACTGCTGTACCCCCCCCTCCCCCCCCTGTGATTTGTAAACCGCCTTACCGGATCCTGTTAGGGTATCAAGTCGTTCGCTGCCTCCTGGGAAGCCTGTTGCTTGTGGCGGCCCTCCTCAAGCTAAACGGGCTGGCCGCCGATCCCGTCGCCCGCATGGGCATCTTTTCCACACCCGAATTCCAGGTGGCGGTTATCGAATTCGAGCTATTCCTGGCCGTCTGGCTGCTGTGGGGGAAACGGCCGCTGGGCTCGTGGCTGGTCGCCCTGGCCACCTTCGCCGGTTTCGCGGCGGTCAGTTTCTATCAGGGTTGGATCGGGCAAGCGTCTTGTGGTTGTTTCGGGCGCCTGTCGGTCAGCCCGTGGTATGCCTTCGGTCTGGACGTCCTTGTCCTGACGGGGTTGCTCGTCGGCCGTCCCGACTTGAAGCCTCTGCGCGAGAACCCGCGGCGCGGCCTCGCCGGCGCCATGCTTCCCGCCGCCTGGGGCCTTGCCGGAATGGTCGTGATCGGGGGTGTCCTCTCCGGTCTGGCGTACTTCGGTTTCGGTTCCATGCCAGCAGCCTTGGCGTACTTGCGGGGCGAACGGGTCTCCATCGACCCCCGTCTGGTCGATGTCGGCGAGGGACCGCGGGGGGAAGCGCGCGACGTGACCGTCACGCTGATGAACTGGACGGACCGGCCCGTGCAGCTGTTTGGCGGCACCGCGGATTGCTCCTGTACGGTGTTGCACGATCTGCCCGTGACGATCCCTGCGAAGGAATCCCGTTCCGTCTCGGTTCAGGTTCGCCTCTCAGGATCACCGGGAGTCTTTACCCGGAAAGTAGCTTTTCTCGTCAACGACGAAGGTTTCAAGAGGATCGACTTTCGCATGACCGGCCGGATTATCCGCACGGCGAGCGAAGGCCCTTAGTGCGACCGGAGCAAGTTGAACAATCTTGCGTGCTTGTAACAGGCAAGGGCATCTATCTCACAAAGGAGGGAGTATTCCATGGCGCGACTTGAAGCGCTGGTAGCCTGGGTCTTCGTCTCTCTGGGAATTGTGCTGCTGGGAGGCAGCATCTTGGTAGTGCCGGCGAATGCGTTCGCGGACGCTGGGGATGACTGCGCCACCCAATGCGGCGACGATCCCATGTGTACGCAATCCTGCTGTGACAAGGCTTGCGACTTCAACCCGGCGTGCTCCAAGCAATGTTTCGCGCAGGTGACCTGTAGACTCGGTAACCCCTACTGCGTCTGGGGCACACAGGCCCTGTGTGAGGGGCGTCCCAATGACTGCCAGGGCACCCTGTGGGACTGCCAATGCCTGTGGGATGATACCAAAACAAGGCAGTGCAACTGCCAGGCGCCGTGAGCCGGAGGTTCGCCCAGATAGCACGACCATGGAGCGAGCAGGGTCCGGCGACTTTGCTCTCTGGGAACCGTCACAGCGGAGCGAAGACCTCGCTCACCAAGGTGAGTCCGGGCGCGTAGCGAGCCGAGCGGAGATTCCTTCCCTCGACTTCTTGTAGCAGTTGTCTCCTCTCGGCATGATCAGAGGCCTGGGGTGTTATGGTGCGGAGAGCAAAAATTGGCTACAGGCGGACTCTCATGAGTTGATCAACATGAGGTGAATTGAAGCCTTCATCGGGCCGGCGGCTGGCATCCCTCCAGCTTGCCAGCCGCTGGTCCTATTGCTATCGTGAAAGGCACCCATGCGACGGTTTTCTGCCTACTTCCTTGCCGCTTCGCTCGCCTCACCTGTGGGGACCTTGTACGGGCAAGTTGAGAGAGGAAAGGAGTTCAAGACAAAGGTGCTTGGCGAGTGGAAATCTCTCTTGGAAAAAATCGGCACCGCGCAATGGGAGAGGAGGGTGGAATACCATTCTCCCCACTCTCCCCACGACCCCAAGCATTTCAGGCTTGACCGTCTCGATGTTGGGCGCTTTGCCTTCGATCGTAACGTCGGCGCGTTAGCTTTATCGCAGGTTGATCGGCTTTACCAGAAGAAGAAAGTCAACGTGCGACGCGATCAACTGCAGATCATCAACCGCCAGTACACGGCCGAGCTGAGCAAGAAGAAAGCCGGCGGATGGATGTTGAGCCAGTTCAAGCAAGACAGCAAGGGCGCCGCGAAACGACTCGGCGAGGAGGTCCGTTGCCCATGGATGGTCGTCGGTAACATGGAACTTCACCGATGGCTTCCGGAGCCCGGCTTCGTCTTCACTCGCATCGAAAAACTTCCCGAGGGGTCCGCGACCGCTTTTTTTAGGACGTCTTTCGCGTACAACGGCTCTCGAGGCGAAGCCTCCGATGCTATTAAGTCGGGATCCATCGATTTCGACCCGGCACATTCCTACCGGCCAATGAGATTCCAATTCAACCTAAAAACCGAAGACTTCAACGGGATAATACACGGCGTCTTGGAGTATGAGACTGTCGAAGGCATTCCTGTCCTCAAGGCAAGCACGGTCGAGGAAGAGCATCGAAGCAAGCGGAAAGGGCTGATCTTCGGGAAAGAAATTACCACGTTCTCCAACGTCAACTATAACAAGGATATTCCCGACGAGGAGTTCCGCTTATCCTTTTACGGACTCCCAGAGCCGCAAGGGGTTATCTGGGTCAGCAACTCTCGGTGGTATCTCTGGTTCATCGCCGCCGGTGGGGTTTCACTGATGATCGGAGCATACTTTAGGCACCGCGTCCAACGGCGGAACCTGGCGGACGCACAACCTCCCTCATCCTCCGGAGCGCAGAGCTGACCATGAGTCCGCTTTGGGAACGGCGATTCGCCTGGTGTTGCTTTTTCTTCGCGGGCGTCTGTCTCGTGGCCTGGGGTGTCTCTGGAGGCCTGGCGCCCTCCCCCGGCCCGGCTCTGGAGGCCGCCGCCACCGACGTGGAGGTCGCCGATTGCACCCCTGGACAGAAACGCCAGGTCGTCCTCCGGTT
>JBBRPS010000492.1:0-7784 GCA_038227745.1 Gemmatales bacterium | reverse complement strand
CCAGGAAGGTGGGGATGGCCCCGACCAGCCACGACAGGGCGGCTTCGGCTCGCTGCGGCGGCCTGTCCGGGCGGGCGGGCGGTGTCGGCGGCGCGGCCGGCGCGGGCTGTTCTGCGGTTGCGGTGTGCGCGTGGTCGCTCATGATTCCCTCGCGATCAACACCCGCGGCGCGGCACACTTGGGGCCGCGCACGGCGGGAGGGTGGAGTCGTGGGTTCGGGATGTTGGCGTGGCGGGCGCTGCCCGGCCGCACGGAAGCGGGTTCCGTCGCTCAGGGACGGCAAACGGGGCGGTGCGCGCCTCGATCGCCTCCCACTCCCGTGTCGTGGAGGTTACTCTCGTGAAGATTTGGAGGGAGGTTGTCCCAACCATTTCACCCGCCCGGGGCCGGCTCGATGCTGCAGCTCAGCGGCCCAAGCTTGGCCCCGTCGCTCGCCCGAATCTCGTGGAAGGTCTGCATCTGCTCCAGCTTCAGCTCCGCCACCTCCTTCGAGCCGGTCCAAACGACGGCGCGGCCGGAGGTGTGGGCCTGGTTCGTCAGGACGAATGCCCGCTGCTCGTCGCAGCCCAGGGCCTTGCGCAGCACCTCCACGACGAACTCGAAGGAGTGGTGGTCGTCGTTTTCGAGGATCACGTTGTACGGCGGCAGCCGCCGCGTGCGCGTCGCTTCACGCGACTTCGGCTTCGTCGTGACCATCACGTCGGGCAGGGCGGGGTCGTCGTTCACGGCGCCGGCTCTCCAGCAAAAGGGGGTGGGCGCGAAAAACCACTGGATCCATCGTACCGGCGCCGGCCGCCGGGATCCAGTTCGGCTGTCGGGAGAGGAGCCTGTCACACGTCTCGTGCTGCGGCGGTCCGCCCGCGAGGAACAGGGTCCGGCGTCGGCGCGGGGACAACTTCAGTCGCCGGCCGGTGGAGCATCAGCCACGCCGTCGGCCCCATCACCAGCACGATGCCCGCGAGCGTCTCCAGGCGTATGGGCTGCCGCAGCAGCAGCAGGTCCAGCCCCAGCGCGAACACGATCTGCGTCAGCCCCACCACCGACACCCGCGTCGGCGAGCCGGCCGCGAACGCCTTCGTGAGAAGGAGTTGCCCGACCGTGGCGCTCACGGCCAGCGTCAGCAGCAGCAGCAGCGGCCACAGTCCGAGGAGGTTGACGAGGGGGACGCTGCGCTCGAAGACGAAGGCCGAGGCGGTGCAGAACACGAGCGCCACCGCCGAGAAATGGACGACGATGGCGAGCGGGTTGAGGCCGCGCAGCCGGTGCAGGCCGAGCATGGCGACGGCGGTGAACAGCGAGGCGCCGGCGGCCACGACCGTCGCCAGGTTGCCCTCGGCCAGGTGCGGCTGCTGGATCAGCCCCACGCCCAGCACGGCGCAGCCGACCGCCAGCAGCGCGATCAGCCCCGGCGGTTCGCCCAGCAGCGGCCAGGAAAGCAGGGCCACCCAGATCGGGAACACGTTGGTCAGGGTGAGCACGTCGGACACCGGCAGGCGCGTGAAGGCGAAGAAGGTGGCGACCATGCTGACACTGCCCGCGATGCTGCGCGCCCACAGGGTCGCCGGCCGCCACAGCACCAGCCGCGCCCCGCCGACCAGCGCCAGCACGGTGGCGAAAACGAGCACCGAACCGGCGCGGACGACGGCGATCACCTGCCAGTCGCAGTACGCGCCGAGGAGGTGCGCGGCGCTGCCCATGACGGCGAACGCCACGCTGCCGGCCAGCATCCACAGGTAGGGGAGTCGGGAATCGCGTATCACGTAGGTGGGGAGTATTCGGCCGTGGTCACCCGCCCTGCCCGTTCCGCCTCACGAACCGCGGACGGTCGCCAGCTCGGGGCCCTTCTCCTTGACCTCCTTCAGGATCTGCGTCAGCACCGCGTCGGCAGGGATGTTCTCGGCCTGGGCCTCGAAGTTCAGCAGGATGCGGTGGCGCAGCGCCGGCAGGTACACCTTGCGCACGTCCTCGAAGCCGACGTTGTAGCGCCCCTCCAGCAGCGCCCGCACCTTCCCCGCCAGCACCAGGGCCTGGGCGCCGCGCGGGCTGGCGCCGCAGCGGAGGAACCGATTCGTCTCGCCGGCCGCGAACTCGCCCTGCGGGTGCGTCCCCAGGACCAGGCGGATCGCGTAATCCTGCACCGGCGCCGCCACCAGCACCTCGCGGATCAGCTGCTGCCAGCGCCGGATCTCCGCCCCGTCCATCACCTTCTCCGCCTTCGGCCACACGCCGCGTGTCGTCCGGTCCAGGATCGTCGCCATCTCCGCGCGGCCGGAATAGTTCACGGCCAGCTTGAAGAAGAAGCGGTCGAGCTGGGCCTCGGGCAACGGGTACGTCCCCTCCTGCTCGATGGGGTTCTGCGTCGCCATGACGAAGAACGGCTCTTCGAGTATGTGGATGGTGCCGCCGATGGTGACGCTGTGCTCCTGCATCGCTTCCAGCAGGGCCGACTGCGTCTTGGGCGTGGCCCGGTTGATCTCGTCGGCGAGGACGATCTGTGCGAAGATCGGGCCGGACTGGAAGCTGAAGACGCGCTTGCCGTCGGGCCCCTCGCTGATGATGTTCGTGCCGATGATGTCGGACGGCATCAGGTCGGGCGTGAACTGGATGCGGTTGAATTTCAGATCGAGCACCTGGCTGAGCGTGCGGACCAGGAGCGTCTTGCCCAGGCCGGGCACCCCCTCCAGCAGCGCGTGGCCGCCGACGAAGAGGCACGTCAGCACGCCCTGGACGATGTCGATGTGGCCGACGATCACCTTGCCGATCTCGTTCTGGACGCGCGTGTACGCCTTGCGGAACTCCTCCGCCCTCTCGGCCATGCTGCCAACGGTGGACATCTCTCCCTCCGGCACCCAACCTCGGACTCCCGATCACGATCCCCGTTTAGCCGCGAGCGTCACGCGCTCGCCCGAGGCTCGCGGCTAAACGGGGAGGGCATTCTACGACTTCCCCTTGTCGCGGTCGCGGTCCTCCATCGCCCGGCGCTTGGCGCGCAGCAGGCGGCTCATGGGATCCGCCTGCTCGTCCTCCTTCGCGCCGGCCTTCGGCTCCTGCGTTGGCTTCGGCGCCGGCCGCGGCGGCAACACCTCGCCCACGGCGGGCGGCGGCGCCACTGGCGCGTCGCCCGCCTCGAAGCGGCGCTCCGACCGGCCCTTCTCGATCGTCTCGCCGACCCGCGCCTTGCGGCTCTGCAGGCGGTCGAGGAACTCCGCCGTCCGCACCGCCGCGGCCTGGCCGCGCAGCTGCCCCCACGCCTCCTGCGCCCCCCGCGCCAGCTTGTGCGGGTCAATGCTGATCCGCCGCACCGCCACGTCGAAGAACAGGGCCACCCCCGCGAACAGCACCAGCCAGAACCAGATCGACTCCAGGCTGCGGCTGCGCACGGACGTCGGCCGGAACACTTCGTTGGTCCCCAAACTCTTCTGCATCTCCACCGCCCGCTGCAGTGCCGCCGGGTCGTCCGCGTACGCCTTGCCGCCCGTCAGCTCACGCAGTCGCTCCAGCAGCCCCGTGTTGCTCTCCATCTCGGCGAACTCCGGCGAGTACGGGATCGTCACGCCGCCGCGCACCGCGTCCACCACCTCCTCCGCCCGTTCCCCCTTGCCGTCCTTGCCCTTGACCAGCTTTTTCCGCAGCGCCTGCACGTGGATGAAGTACGAGCCGACGTCCTCCGCCTTGACCTCCGCCTCGTAGACGCCGACGTTCTTCTGCACGAACTTCAGCGCTGGCTTGTGTGCCTCGCCCACCTTGAGCGACGGCGACGTCACGCCGCCGCGGATCTCCAGGTCGGTCAGCGGCCGGCCCTTGTCGTCGCGCGTGTGGATGACCACGTGGACCTTGCCGTCGCGCACCTCGGTCGTCATCGTCATGTTCTTGCCGCTGTCCACCGCCCGCAGCGACCAGTCCACCACCTGCTCCCAGAACTTCGCGTGCATCGGCGTGCTCGACCACGCCAGGTCCCACGCCTCCTTGCTCGGCGCCAGCGCGTCGCTCGTGTACGCCACCACCTTGCCCAGGCCGTAGTGCCAGTACGCCAGCACCGGGAACGTCTCCTTCTTCTCCTTCTTCGTGATCGGCACGTGGACCAGTGGCCCCGGCCGCGGCGTGGTGCGCACGAAGCCGTGCAACTCCGGCAGCACGTCCGGCAGTCCCTCGGTCGGCCCGGCCCGCTCGCGCAGGTCCGGCACGAACGTCTTGTCGTGGACGAACGACTTGCTGACCAGCCGCGTCTCCTTGATGTAGATGGCCGGCAGCTGCTTCGGGTCGGTGACGTGGTACGCGCGGCCGCCCGTGAGCGAGGCGACCTTCTTCATCCGCGCCACCTCGCCCTGGCCGTGCGACGTGACGCACACCGTCGTGCAGGTGATCTTTGCCGCCCGGATCTTCGCCAGGGTTGCCAGCGGCGCCTGCCAGTGGTCGCCGTCGCTGATGAAGATGATGTGCTTGGTGCCCAGGCTGTGCTTGCGGTCGGCCAGGGCGGCGTACGCCATCTTCAGCGACGGGTCGGCGTCGGGCATGTCGCCGGGGTTCATCGTGTCCACCAGGCGCAGCAGCCGCGCCCGGCCGCCGCCGATCTGCTGGAACGGGATGTGCCAGGTGTGCCCCGCGTTGGCGCCCTTGCCGTCCCAGTTGAAGTAGAGCATGCCGACCATGTCCGCGGGCGACAGCTTCTCGATCGCGAGCTGGGCGATCTTTTTCTGCCACATATTGCCCTCGGCGATCTCCGAGGCGTGCATGATGAGCACCAGGCCGCTCTTGCCCTCGACCTCCGTCGTCTTCAGGTCGCAGGTGACGGGCAGGGCCTTCTCGACCTCGGTGCCCTGCCAGCCGCCGGCGCCGTAGCTGTCGCGGCCGCCGACCATCACCAGGCCCATGCCCTGGTCGTGGACGTTGCTGCGGATCACCTTCTGCTGCAGCTCGGTCAGGCTCTCCGCCGCGAGGTTGGCCAGGAGGATACTGTCGAAGCGACTGAGGAACTGCGTGAGCTGCGTCGGATCCTGCGGCAGCTGGCCGGGCCCGACGGACAGCACCTTGAGGCTGCTCTTGGTCTTGTGCAGGCGGTCCACGAGCAGCTTGTGGGCACCGGCCTGCGGCTCGACGAGGAGGACGGCCCGCTGGCCGCGCGCGATCACGCTGACGCTGGCCCGGTTGTTCTCGACGCGGTCGCCAGGCAGGCCGCGCCGCAGTTCCTTGCCGCGCGCGTCCTCGACGTGCTGCGGCACGAACTTCGCCTCGTAGGTGTAGGCGTCCTTGCGGGTGGCCGGCTGCTCGAAGTAGAAGGCGTTGAGGCCCTGGCGCAGCTTGACCACCGTCTCCAGGACCGGCTCGTCCTGGAAGACGGGCGTCTCGGGGTCGCCGGGGCCGTCGCCCTTGCGGATCTCCATGCTCGTCTTGATGAGCTTGAGGCTGCCGACGACGACGTCCGGGTTGAAGCTGCGGATGAGGATGCGGATGGGCAGGCGCGAGTCCTTCTCGGTCAGCGCCGGCGCCTCGACGCGCTCGACGAGGACCTCGTCCTGGTTGCGGCGGCCGGCGGCGACGGGGACGATGTCGATCTCGACGCCGTTCTGCTTGGCGATGCGGGCCTGGTCCTCCGCCTTGCCGAGGTTCTCGTTGCCGTCGCTGATGAGGACGATGCGCTTGCCGGTGCCCTCGGGGAAAGAGGCGAGGGCGAGCTTGAGGGCGGAGGCGATGTCGGTGTAGGTGTCATCGACGTCGCTTTCGATCGCCTTGAGGCGGAACTCGGGGACGCTGGCCGGGGGGAGTTCGAGGCGCGGCCAGCGGCCGAACGCGATCAGGCCGGCGGTGTCGCGCTGGTGGCGGGGGCCACGTTTCGCCACGGAGTCGTTGATGAACCGCAGCAGGCGCTGCTCGCGCAGGTCGTTCTTGCGGCCGCGCTGGTCGCCGGCGAACTCCTGCGGGATGCTGAGCGAACGGTCCCAGACGAACAGGACGGTGACCGCCTCGCTGCTGTGGCGCAGGTGGACCTCGGCGAGGGCCAGCGTCAGGGCGATGACGAGGAGGCAGCGCAGGCCGATGGCGAGGAGGCGCCGCGTCGGCCCGAGTCCGGCGAGGGAGCGGAAGCTGAGGGCGACGATGAGCGGCACGAGCAGGAGCAGGAGCAGCCACGCGGGGGCGGCGATGCCGATGTGGCCGTCGCGGTAAGCGGTCGCCAGGCCCGTGCAGAGGCCGCCGAGCAACTCGCCGGTCGAGGCGGCGGTCAGACCGCCGGCGGCGAGGAGGGCCGCGGCGCCCGCCGCGTACCCGAGCGGGGCCGACCAGAACCCGTTGAGCAGCAGCGCGACGAGCAGGGCGAGCGGCGCGAGCAAGGCCAGGGTGCCGAACCAGTTGCCGGGCGAAGGGTTCTCGGCCCAGGGGAAGACCAGTGCCCCGAGGCCCATCAGTCCGCACGCGGCCGCGGCGAGGCGCGCGTCGGCGGTGACGAGCAGCGTCAGGGTCAGCCCGACGGGCACACCGACGAGCACGACGAGGAGCAGCACGCCGCGCCAACCGGACGTTTCAGCCTCGCCCACGCCGAGCGCGGCGAGCAGCAAGAGGACGGCCCAGGCGGCGAAGGCGAGTGCGGTGACGAGGAATGAGGTGCGGCCGCTCCCCTCGCGCCCGCGCCGGGTCAGGGGCAGCAGCGCCAGCAGGAGGGCGCTGGCGACGAAGAGGCCTGCGGTCCAGAGGCGCGGGGTCGGGTAGGACGCGAAGAACTGGTCCATGTCGGGCCTCGGTCGGGTTCGCGGCACCTCACCGCCGGCGGAGGGAGACGGCCGCTGTCGCCCTGTCCGCCGGCGCACGAGGTATCATACCCGAAGCGGTCACCCGCGTCAGCCACCCAGACGCAGAACGTTGCGGCCGCCTCATCCTCCTTTGAGGGAGGCGAAGAAATCGATCGGATCGGCCAAGTCCAACTCCGTCAGGGTGCGTTTCACCGCGGCGATATGGGCCGGGCTGACGACGTCATCCCGAGAGTGTCGCGGCAGAACGATGAGACCGTCTGTTGGGGCGTGCTGGTAGATCCTCTGGCCGCCTTTTCCCGTCGTGGCTTCAAAGCCTAAAGAAACGAGAGTGTCTTCGAGTTTTCCGAAAGTGACTCGGCTAGACATGACGGATCACTCCTTTCACCTGGTCGAGGATGCCCTGCTTGCGGCCCCGCGCGTAGCGGATCGTTCTGCGGCTCATTCGGTTGGCCAGCGGCATGCGAATCCTGACGGACTTCGCGTTTAGCCTCGGCTCCCGACGAGTATCTTCCTCGAAATACTTCTGAACGTACACCCAACAGGCGCGTCGTGCCCTGGCGTCGTAAAGGATGAGGAACACAGGCATCGGCTCGTCCCGCCAGAGATTGTAGTCCTCGATCGTCATCTGGAAGAAATACGCCTGCCCGTCCGGGGCGGCGTGCAAGTTCTCAGAAGCCTTAAGCTGGAAGAAGACATACCCACGTTCGACGTGCCCATTCTCGTCATACGTCACCAGGATCAGGTCGTAGCCATAATCATTCTCCACCCGCTCGGCCGCGTGGCCCTCGTCGATGAGCAACCGCTCCACGTAATTCATGCTTTGCGAGGCGATGATGTGTTCGCGCGTGCGCCGCTTCCGGGGTGTGGGGTTAAACCGTGCCAAGTCCCTTCCGTCTTCCTCCTTAGGATCTGTGCAAGTATTACTTAGCATTCTCTCAATATAGACAATTCTCAGGCAATCGCTGGTTTAATCGTATAGTTCCACTGGGGAAACACCCTGTGACTGGCCAAATTGATTCCCGCCATTTGCTCATCCGAGAT
>JBBRPS010000491.1:0-7794 GCA_038227745.1 Gemmatales bacterium | reverse complement strand
TTACCTCTCCGGGGCCTTGCAGGACCTCGTTGGCGGCATCTACGTCGATTCCGCCGGCGAAGCCATCGTCGCCGGCAGCAGCCACTCGTCGGACTTCCCGGTAAGCGCGGGGGCCTACCAGACGACGCAGAAGGTGACCGGCACGAACCAGGGCGGCAAGAGCATCACCGTGACCAAGATGAACGCCCAGGGCAACGGCATCGTCTGGTCTACCTACGTGGGCGGCACCGGCAATAGTGCCAACGCCAGCGCCCTGGCCATGGCCGTGGACTCCACGGGGGCGGTCTACGTCACCGGCCAGGAGAACGACAACACCGGCTTCCCGACGACCGCCGGGGCCTACCGCACCACGCCGTTCGCCAGCATCGGTACCAACGCCATCGCCCTCAAGTTGAGCCCCGCGGGCGACAAGCTCGTCTACTCCACCTACATCGCCGGCAGCGTGTTCATCGGTCACGGCAACGGCATCGCCGTGAACAGCAACGGCAACGCCTACATCACCGGCGAGATCAACAACAGCCTGGCGACCACCGTCAACGCCTTGATCCCGAAGAGCGACCCGCGCGTCGATACCAGCCGCTTCAACGGCTTCGTCATGGAACTCGACCCGAACGGGGCGTCCCTGGTCTTCAGCACTTACCTGACAGGCAACAGCGCCGGCGGCGGCAACGCCACCGGCACGACGGGCAAGGGCATCGCGCTGGACAGCAACGGCAACATCTTCGTGACCGGCTTCACGGACGCGACCAACTTCCCGACGACGTCCGGCGTCCTGCAGACGACCAAGCCCGGCAATAGCGCGGCGTTCATCGCCAAACTGAACCCCACCGGGTCGAGTCTGATCTATTCCACCTATCTGGGCGGCGTCAGCGGCACTGCCCCGGTGGACACGGCGGGGACGGCGATCGCCATCGACAAGTTCGGCAACGCCTACGTCGGCGGCACCACGAACAGCACCAACTTCCCCACGACCGCCGGCGCCCTGCAGACGGCCTTCCCGGGGGTCGGCAACAAGGCGCAGTCCGGCTTCGTGGCCCAACTCGACTCCCTCGGCGCCAAACTGGGGTACTCGACCTACCTGGGCGGCGACAACAAGAACGGCGCCGACCAGGTTCTGGCCATCGCCGTGGACAGCACCTCCGACGCCTACGTCACCGGCACCACCGGCTCGAGCAACTTCCCGGTGGTCAACGCCGTCCAGCCGGGCAACGCCGGCAAGCAGGACGCCCTGGTGACCGTCCTCAACCCTCAGGGCACCGCAGCCCTCTTCTCGACCTACCTCGGCGGCGCGATGACCGACACCGGCGCGAGGATCGGCCTGGATCCGCAGAACAACATCTACGTGGCGGGCACCACCAGTTCGACGGACTTCCCGACGACGGCAGGCGCGTTCCAGACAACGGGAGGCGGCGGCCCCAGCGACGACTTCGTGACCAAGCTGACGGCCACCGTCACGCCACCCCCGCCTCCACCCCCGCCGCCGCCTCCCCCACCGCCGGGTACGGGCGGCACGGGCGGCACGGGCGGCACGGGTGGCACCGGCGGGACCGGCGGCACCGGCGGCACCGGCGGGACCGGCGGCACGGGTGGCACCGGCGGGACGGGCGGCACCGGCGGCACCGGCGGGGGGGGCACGGGCGGCACCATCCCCGGCGGCAACGGCGGCCCCAACAGTCCGATCGGGTTCTCAATCCCTGACGACAGTTTCGAGGCGGACGAGACCTCGAACACGGCCAGGGACATGGGCGCCGTCAGCGGCCTGGAGTCGTTCCCCGGGATGACCATCAACCGCCACGCGAACGGCCTGTTCGACCAGGACTGGTTCACGTTCAGCGTGCCGGCCGGCGGGACGTTCGACGTGAACCTGACCGGCATCCAGGCGGGCGGCGGCGACATCCAGGTCCGCCTGTTCAAACGGAACGCGAACAGCACGCTGACCGAGATCGGCAACAGTCTCCTCACCGGCGGGGCCAGCATCCAGGGGACGGGCGTCCCCGTGGCGCCGGACACGGCGGTGTACGTCTGGGTCTACGGCTTCAACTACGCCGTGGGCTCCTACAACCTCAACGTCAACCTCACGTAAGGGGCCGTCCTCGGCAGGAGCCAGGACTCAGGAGTCAGAAGCAAAGCCCACGGGTAGCAACCCGTGGGCTTGAACCGATCACTGACTCCTGACTCCTGACGAAGCGGTGGCCTGCACGAACGCCCGCGCCTGAGTGACAACGGCCTGACACTCCTCGCTCGAGGGCCGCACCCGCGCGAACTTGGCCAGGTCGCAGCGCGCCAGCAGTTCGGCCAGCGCCTGCTGCTGCCTGGCCGGCAGGTCGGACGAGCCGCGCACCGCCTCCAGGAACTCCGGCGTCGTCCGCCGCTCCGCCGGCAGATGGAAGCGCATCTCCAGGTAACGCCGGACCACCGCCGCCAGCGCCGTGTGGTACGCCTCGACCTCCGCCGCACTCGCCGGCGCGCGGCCCGCGAGCCGGTCCAGTTCCCGCAGCGCCCATCGGTGCGGCGGCGGCGCCGGCTCCTTCAGGGCGCGCCGACGCCGCACCACCAGTCCCGTCACGCCGAGCAGGACGGCCCCCAGGCCCAGTCCCGCCCAAAGCAGCCAGCCGTGCCGCGCCGCGCCGCCCGGCACCTCCTCTGGCGGCGTGATGTCGCGCGCCGACCCCGGCTCCGCCTTCTTCACCTGCGTCCGCACGCGCAGGGTCAGCGGCTTCCAGGCGACCTTGTGCCACTCCCCCGCGCCCGAGCGGTAGCGCAGCGGCGGCAGTTCGATCGCGTGCTCGCCGGGCTGCCACGGCGTCAGGACGTACTCCTGCTCCCACACCACCCCGCCCTTGTCGCGGCCAGCCCGCGTCACGGGCGGTCCCTTCTCCTCCAGGGTCCAGGCGGGCGTGGACTTCACCTTGTCGAGCGGCTCCACGTCGAGGGGGGCAGGCGCCTCCACCCGCAGTGTGACCGTCGCCTCGTCGGACAACTCCAGCGGCCCCTTGGCGGGGAACGTGACCCAAAGGCTGGCGGCGGCCTGTCTGTCCACCAGCCGGGCCGGCGGCGTGGCGGCCGCGGCGGTCCAGAGGCAGAGCCCCGCGAGCAGGGCGGACAGGCGCGCGGGGGTCATATCTTCCTCAAACGGCGTTCGCGGAGGCGGAAGAAGCGGATCAGGGCGTCGAGGTGGCCGCCGTCGGTCGAGACCTCAATCAGATCGACGTGCGCCGAACGGGCCAGGCGGCGCAGCTGCTCGCGGCGCTCCCGGGCGGCGCGGGCGTAGGCCGTGCGCACCTGGCGGCTCGAGGTGTCGAGCAGGAAGCCGGCCCCGGTCTCGGCGTCCTCGAGTTCCAGGAGGCCGACGGCGGGCAGCTCCTCCTCGCGCGGGTCGGTGATGGGGACGGCGATGAGGTCGTGACGGCGGCCCGAGAGCTTGAAGGAGCGCTCGTAGCCGCGGTCGAGGAAGTCGCTCATGAGGAAGAGGATGGCGCGGCGGTGCAGGACGCGGTTGACGTAGTCGAGGCCCTCGCGGATGGACGTGCCGCGACGGCGCGGCTGGAAGAAGAGCACGTCGCGGATCAGGCGCAGGACGTGGCGAGTGCCCTTGCGCGGTGGCACGAAGCGCTCGACGCGGTCGGTGAAGGCGACCAGGCCGACGCGGTCGTTGTTGCTGATGGCGCTGAAGGCGAGGACGGCGGCGAGCTCGGCGGCGACCTCACGCTTTTGCTGGAGGAAAGTGCCGAACTGGTTGCTGCCGCTGCAGTCGAGCAGGAGCATGACGGTCAGCTCGCGTTCCTCGACGAAGCGCTTGATAAAGGGGTGGCCCATGCGGGCGGTGACGTTCCAGTCGATGGTGCGGATGTCGTCGCCGGGTTGGTACTCGCGGACCTCCTCGAAGGCGATGCCGGTGCCCTTGAAGACGCTACGGTACTCGCCGCCGAGGAGGTCCTCGACGGCGCGGCGGGCCCGCAGTTGCAGGCGGCGGACCTGGCGGATGACTTCACGGGGGAGCATGGCGTCGGTCCCGCGGGGGTCGTCTCGGCGTGCCCGGGCCGCCGCCTTCGCGACGACTTAGGCGAGCGGCGGGAGACCCGTCCTGCAGCCTGTTTTCTTTCGCCGCTCGCCTAAGTCGTCGCGAAGGCGACCGCCCGGAGCGTCTTTGCCATCTCCTCCGCCTGGCGCTCGTCCCAGCCCCAGTACAGCGTCCGCTCCGGGAAGCCGTAATCCCGCGTCAGCGCCACGCGGAACGAGTCAGGCCGGATTGCGAAGTACCACCACAGGAACCCGGGCACGACCCCTGCGAGCACCAGGAGGACCAGGACGAACCGGTCCCAGAAGTCGGCGGCGGGGGCCTTCGCGCTCGCCACGCCCTCGTACTCGCTCAGGCGAAAGGTCTGGGTCGGCCGCGCGAAAAAGCAGACGCGCCAGGTCTGGGTGAGGCGCACCTTGCCGCGCTCGTTGCGGGTCAAGTCGGTCCGCGGGTAGGTGCCGAGGAGGAACGCCGCGATCGCGGCGAAGACGAGGCAGGGCGCGAGGAAGGCGCTCCACTCGCCCAGCACCCACGCCCCGAGCACGCCCAGCGGCAGGGCCGCCGCCTGGCCGATCGCGAACAGCCGCACGCGGCGCCCCAGCGGCCAGCCCGCCTCCCAGGTCCGGTGGAGCGGCTCGTAGCTCCGTCGCCTCCGTTCGCCCGTCTCCCGATCGAATCCGCACGCGGCGCACACGACCACATCCCCCGCCAGGGTGCGGCCGCAGCCCGGACACGGCCGCTCGCCGGTGACCTCGACCTGGTAAGGATCGCTCCCCTCGTCCTCTGACGGGGATGGCGACACGGTCGGAGGAGGACGCCTGGGCGCGGGCGGGGCGGCAGGGGGAGGCAGCGCCGGTTCGCTCGCGGGCCGCCCGGCAAGGTCTTCTTCCAGGCTGTAAGGAGCTTGTTCGTGCCAGCGCGGCTCGCGCGGCGGCTCCTCGACCGGCCGCGCGGGCGCGGCCGGGGCGGGCGGGGCGGCGGGGGACGGTTTCGGGCGGCGGGCGCGAGGCGGCGGTGGTTCGGCGGGCGGCGACGGGGGGCCTGGCTGGCGCGCCGCGACAAGGGTTTTCGCGCCGCACCAGAGACATTCGACCTCCGCGCGGGGGTCGTCGGCACTGTGGCCCAGCACTTGGCCGCAGCCAGAACAGGTGATGGAGATACTCCCCATGGCGCTCTTTCTACTGGAAACCGCCCCGTCTTTCCTGCCGCTCGCCTAACGGCACCGCCTACGTGCTCCGCCTGGCCACGGCGGACGGCAAGCCCTACCCGCCGTCGGCGAAGTAGGCCCGACTCAGGTCGTCGCGAAGGCGACCGCCCGCAGCGTCCGCGGCATCTGCTCCGCCCGGCGCTCGTCCCAGCCCCAGGACGGCGCCGCTCCGGGAAGCCGCGGTCCCGCGTCTCTGTGTTCCAGCACCTGGCCGCAGCCGCGACCGGAGCCGCTCCCACGGTCGGCCGTCATCCTTTCCGGCCCCGGCCGCTGCCCCGCGGCTTCTTCCGCCCGCCTCTCTGCGCTGCGGCCAGCGCCTCGACGAACGCGGCGTGTTCCGGGGTCGCGAGGCCCTGCTCGAGGACCGCCAGCAGACGCCGGTCGTTGGCCAGCAGGGCCGCGACGTCGATCCACAGCCCCGGAAAACAGCGGACGCGGAGGACGCCATCGGCGTCGGGCGTAAGTTCCTGGTCGGCCACGAGATCGAACCAGCGCAGTTCCTGCTCGCGCGGGCAGAGTACGAGGTACTCGCGGACGCCGTAACGGCGGTAGTCGTCGCGCTTGCCGTGCAGGTCGATGGCCCGGCTGCTGACGGCGATCTCGGCGATCAACTCCGGCGCGCCCTTGACGTAATCGTCGCGCGTGGTCCGCGACTGGCCGCCGTACTCGGGCAGAATGCGCATATACAGGTCGGGTTGTGGCTCACCCGCCTCGCCCAGGAGGACGGTCGTGTTGTCGCTGGCTTCCACGCCGGGCGTGTGCAATCCATAGACGCCGAACACCGCAGTCAAGCGGACGTGCGGGTTGCCGTGCTGCCGTTTCAAGGGTGAGGCCACGTAGACGATCCCTCCGACCAGTTCCGCCTTGAAGTCCTCGGGCATCTGCTCGTAGATGCGGTGAAACTCTTCGCGAGTCATGCGATCGCCATTGTTCAGTTCCGGCGGCGCCGAGGGCCGAACGCGCGTACGCGGAGCGGTAGCCATGATCTTTTTTCTCCAGGGCAGGGTGGTTCGTTCGGACATCATTCTACCGCGCCGCCCCCGAACCAGGGCCGGCCGTGTAGAACGCGATCACCGCCTGCACCGCCCGGTGCCACTCGTCCAGCCGTCGCCGCCGGTCCTCCTCCGTCAGGCGCGGGCGGAACTCGCGGCCCTCCTGCGGCAGGCGGCGCAGCGCCTCCAGGTCCGGCCACACGCCGGCCCGCAGTCCCGCCAACAGCGCGGCGCCCAGGCCCGTCGATTCCGTGTACTCCGACTGCAGCACCGGCAGGCCGAGGAAGTCCGCCTGGCACTGCAGGAACCAGGCGTTCCGCGCCATGCCGCCGTCCACCCGCAGCGCCTTCAGCGGTTCGCCCGCGTCCGTGCCCGCCGCCTCGATCAGGTCGGCCACCTGGAACGCCACCCCCTCCAGTGTCGCCCGGCTGATGTCCGCCGTCGTCGTGCCGCGCGTCAGCCCGAACAGCACGCCGCGCGCCTCCGGCACCCAGTGCGGCGCCCCCAGCCCCACGAACCCCGGCACGAACAGCACTGGCTGTTCCGGGTCGGACTGCGCCGCCAGTTCTTCCACCGCCGGCGCCGCGCGGAACAGCTGCAGGCCGTCGCGCAGCCACTGCACCGCCGCCCCCGCGACGAACACGCTCCCCTCCAGGGCGTACTGCGGCCGGCCGTCGGTCGTCGCCGCCAGCGTCGTCAGCAGGCGGTGCCGCGACGCCATCGGGCGCTCGCCGGTGTGCAGCAGGAAGAACGCCCCGGTGCCGTACGTACACTTCGCCTCGCCCGCCCCGAAGGCGCGCTGGCCGAACAGGGCCGCCTGCTGATCGCCCGCCACGCCGGCCAGCGGCAGGCCATCCGGCAGGAAATCCAGCCCCGTCGTGGTGCCGAAGTCGCCGGCGCTGGGGCGCACCTCCGGCAGCAGCGCCGCCGGCACGCCGAAGTAGCGGCACAGCTCGTCGTCCCAGCAAACCTTATGGATGTCCAGCAGCAGGGTGCGCGAGGCGTTGGTCACGTCGGTGGCGTGGACGCGGCCCGCGGTGAGGCGCCAGATCAGCCAGGTGTCGATGGTGCCGCAAGCCAGATCGCCCGCCTCGGCCCGCGCCCGCAGCCCGGGGTGGTGCTCCAGGAGCCAGTGCAGCTTGGTCGCGGAGAAATACGGATCGAGCACCAGGCCGGTGCGCTCGTAGATCCACGGCTCGTCGGCCCGGTGGCGGGCGCAGAAGTCGCCGGTGCGCCGGTCCTGCCAGACGATGGCGGGGGCCACGGGCCGGCCGGTCGCGCGCTCCCAGAGCACGACCGTCTCGCGCTGGTTGGTCAGGCCGACCGCGGTGAGTTGGTCCGCGGCGACGCCGGCCTTCTCCAGGGCCTGGGGCACGACGGCGGCGACCGACTGCCAGATCTCCTCCGGGTCGTGCTCGACCCAGCCGGGGCGCGGATAGTGCTGGCGGATCTCCTGTGCGGCGGTGGCGAGACACCGGCCGGTCTCGTCGTAGACGAGCGCCCGGCTGCTGGTGGGCCCCTGGTCGATGGCGAGAAGAAAGGCGGCCACGGCAACGGCCCTCCCCGGTAGGTGGGCG
>JBBRPS010000490.1:0-7839 GCA_038227745.1 Gemmatales bacterium | reverse complement strand
TTCCGCCGTGGCCGCCGCCGAAGCCGGGCGGTTTCGGGAAACCGGCGTTGTCCGGCGGCGGCGTGCCGAAGCCGCCGCCATCACCAGTCGCATCCGCGCTGGTGCCCATGCCGCCGCCGCCATTGCCCACCGAGGTGTCCCCGCTGTTACCGCCTGCCGCGGTATTGCCCGAAAAGGTCACGCCCATTACGCTCAGGGTGCCCTGGTTCAAGATGGCGCCGCCCGCACCCAGGCCGCCGCCGCCCAGTCCGCTGCTACCGCCATCGACCCGCCCGTGCTGCAGCGTCAGGTTGTTGAGCGTGAGGGTCCCGCCCTCGAGATAGCCAGAAAGCGATGGGCCGCCCGAGACGTAGAAAAAGCGCATAGCGGTGGTCACGTCCAGGACAGCACCGTTGCCTTCGATGGTGATGCCGGCGGCGATGGGCGGCAGGGCGTTGGGGCCGTACCAGTCGTTGTCCACCGCGGAAAAAGTGTAGTCCCCGCCTTTAGCGAGTTGGATCACATACGTGGCTAGTTCAGGCTGGGCATTTGCGGACCTGATGGAAGCGATCAGGGAATCACGATCCGGGGCATCAATAACGATACTCGGCGTGAGCCGGTCTTCCAGGGCCTCCAGGTGCGGCCGGAACCACCTGCCGAGCGCCCTGCGGCCAGGGGCCTGGCGCTTACGGTCGGAACGGGCGAGGCGGGTCAGGGCAGAGGTCAGCCTGGACATCGGTGTTCTCCGTCAGGTAGGTTCTTCGCGCCGACCTGCGGGGGCCGGGACGAGGGAGGCGCGGGAAACACGCCTCACCTTCACAGATGCAGGAACGAGTCACTTCCTTTCACGGCGGCGCGGAAAAACGGGCGCGGACGTAACCTGGCCGCGGCGCGCCTGCCTGCTTGCCCCCGAGCGGTCCGGTCTGGTAATCTTGTAGGTCGTGAAAGGAAACGCGGGTTCGCCGCATCTGAAGAGGGAGGAACGCCTGCCGCCCCCTGGAGAACGAGCATGACGAAAGCCGCCGTCTCCGCCCACCCCGCCCACCCCACTACCGAGGCCCTGCGGCAGTTCGGCGGCGGCGAGCTAAGCGGCCCCGAGGCCGACGTGGTCGAGGCCCACGTCAGCACCTGCACCGACTGCTGCACGGCCCTCCGCGGCCTGCCCGACGACCCGGTCATCGAGCTGCTGCGCCAGGCCAAAGGCTCGGCCGTGCTCGACCCCGAGGGCAAAGAGAGCGCGGCCGCCGCCGACGAACTGCCCGCAGAGCTGCGCGACCACCCCCGTTACCTCGTGCTGGCGCTGCTGGGTCGCGGCGGCATGGGCGCGGTCTTCCGCGCGGAGCACCGCCTCATGCGACGGCCCGTCGCCCTCAAGGTCATCAGCCGGCAGCTGACCGCCCGCCCCGAGTTGGCCGAGCGCTTTCGCCGTGAGGCCCGGGCCGCCGCCCGCCTCGACCACCCGCACATCGTCCGCGTCTTCGACGCCGAGCAGGCCGGCGGCACGCACTTCCTCGTCATGGAGTTCATTCCTGGCACCGACCTGGCCCGCCTCGTGGCCGAGCGCGGCCCGCTGCCGGTGGCGGAGGCCTGCGAGTACGCCCGCCAGGTGGCGCTGGGCTTGCAGCATGCCTTCGAGCACGGCATGGTCCACCGCGACGTCAAGCCGGCCAACCTGATGCGGACCGAGGCGGGGACGATCAAGATCCTCGACTTCGGCGTGGCCCGCTTCGCCAGCGAGGCCGGCGGCACGGAAGGGATGACGCTCGAAAGCGGCACGCCGGACGCTCCGACCGGCTCGGGGCTGCTGCTGGGGACGGTCGATTACATGGCCCCCGAGCAGGCCGAGGACGCCCGCCGGGCCGACGTCCGCAGTGACCTGTACAGCCTGGGGTGTACCCTGTACCACCTCCTCGCCGGCGGTCCGCCCTTCCCCGGCGGCTCGCTGCTGCACAAGGTGCGGGCGCAGGCCGAGCGGGAGCCGGAGCCGATCCGGGAACATCGCCCCGACGTGCCGGAGGGCCTGGTTGCCGTCCTCGCCCGGTTGATGGCCAAGGACCCCGCCCAGCGCTTCCAGACGCCGGCCGAGGTCGCCGTCGCCCTGGCTCCCTTCGCCGAACTGCCTTCCGCGGCCATCCTGCCGTTGCCCCGGTCCGCCCGCGCGCCCTGTGCGGACGAGGTCACCGCGACCGCTGAAACGCCTCTTGCCGCGCCGCTCGGGTCGATCCGCCGTCCTTTCCGACCGCGACGGCGGTGGGCCGTCGCCCTCGCAGGCGCGGCGCTGGCGGCCCTGGTCGCCGTCGCCGTCTACCGCATCCAGACCGCCGACGGCGAGCTGATCATCACCACCGACGACCCGAACGTGGAGGTGGTCATCCTCCAGAACGGGGAGGTGGTGCGCATCGTCGATCTCAAGAGCGGCAAGGCGGTGACGCTGCGGCCCGGCAAGTACGACCTCGGGCTGAAGGGCCAGCCGGACGGCTTCCGCCTGGATGTGCAGAAAGTGACGATCTACCGCGGCGAGCGGGCGCTGGCGACGGTGGAGCGCGTGCCGAAGCGGCCGCGCGAGGGGCCGGCCGCCGCGGTCGATCACCCCCCTGGCCTGGTGTGGCAGGTCTGGCTCGGGGCGGGGGCCATCGACAAGCCGGCGGTGTCCCCGGACGGCCGCTATATCGCCGTCTCCGTCGCCTGGAGCGGGTGGGGCGTGCTGTACGAAACGCAGACCCGCAAGGTGTTGTGCCGGTTCCCGTCCGGCGGTTTGCTCGCCTTCACGGGGGACGGAAAGCACCTCGCGACCAACACTGCTGACCACAGGAATGTCGCGCTGCACCGCGTACCGGACGGCGAGCGCATCAAGACATTCGAGAGCGGCTCGCCTATCAGGCTCTCGAACCTCGACGCCTCGGCGGACGGCAAGCACGTCCTGGGCATGTGGAGCGGTCACTCCGCTGCCACGGTCGTCTGGGACGTCCCGACCGGGGAGGAACGCCTGCGGCGGAAGTGGCTCGCGTATTTCTCGCTGGACGGCAAGGTCCTGGTCTCGTACGCGCCGGTCGGCCCCGAACTGCACTTGATCGACCTGAAGACGCACACGCGCCTGCATGCCCTCCCGGGCGACCCCAGCATGGACCGTACCCCCACGGTGCTGCCGGGCGGCCGGGAACTGGTCCTGTGCAACGGCACCACCCGCATGGTCGAATTATGGGATGTGAAAACTGCGAAGAAGGTCCGCGCATTCCCCCTGGGACCGACCTGGATCAACGACTCGTACATTCGCAGTGCCTTCAGCGCGGACGGCAAACGGCTCTTGACGGCGCACGACGACGGTTTCGTGCGTCTGTGGGACGTGGCGTCGGGCAAGGAGGTCTACCGCTTCCCGGTGCGGACCCTGGTCCGTGGCCTGACGTTCTCGGCCGACGGCCGCCACGCCGCCGCCGGGACGCACCACGGTTGGTTCTACCTGTGGCGCCTCCCCGGCGCGGACGCCCCGCCCCTGAAGCCAGCCGCGCCGTTCGTAACCCACCAAAGCGGAACGCGGGAGCACGTCTGGAACAGCTGGATCTACCACGCCGCTTTCTCCGCCGACGGGCGGCATTACCTCGCGACCGGGTCCTCGTGGGACAACCAGGTCCGCGTCTGGGACACGGCCACGGGGAAACTGGTGCGGGCCCTGCCCGGCTTGCAGTGGGCGGAGTTCACCCCGGACGACAAGCAGATTTTGGCCTGCGGCGCGGACAACACTCTGCTGCTCTGGGACCTGGCCACGGGGCGGGAGGTGCGGCGGTTCCGCGGCCACAGCAGGCACGTGACGGGGTTCGACGTCAGCGCCGACGGCCAGCGCTTCCTGTCGAACTCGCTGGACGGCACCGTCCGCCTCTGGGACCTGAAAACGGGCAAGGAACTGGGGCGGCTGGAGGGCCAGTCGGAAAAGTGCTTGGCCGTGTTCTCGCCGAACGGCCAACAAGCCCTCTCCTGCGGCGCCGACCGGATCATCCGGCTCTGGGACCTCGATCCCTTCCGGGAGGTGCATCGCTGGAAGATGCCGGAAGGCGAGTTCCCCCATGCCCTCCGCTTCCTCCCGGACGGCCGGCGTTTCGTGGCCGTTTCGCTCACCGCTGTCCGGTGGTACGACGCCAGCAGCGCGCGGGAGGTGAAATCGCTTCCGCTCGACTTCGCCGGTGCGGAGAATCGCTTGTGGATCCTGTCGCGCGATGCGGCGTTCCTCATGCTGAGGCCGAAGTCGGACCGGACGCTGCGAGTGCTGGAGCTGTCCTCCGGCCGCGAGGTCGCGCGCTTCCCGGCGCCGGAGGCCGAGTTTGGGACACAGCCCCACTCGCCGTTCGGCGTGCCCGCACTGTCGCCCGACCGGCGCCGCCTGGTGGTCCCGGCGCTGCACGAGAGCGACCTGCTCGGCCGGGTCTACCTGTACGGCCTGCCGGCGTCGAAGTGAACGCTTCTTCGCTCGGATCACGACTGTCCTTGCCTTGCCGTCTCGCGCACCCCTTGCCGGCAACGGCTGCGCACGAAGCGCTGCCTTGCTCTCATTTCCAGCCCTCTCACATGCCGAACCGCCGCCTGTCGGCAGCAACGCGGGCTTGCCGCGCGCGCTGCCCTGGCTTATCCTTTCTTCTGTTCTCCCGTCCCGAGTGGCTGCTCATGATTGCAACCTCTGCCACGCTGCTGCAGCGCCTGCGCGACCGCCACGACGACGCGGCCTGGCGGCGGCTCGTGAATCTCTACTCGCCGTTGATTCGCAGCTGGGTGAGCCGGCACCTGCCCCAGTCCGCCGACAGCGACGAACTGGTCCAGCAAGTGCTGACGGTGATCGTCGAGAAGTTTCCCGCCTTCGAGCACAACGGCCGTCCCGGGGCCTTTCGCGCCTGGCTGCGCGGCATCAGTGTCAATCGGCTGCGCATGTTCTGGCGTTCGCACCCCGCCGTTCTCGGTGTCGATCCCGAGCCGGTGCTGCGCCAGCTGGAAGATCCGTACAGCGACCTGAGCCGGCAGTGGAACCGCGAGCACGACGAGCATGTCGCCCGCCAGGTGCTCGCGCTGCTCCGGCCCGAGTTCAAGCCGACGACGTGGCAAGCGTTCGAGCGGCTGGTGCTGCAGGAGCAAGCGCCGGAAGCGGTGGCGGCCGAGCTGGGCCTGTCGGTCAACGCCGTGCTCATCGCCAAGTCGCGCGTGCTGCGCCGCGTGCGTGAAGAAATCGCCGGGTTTGTCCTGTGACGGCCCCGGCATACCACCGAGAGAGGGGCGAAGGATGCGACCCGTGTATCTCCTGGTTGTCGTCACCCTGCCGATCGTGTGCGGTGACGTGGCGGCGGCGACAGACACCGCGCCTGCGGAGAAGGGCCAGCCGGCGCACACCGACCGGTACGGCGACCCGCTGCCGGACGGGGCCATTGCCCGGCTGGGAACCTTGCGCTTCCGGCACGATAGTTGGATCTTGTCCCTGACCTTCTCGCCGGATGGGAAGTCCCTGCTCATGACGGACGACCATGCCCAGCGGGTTCACGTGTGGGACGTCTCCAGCGGCAAGCCAGTCCCCGTACCGCCTGGGGCGATCGAGGCGCTCGCCGTCAGGGCTGGAGGGTTCGTACCCGCCGCCAAGGATCTGCACGTCCGCTGCGCGGTGCCGACCGCCCGGGGCGTGCTGCAATTCCAGGGCTGGGACCATGCCTGTTTCTCCCCCGACGGCCGTCTGCTGGTCACCCGGTCCTCCGCCATTTACCCTGACCGAGACAACCCGGTCTTTCTCTGGGACGTGGCGAGTCGGCGGCGACTGGCCCAGTGCGGGGGCCAGATCTTCTCCGCGCTCATCTCCCCCGACGGCAAGAGCCTGGCTGCCGGCAACCTCGACGGCACGCTGCGCCTGTTCGACCTGCCTGCCCTGAAGGAGCGCCCCAGCTTCCGCGCCGGGCAACAGCACACCGATTGCTGGCCGCGCGCCTTCTCCCCAGACAGCGGCGTTCTGGTGTTCGGCCGCAAGGGCCTGCGGCGCTGGGACCTGGCCGCGGGCAAAGAACTCCTGCCGCCGAAGGAATCCCCGCCCGTGGTCCACTGTGCCGCCTACTCCCCAGACGGCAAGGTCCTGGCCGCCGCCGAGGACGGGGCCGATGGCTCTTGCCGGATCTGGCTGTGGGAGGCGAAGACCGACAGACTGCTGCGGCGGCTGGACGTCGGTTTCGATGCGCTCCATGCCCTGGCCTTTTCCCCCGATGGGAAGCTGCTCGCCTCGGGCGGCTACGGGCAAACGGTTCGGCTGTGGGTAGTGGCCACGGGGGCGGAGATCCGGCCCGTGGACGGGCACGCCGGGCCTGTCCATGTAGCCGTCTCTCCCGACGGGAAGGTGATCGCCACGGCGGGCGGTCAGGGGTATCATCTCAGCTCCGGTCGGCAGGGCGACTACCTCTACCTGGGCGACCGGGTGGTGCGCCTCTGGGACCGGGCGACGGGCCGAGAGCTCCGTCGCATTTCGAGCCCGGAGGGCCACGTCTTCGCACTCGCCTTCAGCCCCGACGGGAAGACGCTCGCGCTCGGCGGGTCAGGGAAGTCTGTCTACCTCCTCGACGCCGCGACGGGGAAACCGAGGGGTCGGCTGGGGGGCTACCAGAAGGAGATCACTGCGCTGACGTTCAGCGCGGACGGCAAGATCCTTGCCGCGGTCGAGGGGGAGGGCCGCTTGTTCACCTGGGACGTGCGGTCGCGGGAACCCCGGCCCGTGCTCGAAGGGCTGCCCGACCAGCGCGGCGCGGCGGTCTTTGCACCGGACGGCAAGTGGGGCGCCTCGGTGGTTCAGGACGGCTATCTCCGGGTGTGGGATCTCGCCACCGGCAAGTGCGCCCTGCGGCTCCCCTGGATCAAGAGCGTGATCGGCCGGCCCCCGGGCAGCTATGGGATCCACTTCCTCGACGGGGTCGGGATTGCGTTCACCCCCAACGGGCGGCTCCTGGTGGCCCCCTCCGGCGGCGCGCTCGCTGTCTGGGAAGTCGCCTCGGGCAAGAAGGTGCGCGCGGTCCGCCTGGAGGAGTCGATCTCGTTCGGCCGCTCGGTCCTCTCGCCGGACGGCAGGATTTTGGCCGTTGTCGATCCGCAGGGCAGCCCCGTCCGCCTGGTCGAGGTCGTCTCGGGGAAGGTCATCGGCGACCTCCAGGGGCACCGGACGCGTGTCCGGAGCCTGGCATTCACCCCGGACGGGCGGGCACTCGTTACGGGGAGCAGCGACACCACGGCCATGCTCTGGGACCTGACCGGGTGGGGGCGTGAGGGGCCGGGGCCGCAGGCCGTGCTGAAGCAGCAGGAACTGGAGAAGTGCTGGGAGGACCTGGCGGGGCCGAATGCGGCTGCGGCCTTCCGGGCCGTCTGGCGGTTGGTCGCGGGAGGCAAAGCGAGCGGCACCTTCCTCGGAGAACGGCTGCCGCCGGAGTCGCCACTGGGCGCTGCCCTTCGGGACCGCCTGCTCAAGGAACTGGGCAGCGACAGGTTTGTCGAGCGTGAGGCGGCCGGTCGCGAGTGGGAGCGACGCGGCGAGGAGGCCCTGCCCGTTCTCCGGAAGGCCCTCGCGGGCCCGCTCTCCCTGGAAGCGCGGCGGCGGGCCGAGCGGATCGTCGAGAAGCTGGCGGCCGGGACCGTCGCGCCTTCGCCGGAGGAGTTGCGGCGGTTCCGTGCCGTGCAGGCGCTGGAGTACCTCGGCACGCCGGAGGCCCGGCGAGCCCTGGGACGACTCGCCGGGGGTGCGCCTGAGGCCCGGCTGACGCAAGAGGCACAGGGCTCCCTGCAACGCCTGGCAAAGCGGGTCGCCACACCCTGAGCATCCTGGCGGCTAAAGCTCGGTCGTTTAGCCGCGAGCCTCGGGCGAGC
>JBBRPS010000489.1:0-7878 GCA_038227745.1 Gemmatales bacterium | reverse complement strand
GGTGCAGCCGTGCCGGTCTGAGGGCAGGCAAGGGCGGCACGGCCAACGGCTTACCAGGAAAGAATCGTCCACACGCCTCTGGGTCGCCGTGCGCGCCGGCAAACTTCCTCGGAACACGCCCGGGGTTATTGAGATGTTACAATGATTACGCAACACCTTCTCTGCCAAGAGTTTACGGGGTTAACCCCAAAAGCGAAGCAACCAAGCAGTGAGGCAACCAGGGCAGCAAACCTAAGTCCTTGCGACACAATAACTTGCGGGCGTAATTCAGTGGTAGAATGCCAGCTTCCCAATCGGGCCGCTGGCCTTTTTTATGCGCCGAGACGGATCGAGACATAGCGAGCCAAGTCGAGTCATTTCCAGCATTTACGGCGACTTCCTGTCCCTCCACGTTCGAGACACGTCGAGACGTGAAAAGCCGCTGTGAGCCTAAGTTTGTTGCAACCAGCGTTGCAACCAAGCTTCCCCGGTTGTTCCAACCAGCGTAGAATCTGTTGCGACCGAAAACGGCCTCAGCAACAGGAGAAACCGATGGCTACACTCCACAAGATGACCACCGTCCGGTACGTCGATACGGAGGGGAACCGCGTCCCGAAGGACGCCCCGGGAGCCAGGAAGGTCAAGGAGAAGAGCACGAAGTGGTACGGGTTCTGGCGGGAGAACGGGAAGCTCAAGCGCGTCCCCTTGTCCACCGACAAGCAGGCCGCCCGCAAGATGCTCACCGACCTCCTCCAGCAGCGGGAGCGGGAGAAGGCGGGGCTGGTCGATAAGTCCCTGGAACACCTGCAACGGCCGATCGCGGAGCACGTCGCCGACTTCCTCGCCCACCTCAAGACGAAGGGGGTCTGTGACGACTACTACGCCGAGCGGGAGCGCTGCTTGCTGGCCGTCCTCGGGGAGGCGAAGACCCTGATCGAGCTGACGGCCGACGCGATCGAGACGTTCGTCAACAAATTCAAGGGGAGTGCCCGGACGAAGGACATCTATCGGGCCGCCGTGTTCCAATTCTGCAACTGGCTCGTGAAGAAGGGGCGACTGGAGAAGAACCCGGTCCTGCACGTCACCAAGCCCAGCGGCAAGCCCGTGCGGACCCGGCGGGCCCTGTCCGTCCCGCAGCTCCAGCTCCTCCTCGACACCACCCGCGTACGAGCCCTGAAGGAGTTCTCGACGATTCGCATCGGCCCGCGGCGGGGGCAGCAGGTCGCGAACCTCAAGCCCCAGGTGCGGGCGAAGCTCGAGATGCTTGGCCGTGAGCGGTCGCTCATCTACAAGTGTGCGATCTACACCGGGCTGCGCCGCGGCGAGATCGCGGCACTGCGGGTCGAGTACCTGCATCTCGACACCAAGCCCTTCGCCCACCTGATCCTGCCGGGCGAGTTCACGAAGAACGGCGAGGCCGCCCGCCTGCTGCTGATCCCGAGCTTCGCCGAGGACCTCCGCGCGTGGATCAAGGACGCCCGGAAGCTCCCCGGTGACCTGCTGTTCTCGGTCCGCAATGAGATGGTGAAGACGATGAAGGCCGACCTGGAGATGGCGAAGATCCCCTTCAAGGACGGCGAGGGCCGTCAGGCGGACTTCCACTCGCTGCGCATGACCGCGGACACGATGCTCGGCGTGGCCGGCGTCCCGCCGCGGCTGCGGATGCTGTTCATGCGGCACAGCGACATCCGCCTGACGATGCAGACGTATGACGACTCGGCGATGTACGAGATGGAGAAGGTCGTCAAGGCCCTGGAAGGGCTCGGCCTCAAGTGACCCACAACTTCGGCGTGGCGATGATCTTCTCGATCATCGCCCGCTTGAAGCGCGCGCGGCGGCCGATCTTCACCTCGCCGCAGTCGATGCCCTTCGCCTTCCAGAGGGAGCGCCAGCGGTCCAGCGTCCGCGAGGAGCAGCGCAGCAGCTCGCACACTTCCTTCTTGGTCAGGAGCGGCGGCAGGTTCGTCAGGAGCTCATTCATTGTAGGCTCACCTTCTGGATGCTCTCTCGCCGCTGTTGCCTCTCCTCCGTGACCGCCCGCCGCACCTCGCGCGCGACGACGTGCAGGATCGCCTCCAGGAACTTCGCCATTTCGTTGCCGTCCGACGGCAGGGCAAGGAACGCCAGTTCGACCAGGGCGTCGGCGGCCTCGTCGGAAACCTCGCGCGGGATGTTCATCGTCCACCACATCGTCAACTGACCTGGCGCCCGGGGCGGCGCTTTCGTACCGTAAGTGAACGGCCCGGCGGCGTGGCCGAGACAGGGCAAGCCTCGTGCGCAGAGGACAGCCACGCAGACGCACCTGCGGTCGGGTGTGAGTCCCTACAGCCGCCGGGCCGTTTTTCACATCACTTCGCGGGCGCCGGGGCAGGCGGCCCGTTCGTCGCGGCTTTCGCCGGCGGGGCCTTGCCCGCCTTCAGCCCGAGCAGTTGCCGGAATCCCTTCCAGCTCAGGAACACCTCCTTCACCGTCCCGTCCTCGAAGGTGACGGTCAGGCCGTCACTCTCCTCCTTCCCGGTGAGCGAGCACGTCCCGCTCCCGGTGCCGTGGATCGTCAGCTTGATTGCGGCAATGACCGTGGACATGGAAAACCTCCTCAAAAAAGAACCGCGTCTAGTTCGCCAGCCGGAGTGCGTCCTCGAACTTGTGCTGGAGGGAGCGCTCCTCCGCGGGGACATTCACGTCCCACGGCGGGTCACATTTCGTCGCGTTGTAGTAGAGCGCGAGCTGCCACGCCTCGTGCTCGCCGCCCCCGAGCCTGCGGACGAACCGCACGATCTTCAGAAAGGCGGTGAACGCCGTGGTGTGGCCGCCCTGCCCGCTCACGGCGCGCCGGTCGAACGTGTCGATGTACTTGCGGCCGCGGTAGAGCAGGAAGCTGCCTTCGCAGTGCTCTTCCACGGCCGTCTGGACGTGTCGCTTCACGCGCGTCCTCGTCCAGCCGACCTTGGCGACCGGCAGTTCGGAAATCTGGCGGAGCCCTTGCCCAAGCCATTCGTACCGTCCTTTTTCCGTCACCGAGTTGGGGATCATCTCCAGGCCGCCGTTCGTCCGGATGTCGATGTCGAGGCCCTTGACCTTCACCTTGTTCGTCACCGGCACGCCCTTGCGCAGGCGGTAGCCGAGGTGGACGCCGCCGCCCGGGGTTTTCAGCATGTGGCTGGTCTCCCCGCATTTCTCCCTCACCAGCTCGGCCGCCTCCTGGGTCTCCGCGTCGTAGAGCACCATGCCGGTCGTCACGATCGCAATGTTGCAGGCGCCGCGGAACCACTCTCGCAGCAGCTCGACGGGCGGCATGGCCTCCTGCCACTCCTTCCACTTCAGCAGCGGGATCTTCGTGCCGGGCCGGCACGGGATGGCGACGATCCCCTTCTCGCGGGCGTCGAGGGCGACGGCCAAATTGTCAGCGAGCTTTTCCATGCTTCTTTTTGGGAACGTTGGCAGATACCCATTGCTTGATCGCCGCCTCCATCGCGAACACCAGCTGCATCGTGATCTCCGGGGAAAGGTCCCCGCTTGTCGCTTCCGGAAAGTTCCTCACCAGGATCTCACCGAAGGCATCCATCGCCTCATCTGTCACTCGTTTGAGAACATCCTTATTCATCGTGTAAGGGGGAAAGGGAACGAAAACGTATCACGCCATCGTAGTCCTCGCCTTCGCGATGGCCGCCATCAGGCGCTTACCGATGCGCCGGCATCGGCGCCTGGCTGCGGTGCCGTGCGGGATCGCCGAGGAAACGCTCTCCAGTTCCCTGGCCACGGCTGCGCACGCCCGCAGCAATTTCGGCTGGGAGGCGTACCGCTCGTACTCGCAGCCGTTGCACTCGCCGTCGCGGAAGAGGCTGTCATTCACCGTTTCGACGATCTCGCTGTCGCACGTCTTGCAGTGGCGAGGGGCGGGGCCGACGCGGAGGAATTCGCCGGCTGCCACGTCCTGCACGTCGTCGGACAGCCGGTAGCCGTTCGCTTCGTGCTCGAAGCAGAACTGCCAGTCTTCGGGGTGCTTCCTGGCGATCCGGTACGCTTGCTCGGGACTCGAGGCCGACACGTCTTGGTACACGCGCCGGTTGCAGTCCGCCCACACGCAGTACTCTCGCTCTGCCGGTGCTGGGTTTTTCCTGGTTACCATCTGTAAAGGGGATGAATGGGAAATAGGGATGCATGTGCATGGAGAATCACCTAGAAAAAATGCTGCACACGTCGTGCAGTCCCGGAATGAAGCTGCTCGTGTAGACCTTCCTGCCGCTGCTCGCCCCGTGCGAGAAGCGGATGATGTCCGTGCAGCACTGTCGCAGGCCGATCTCGAAGGCCAGCCGTTTCGTGTGGTACACGAGCGGCACGAATCCCTCGTGGCGGTCGCTGTAGTCGCCCATCAGGATCGCGAGTTTTCCCCGCGGCCCGAGCACGCGGGCACAGTTGTCGATCAACACGGCGTACCGGGAAAGGAATGCCGGAAGCGACGTCGAGGCCGAGAGGTCGAGCGGGTTGTCCGAGTACACCTTCTGCCGCCAGTACGGCGGGTGAATCCACACGAAATCAAACTTTCCGATGTTCTCATAGTTGAGCGGATTCACGGCGTCCCAGCCGTAGCGGATATCCTTCGAGCAGCAGTCGATGCCCAACTCGTTGCACACGTCCTTGCACGTGCCGCTGCCCGTCATCGGGTCGAAGACGCTCTTCGGGCGGAAGTACCGCAGCAGGTCCTTGATCAGCTCGCCGCCGCAGTTGCCGGGATAGCGCGCGTCGCCGTAGTCGCCGCGCAGCGTCTTGTGGTACAGGCTCGTGAGCCACGGGACGGGGCTCGCGGTCCTGGGTGCCGTCGGGAGGACGGCGATGGCCGGTGATGTGAAGCCAATGCTTCTCATAAAAAAAAGAGAAAGAATGCCTGCAAGTGCAGGCGAGCCTCGCGCAGCGGCGCGGGAGCGCAGCGTCACAGGGCCGAACCCCTTGACGCGAGCACCCCGCCGCTACTATTCCGACGCCTGCACGAGACGCATCACAAACGCCACCGCGAACGCGAACAGCACGGTGATCCAGAACGACAGCTCACGGCGCAGCATGACGCACCTATCGCAAAACCAAGTTGTGAGTAAGGGTTTCAGAGCACCAAGAAGGTGGTGCTCTGAAAAAGAGAAGATGTGTGCGTCTCTGTCTGACTGAGCTGCCGAAATTCCGGCGGCACCAGCAGCGCGGAGATGGGATGAACTACGTCTGTAGCGAAGAGCGGGTTGCGAATCCGCTGATGGTCGTTGGGCATGCCGAGGGAGCGACCGTGTTCGTTCCCATGAGAACTACACGTTCCCGTTCCGGTGACCCTTCGATGAACCCACGGTTGAGTCCACCCAATCGCTACAGACGCAGATCATCACTGGTGGGGCCGTCAGGGCGGCCCCATTGTTCTCACTCCTTGAGCTTGTAGCCCTTCAGTTCAGGGTACAGGAGAGGCTCCACGTACTCCTGAGCGAACTTTGCCAACCGCAAAATCTTGCGGCATGTCCTCGAAATTAAACGAGTCCGTGTAGTGGAACTGGCCTTTGTCGTCGCGCCAGCTCCGCTCGAAGGTCACGGAGTAGAATGTGAGCGGCCCGTCTTTGGTTTGACGGACGCGCGCCCAGATCGCCACTCCGACGTCCTCTTCCCAAAAAGTTTTGATTGGCCCACGCTTCGCATCCGGCGAAGCGGTCACCGCTTCCGTCGCGGTTTTTACCGCTGCCATCTTGGCAGAAACGTCCTTGTTCTTCGTTGCCATAGGCTTTGAAGGGTACTGCACGCAATGGGCGTGCGCCAAATTCACCAGCCCGATCGAACTCCCTGACGAAGCGAACGAGCCGGTGACTGCTTGAAAACTCCTCAAATGCCGTCGCCGTCGATGAGGCCGCGATCTTGGGGCAGCCAAAACTCCTTGTGCGGTTTTAGCTCCACCAGTCGATGCTTCATACGCTCAAACTGCTCTTCAACGCTCCGTGTAATTGGCCCCGACCAACTGAAGCCGAAGCCGAACGACCATCCGTGCGACTCGCTGCGAACGTCATCATCGTTGTCGTTCATTGTTCTCTTCCCTTTGCAAGATCTGCGAGGCGGTTGAGAGTTTCCGCTCGCACGAGAAGTAAAGTTAGGGCCGCTCCTCAGGGGACGAGCAGCCCCGACGTCCTTGCTACCGCACCAGGAGCGTTGCCGCCACGCCAGCGATGAAGGCGACCATGCACTCCACGCCGAACGTCCAGGCCCACCGTTTCGACATCAAATGCCGGCCGACGCGCGCCTCCTTGTGCCTGATGAGCAAACGCTCCCTCTCCAACTCCCACCACAGCGTCACGTTTTTCACGCCGTAGTCACTCGCATGCTTCTTCCTGAAGTCGTCCAAGTCGCGAGAGACTTCATCGAGAAGATCCGTCATGCCGATGATGGTCTGCTTATCACTCATCGTCGTTCGGAGAAGGCTTGCTGGCAGCGACCAGTTTCGCTTTCGTGAACAGGTCGATGGCCTCCTGGATCTTCTTATCGCCGACCCGGAAGACCGACTGCCAGACGGACTCCTGGAGAAATTCCAGCTCGTACCAGTGATACAGGCCGTTGCGCGTGTCGCGGTAAACGACGACTCGCGTATTCCCCTGCCGAACGACGTCGAGGAGAACCAGTCCCGGTTCCAGAACAACGATTTCCGCAAATTCCTTTTGCTCGTCTGACATACAAGTGTGATGGTGAGGAGACAAAACCGCTCAAGAGAGCGGGCCTTAGCGCCATCCGTTGTCGCCCTGAGCCGACGCTGGACGGTGGTTGTGGCTGACAGAAACTCGTGGGCTTCCGACGTCCGCTCGTCGCGAGCGGTGCGGCCCGGTGTTCGCAACCGGGACGCGGGGTGCAGGGGCTGCGGCCCCGGCCCTCTGTGATTTGTGCAGCGTGGCCGTGGACCGCTCCACCACTGGGAGGGACGCGAGCAACGCGAGCACCCGAAACCCAGGAAAAAAAACAGAGGGCCGGGGCCGCAGCCCCGGCAGCCCCGTCGGAAGCCCCTCTCACAAAACAAATGCCCGATTGGCTTTGCGTCATTTTCGACCGCCCTCCCGTCTCTCCTCCCTGCCGCCCTCCCTGGTGAGGGCCAGAGGAACAGGCGGGGGGACGAGCGGGAACGGCCCCTCGTCCACGCTGTAGAAGATGTCGCCGTGCAGGAACGTCGCTGGCGTCACCTTCGTCGTGTCGCAGAAAAACCAGAATTCCGCACCCGCTTTGTCCTTTATCTTCTCGCGCAGCTTTTTCAGCTCGTCCCGCAGCGAATGCATCCACGACTCGTAGGGGCAGAAGCAGAGCACGCGCATGTCGCGAGCCTCGGGGAAGAAGCGCCGGTAGAGGTGCCTCGTCGCCAGGCCCTGGTGCCCCTTGTGTTTCTTAAAAATCACATGGCGGGTGTCGCTGCTCGCCGTCTCGTATTCGTCCACGAGCGCCCGCCGGTAGCCTTCCACCTCGACCTCCATCGCGGTGTCGGCGCAGGAGAAGACCGGCTTGCCCTCCGCGTTCACGCCGACCTTCGTGCGGAGGAGAAAGCGGTCGCCCCCCTCGGCCTCGGGGCGCACGACCTCGTGCTCGAAGCGGAGCGCGTGCAGCTTCACGTACTTCTGGCCCTCGAACGCCTCGTCGATCGTCATGTGGAGCGACGAGAGCTTGCAGTAGTGGTTGAGGCTCATCCAGTCCTTGAAGTTCGGCTGGACCGTCAGGGTGAGATTGACGTCCTTCATCTCCTGAGCGAGCGCCGCGGCGCCTTTGATCGTGATGACGAACGTCGGGGGCAGGCCGCCCGTCACGTCGTCCTTCATCACCGGCTCGTAGCGCTGGACGTAGCCGAGCTTCTCCAGCTGCCGCATGACGCCGCGCGTGACGGCGTTCTTCTCGTCTTTTTTCAGG
>JBBRPS010000488.1:0-7893 GCA_038227745.1 Gemmatales bacterium | reverse complement strand
CGGCGCCGCTTTCTCTCTTTCTTTTCTGCCCCGAGGCCTGGAGCGAGAGAAAGAAAGAGAGAAAGCGGCGCCGAGCGCCGCACTCCAAAGTGCCCCGCGACGACGCGGAGGGGGACGGCCTGAGACTGGGATTGCAGGTGCAGCCTCAAGCACCACCGCCCCGTGTCTTGAGGGGGGCGAAATACCTCACCCCGTGTGTCCACGGGGCTCACTCCAGGACAGGTTATGGCTGACGGAACACGCACGGCGGACGAGGCCCAGCGGGCCAGGGCGCTCAACACCCCCATGATGCAGCAGTACCGCGAGGCGCGGGCACGCCACCCCGGCATGCTGCTGCTCTTCCGCATGGGCGACTTCTACGAGCTGTTCGACGAGGATGCCGAGGTCGCCGCCCGTGTCCTGGGCCTGACGCTCACCAGCCGCGACAAGACCGTGCCCATGGCGGGCTTCCCCCACCACGCCCTCGAAGGCTACCTGCGCAAGCTCCTGCACGCCGGCCACCGCATCGCCATCTGCGACCAGGTCGAGGACGCCGCCCTGGCCAAGGGCCTCGTCCGCCGCGAGGTCACGCGCGTCGTCACGCCCGGCACCGTCACCGAGGACGACCTGCTCGACCCGCGCCAGTCGAACCACCTCGTCACCCTCACCGCCCGCGGCCCGAACGTCGGCGCCGCCTGGGTCGAGCTGTCCACGGGGCAGTTCCACGCCGCCGACTTCACCTGGGAGCGCCTCGCCAACGAGCTGGGCCGCCTCGCCCCGTCGGAATGCCTCGTCGCCGAGCGCGAGCTGGGCCGCTTCGGCGACTTCCTGCGCACGCCCTGCCCCAACGTGATGCTGACGCCGCGCCCCGACTGGACGTTCGAGGCGGACTCCGCCCGCGGCGTGCTCCACCACCACTTCGGCGTCACCACGCTCGCCGGCTTCGGCTTCGACGACGCCCAGGCCTGCCTCGCCACCGCCGGCGCCCTGCTGCTGTATTTGCAAGAAACGCTCAAGGCACAGCTGGCGCACCTGACCCGGCTGCGGCCCTACCGTCAGGAGCAGTTCCTCCTGCTCGACGAGGTGACGCGCCGCAGCCTGGAGCTGACGCGCACCCTCCGCGAGGGCGGCCGGGAGGGGTCGCTGCTCTCGGCCCTCGACCGCACGGCCACGCCAGCGGGCGCCCGCTTGCTCCAGGAGTGGCTGACGGCGCCGCTGGCCGACCGCGCCGGCATCGAGGCCCGCCTCGACGCTGTCGGCGAGCTGCGCGCCGAGCAGGGGCTGAGGCAGGACCTGCGCGCCGCGCTGGGCGACGCCGCCGACCTGCAGCGGCTGACGGCCCGCGTCAGCACCGGCCGGGCCACGCCGCGCGACCTGGCCGCCATCGCCCGGACACTGCGCCTCTTGCCGCGCGTCAAGGCTAAGGTGACCGCACGCCGGGCCGCCCTGCTGTGCGAACTGGAGTCGCGCCTGGAGCTGTGCCCGGACCTGCGCGAGGCGCTCGACGCCGCCCTGGTCGAAGACCCGCCGGTCAGCGCCAAGGAGGGGGGCGTGATCCGCACGGGCTACAACGCGGAGCTGGACGAGCTGCGCAACATCGCCCGCGGCGGCAAGGATTGGATCGCCCACTTCCAGGCGAGCGAGATCACCCGGACCGGCATCGGGTCGCTGAAGGTCGGCTTCAACAAGATCTTCGGCTACTACCTCGAAATTACACACACGCACGCGGCGAAGATCCCCGCCAACTACAAGCGCGTCGGCACGCTGAAGAACGCCGAGCGCTACACCACGGCGGAGCTGAAGGAGTACGAGGAGAAGGTGCTCGGTGCGGAGGAAAAAGGGCAGCAGCGCGAGTACGAGCTGTTCGTGGCGCTGCGCGACCGCGTGGCGGGGCAGACGCCGCGGCTGCTGCAGGCCGCCGAGGTCCTGACGACCCTCGACGTCCTGGCCGGCCTGGGCGAGCTGGCGGCGTCGCGCCAGTATTGCCGCCCCGAGCTGTGCGACGCGCCGGTGCTGGAGGTCCGCGACGGCCGCCACCCCGTCCTCGACCAGACGCTGCCCCCGGGCACCTTCGTGCCCAATGATGTCGTTTTCGGCCCGGACCAGGGCCACCTATGGATCATTACCGGACCGAATATGTCCGGAAAGAGCACGTTCATCCGTCAGGTCGCCCTGCTGACGCTGATGGCACAGATGGGCAGCTTCGTGCCGGCGCGGCAGGCGAAGGTGGGCGTCGCCGACCGCATCTTCACGCGCGTCGGGGCGAGCGACGAGCTGAACCGCGGGCACAGCACGTTCATGGTGGAGATGACGGAGGCGGCGAACATCCTGAACAACGCGACGGCGCGCAGCCTCGTCATCCTCGACGAGATCGGTCGCGGCACCAGCACCTACGACGGCGTCTCGATCGCCTGGGCCATCACCGAGTACCTGCACAACCACTCCGGCTGCCGGGCGCTGTTCGCGACCCACTACCACGAGCTGGCGCAGCTCGCCGAGACGCTGCCGGGGCTGCGCAACTACAACGTGCTGGTGCGCGAGTGGCAGGACGAGATCGTCTTCCTGCACAAAATTGCCGCGGGCAGCGCCGACAAGAGTTACGGCATCCACGTCGCGCAGCTGGCGGGCATGCCGGAGGAGGTGCTCGAGCGGGCGCGCGCGGTGCTCACCGACCTGGAGGCGCACCACGTCGAGACGAAACAGCGGCCGACGCCGACCCGGCGTCGCCCGCGCCGCGGGACGTCGGAACAGGAGCTGAGCCTGTTTGCCGACCTGGAACCCGCGCCGAAATCGGAGAATGCGGAGGGGGGTTGACACATCTTCCCGGACAGGTAGGATGGAATTGACCCGAGGGACATCCTGGAAACACTGTCATGGGGACCGAGACAATGGGTCGCGTGGTCACCGAAGCGACGATCGAGAACCTTGAGGATTTGTGGGAGGTGAAGCGAGGGCTGCGGGCGCCCGAGCAGGTGCGCCGGCTCACCCTCAGCGACGCCCTGGCCGACACGGGCGCGACGACGCTCGCGCTTCCTGCACGCCTCATCCAGCAACTCGGTCTGGCCAAGCGCTACGAGAAACGCGCCACGTCGTCCCGAGGGATCGGTATGGTCCCGGTGTACGAGGCCGTACGGCTAACCATCCAGGGCCGCGACGTGACCGTGGACGTGATGGAGGTTTCGGATGACACCCCGGCGCTGATCGGGCAAATCCCCCTGGAGGCTCTCGACCTCGTCGTCGATCCCCAGGGCCGGCGACTGATCGGCAACCCGGCCCACGGTGGCGAACAGACCCTTGAGCTGTTGTGAAAGACGGAACCGGCGCGTTCGACCCGATCGATCCGGGAGCGGCCCGGAAGATGGACGTCAACAGCCTTGCCCCTCTCCGACCACATCTGCACGAGGGCGGTGGACGATGTCGCGGAGGCCGGTGGCGCTGGCGGGTGTACTGTTGTGCTTCCCCGTCCTGGCCGGCGAGGTACGCAAGCAGCCCGCCGATCCCCTGGTGGAGGGCTCATTCCTTGCGGGCCGGGGCGTCCTCACCGCCGCCGAGCTGGACGTCGTGCTGCCCGCCGTGAAAGGCCCGGCCGGGCCTCGCTCATAAGAGCTAGCGGACAAAAGTCGTAGGGTGGGCACTGCCCACCGTAACCCATCCGGTACCAGGCGTTGGTGTGGTGGGCAGTGCCCACCCTACGAGTCTTGTCCGGTATTACTCCGGCAGGAAAGATCCTCACGGTAGCCCGCCGCGGAGCGGCGGGCTACCGTGAGGATCTTTCCTGCCGGAGTAATAGCTCTAAGCCCCAAGCGGCAAACAGAGATTCCTGCGCCGGGGTGGCCTCCGGACGCGCTCCCCGGTTACAATAAGATGAGATCCATTTGCGCGGCGGAGGGGCCTGCCGGGACGGCGGCCGCCTGGGGCCGCGCGGGAAAACGCAGTCTTCAGGGGGGCACAGTATGTTTCGTCTCGACCTCGGCAGCACCGGTCGCTATTGCGACGGCATGAGCCGGCGCAGTTTCCTGACGCTCGGCGTCTCCGGCATGGCCAGCCTCGGCCTGCCGCAAGTCCTCCAGGCCCGCGCGGAGTCCGCGGCGACGACGGGGGCCACGCGGAACACGTCCGTCATCCTCATCTGGCTCGACGGTGGTCCGAGCCACATGGACCTTTATGACCTGAAGCCGGAAGCCCCGGCGGAGTACCGCGGCATCTGGCGGCCCATCCGCACGCGCGTGCCCGGCTTCGACGTCACCGAGCTCTTCCCGAAGCAGGCGCGCGTCACAAACCTGTTCTCGATAGTGCGTTCGCTGCACCACGACACCGGCGACCACTTCGCCGGCGGCCACCGCATGCTGACCGCCAAGAACATGGGCGTCAGCGGCGCGAACAACATGCAGCGCTTCCCCGGCATCGGCGCCATCGTGGCCCGCGAGCTCGGCCCGCGCCAGCGCGGCATGCCGGCCTACGTCGGCGCGCCCAGCGCCGCCAGCATCGGCCTGAACCCCGGCTACTTCGGCGGCCACATGCTCGGCGCCCAGTACAACCCGTTCCAGCCCGGCGGCGACCCCAACGCCGCCAACTACTCCGTGCAGAACCTCAACCTCGCCCAGGGCCTGTCGCTGGACCGCCTCGAAGAGCGCCGCGGCCTGGCCCGCCACTTCGACGGCGCCCTGCGCAGCCTCGACGGCCAGGGCACAGCCCAGGCCATGGACCGCTTTTCCCAGGAGGCCTTCGACTTCGTCACCGGTCCCACCGCCCGCCGCGCCTTCGACATCGGCCGCGAGGACCCGCGCGTGCGCGACCTCTACGGCCGGCACAACTGGGGCCAGAGCACGCTCCTCGCCAGGCGCCTCGTCGAGGCGGGCTCCACCTTCGTGACCGTGCATCTTGGCGGCTGGGACCATCACTGGGACCTGCAGGCCGGCATGGATCGCTACCTGCCGATGGTGGACAGCGCGGTGTCGGGCCTGTTCCAGGATCTGCAGCAGCGCGGCTTGCTCGAGCGCGTGCTGGTGGTGCTGTGCGGCGAGTTCAGCCGCACGCCGCGCATGAACAACGGTGGCAACGGGGGCGCTCCGCGCAGCATGGGCACGCCCGGCCGCGACCACTGGGGCAACTCGATGTTCTGCCTCATGGGCGGCGGCGGTGTGCGCGGCGGCCAGGTCGTCGGCTCGACCGACCGCCTCGGCACGGCCCCGCACACGCGGCCCCTCACGCCGTCCAACGTCCACGCTACCATCTACCGCGTCCTCGGCATTGACCCGCGCCTGCAACTGCTCGACCCCAGCGGCCGCCCCGTCAACGTCCTGGACGACCCGACGCCCATCCAGGAATTGCTGTAAAAGAGAGCCGATAAGTCGTTTCTACACGCGGCGAGCCGGGGGCAGACGTCCCCGGCTCGCCGCTCTTCCATTCCCCCCGAACCGCAGAGGTACGGATGGCGCAGCGGGCGAAGGTCGTCGTGGCGGACTTCATTGTCGAGAAGCTCGATCACGAGCAGCGGATCCTGGGCGACGTGGCGGAACTGGTAGCGCTGAACGCCCGGCACGAGGACGACCTGGTCGGCCGCGCCGAGGATGCCGACGCGCTGATGCTCTACCACACCCTGGCGCTGACCGAGCGGACGATCGGCCGACTGCAGCGCTGCAAGCTGATCGTGCGCTGCGGCGTCGGCTACGACAACGTGGATGCCGCCGCGGCCCGCCGGCACGGCATCCCCGTCGCCAACGTGCCCGACTACGGCACCGAGGAGGTCGCCGACTCCGCGATCGGGCTGGCGCTGTCGCTGACGCGCGGCATCCACCTGCTGACCGGCCGGCTGCGCGAGCGGCGCGGGCCGTGGAGTTACGCCCAGGTGCGCCCGCGGCACCGGCTGCGCGGCCGCGGCTTCGGCGTCGTCGGCCTGGGGCGGATCGGCACCGCGGTCGCGTTGCGGGCCAAGGCGCTCGGCATGGACGTGCTGTTCCACGACCCGTACGTCCCCGATGGCCGCGACCGGGCGCTGGGCGTGCGCCGCGTGGAGACACTCGCGGAACTGCTCGCTCAGTCGTATGTCGTGAGCATGCACTGCCCGCTGACGGCGGAGACGCAGCACCTGATGAACCGCGACACGCTGGCGCAGATGCCGGCCGACTCGTACCTGGTGAACACGGCGCGCGGCGGCGTGGTGGACGTGCTGGCGGTACTCGACGCCGTCACTGCGGGGCGCCTCGCGGGCGCCGCCATTGACGTGCTGGAGCAGGAGCCGCCGCCCGACGACCACCCTCTCGTGGTCGCCTGGCGCGACCCGGAACACCCGGCGCACGACCGGATCATCCTCAACCCGCACGCCGCCTTCTACTCGGAGGAGGGGCTGCTGGACATGCGCATCAAGGGCAGCGAGAACTGCCGCCGCGTGCTCCTCGGGCAACCGCCGCGCAACGTCGTCAACTGACTGCGCTCGGGGCGGCTATTTCGGGACGGGCACCGGCGGCTCGAGCGCCGGCTGGGCGCCGCGCATGGCGTGCAGCCGGCGCGGCGGGATAATGTCGTGTACCAGACCGAACAGCGACAGGAAACGCAGCGACAGGTACGTCACGTCGAGTTCCCACCAGCGGTGGAAGCCGTGGGCGGCGCAGCGCGGGTCGGCGTGGTGGTTGTTGTGCCAGCCGTCGCCGTTCGTCGCCAGCGCGAAGAACCAGTTGTTACGGCTGTTCTCGTCGGTGTCGTAGTTGCGGTAGCCCCACATGTGCGCGAGCGAGTTGACGCCCCACGTCACGTGCCACGAGAACAGCGTGCGGTAGACGACGCCGTAGAGCAGCAGGCTCAGGCCGAACTGCACGCCGCCGAGGTACTCGCCGGTCGTCGCCCAGCCGATCGTCATGCCGGCGAGGTAGAACAGCACGGCGTGCGCGACGTAGACCCACACCCAGAGCAGGCCGCGTTCCAAGCGCAGGTAGAACGGGTCCTGCAGCAGGTCGCGTGCGTAGCGCTCGTAGGTGTCCATCCGGTTGAGCTGGCGGTTCTCGACGAACAGCCAGCCCACGTGTCCCCAGAACCACGCGACCATGGGGCTGTGCGGATCCGGTTGCCGGTCGGAGTGCTGGTGGTGCAGCCGGTGGATCATCACCCAGCGCGCCGGCGAGTCCTGCAGCGAGCAGACGCCGAAGATCGCGAAGGTGTGCTCCAGCCACTTCGGACAGCGATAGCTGCGGTGGGTGAGCAGGCGGTGGAAGCCGGCGCCGATGCCGAGCGAGCAGAAGACATAGTTGCCGACCGGAATGAGGATGAGGCCGGTCCAGCTGAACAGCCAGGGCACGAAGGCCAGCGGCAGGAGCAGGTGGAAGCCGGTGACGCCGAGCACGTATCCCCACACGATCCGGCCGCGGTGGGCCGTCGCGGGC
Organism: Gemmatales bacterium; assembly: GCA_038227745.1. Classification (GTDB taxonomy): domain Bacteria; phylum Planctomycetota; class Planctomycetia; order Gemmatales; family Gemmataceae; genus DASPXY01. Next base: position 538 of record JBBRPS010000488.1, on the reverse strand, counting down.
CGTCCGATGGGGTCGGCGACCTGGGCCTCGGCGACAAAGTGCTCTTCGGCGTCCTCCGGCAGCGGCACCTGCACAACGTCCCCCAAGGGGGGTAATCCGTCCATCGACCCGGCCTCCGGTGTGAAGCGAAGCAAGGGGGGTATCTTACGGTGGGACCGCCGGCGCGGGAAGGCGGGGCTGCGGTGTGGGGGCAGGCGGACAGGTCTGCCCGGCGAACCCTGACGGGTGGAGCAAACCTTCTTGAGGATGTTCTCGCGGTGCGGACCGGAACCCATCCACTCCTTGAACGCCTTCACGCCCCGCGGGTTCATTCGTCGTCCTTTGGCGGCGGCCTGGGCGAGGCGAAGACCTGCGTGTAATAGAGGATCTCCTTGGCGTCGCGGGCCAGGCCAACGCCGATCTCCGTGTAATGCTTGTCGAGGATGTTTTCCCGGTGTCCCTTGGAGTCCATCAGGCTTTGCATGATCTCCTGCATCGGCACGGTCCCGCGCGCCACGTTCTCGCCGGCGTAGCGGTAGCGGTAGCCGGTCCCCTTGAT
>JBBRPS010000487.1:0-7931 GCA_038227745.1 Gemmatales bacterium | reverse complement strand
GGCACTGCCCACCATTGACTGCTTCCAGGTGGGCAGTGCCCACCCTACAAGGCCCCCCAAACCCCACGCCGCGGGAAGATTACCTCTTCAGCATGCCCACCTTGCGGGCGTACTCGAACACGCCGCCCGCCTCCACGATGGGCGCCACCTCGCCGAGCGGCTTGAGCGGGTACTGCTCGCCGGTCGTCAGGTTGTGCAGCACGCTGCCGGCCACGTCGATGCGCAGCTCGTCGCCGGTACACACCTTGTCGCACAGCCGCTGCTCGCACTCGAACGGGATCAGGTAGCCGCCGTTGACCGAGTTGCGGAAGAAGATGCGCGCGTAGAACTCGGCGACGACCGCCTCGATGCCGGCGGCGTCGAGCGCGATCGGGGCGTGTTCGCGCGACGAGCCGCAGCCGAAATTGCGGCCGCCGACGATGATCCGGTACGGCGAGACGAACTCGTCGTCGGTGTGGAACGGCACATGGCCCTTGGGCAGGCCACACTGCGACGGCGGCACGCTGGACAGGGCGTACTTGCCGAACTGCCGGTACTCCTCGGGGATCGACGGGTCGAACGTCAGGTACTGAGCAGGGATGATCTGATCGGTATCGACGTTGTCGCCCAGGACGTAGGCCTTGCCGGTAATGGTGCTTTGCATCGGATCGTCTCAGTTGCTGGTCACAGTAAACCCAGGCACCGCTTGACCACCTCTTCGATTTTCTCGAGATCCTCATCGTCAATCGTACCGATGGGGGCCTCGTTGAAGCGGCTGTGATCGAGCGCCTTGATCTGGAAACACTGGAAGAGGGTCGGATACTTCAATCCGTTGGTGGGAGAAGGGGTCACCTTCACCTCATACGGGAAGACTCGTTTGCCGGCTCCGCGGGTCCCGCCGGGGATTACGGTGACGACCAGCGGCAAGCCGTTGATTTCGTCAACCGACAGGACCAGTACCGGGCGGCGTTTCGTGTCGAGTTCCCGGCCACGGGTCGGGCCCAACTCCACAAAGTAAAGCTCGCTGCGCAGGATCGCCATGACGGGGACTCGGGGGCATGGGTCCGGTCAGTCAAGTTCGTCCGGCATCCCGAGGTCGTCCGGGGTGAGTTTGCTGTAGCCGGTCACTCTCGGGACGAACCCGCGGGCTTTCGCCTTGCCCAGGTCATAACCCTCGCGCGTGACCTCATTCAGGTCGGAGGCGACCGCGGTGACGATAGCCGCGAAGCTCAAGCCGTTGCGGATCGCGAAGTCAATCGCGGCCTGGGCATCGCGCAGGAACTCCACCTGCTGTTCCGTCATCCGGCCGGAAAGAGGCCTGCGTAGCCTTTCGGCCATTTCGACAGTTTTTTCCGTCACGGTAAGGTCTCCTGGCAACACGCAGGGCGAGTCATTGGAGGCATTCGCGCGGGTCGGTGATCGTGCCGGTCACCGCGCTGGCGGCGACCGTCAGCGGGCTGGCGAGGAACACGCGCGCCTCCTTGTGCCCCATCCGCCCCGGGAAGTTGCGGTTCGTCGTGCTGATGCAGCTGATCGGCGTGTTGAGCCGGCCAAAGGTGTCGCTCGGGCCGCCCAGGCACGCCGCACACGATGGCTCGCCGATCTTGGCCCCGGCCGACAGGAAGACCTCTTCCAGCGTCTGGCCGTTCAGCCGCTCCGCTTTCAGCCCCGCCGCGACCTCGCTCGTCGCCGGGACGATGAAGGTGTCGATGCGCACTGTCCGGCCCTTGAGGATCCGCGCCGCGGCACGGAAGTCGGTCATCTTGCCGCCGGTGCAGGAGCCGATGTACGCCCGGTCGAGCTTCTCGCCGCGCAGCTCGGAGACGGCGGCGCGGTTGTCGGGGCTGTGCGGCTTGGCGACCACCGGCTCCATCGTCGTCACGTCGTATACCTTCTCGAAGCTGAAGGCGGCGCCCGCGTCGCTCTGGAGCGGTGTGTACGGCCGCTGGCCGGCGTTGCGGGCGTTGACGTAGTCGAGAGTCACCTGGTCTGGGGCGATGACGCCGTTCTTGCCGCCGGCCTCGATCACCATGTTGCACAGCGTCATCCGCTCCTCGATGTTCAGGGCGTAGACGCCGTCGCCATCGAACTCCATCGCGCGGTAGGTCGCTCCGTCGCAGCCGATGTCGCCGATCACCGCGAGGATCAGGTCCTTGGCCATCAGGTAGGGAGGCAGTTCGCCGTGGAAGACGAAGCGCATCGTCGGCGGCACCTTGACCCAGAGTTTGCCCGTGCCCAGGACGAAGCCGGCGTCGGTGTTGCCGATGCCCGTGGCGAACTCGCCGAACGCGCCCGCCGTGCAGGTGTGACTGTCGGTGCCGAACAGCACCTCGCCGGGGCGCGTGTGGCCTTCCTCCGGCAAGGCGATGTGGCAAACGCCCTTATATTTCGGAGTGCCGACGTCGTAGAAGTAGGGCAGGCCCTGTTCGGCGACGAACTGGCGCAGCACCTCGACGTTGCGGTTGGCCATGCGGTCGGCGGTGAAGATGTAGTGGTCGGGGATGATGACAACCTTGTCGCGGTCCCAGACCTTCGCGTCCTTGCCGAACTGCTGTTTGAAGACGCCAATGGTGCCGGGGCCGCAGACGTCGTGCGTCATGAGGATATCGGCGTCCACCCAGATGTTATCGCCGGGCCGGACGGCGTCGCGGCCGGCGTGGCGGGCGAGGATCTTTTCGGTCAGCGTCAGGGGAGGCATGTATCGACTCCGGGGTACGGTGTGGGTCTTCCCTTATCAATATACGACACCTGACACCCGTTTGAAGGGCCTTGCCCCCCGTGCCCGCGGAGACACCCGGGACGGCGGTTCGGTCAGCGGCCACACTTCAGGATGTCCTGCTCCAGTTGGTCGGCCAGCTGCGTCAAGTCGCCCAGGGCACGGGACAGCAGTTCCTCCTCGGGCGTCACGGCCCCCCCCAGGAGGCGCTGACTGAACTGAATCCTGCCAACGAGCCCAAGCTTCAGGCCTTGCTCCCGGCCTTGCTCCAATCCTTGCTTCAACGACTTCTCGCGCTGTTGCACGAGTTCGCTCTCGTAGTCACGGATCAGGCTGATGGCATCGCGTTGCACCTTCAGTCGTGCCTCGTAGCGTTCGCGCTCGATTTGGTCCTGGCTAAGCATCCTCAATTCCTCCAAGGCCTGCCGGATGGGCGAGACGTTCAACGGCCCCGGCAAGGCGTCCGTATCCAGTGTCTCAGCGTGACGCAGAAAGTACAACCACAACTCCAGCGGGTCGGCCAGTTCTTCTGGAGTGCGGGCGAACTTGGGCAGTTCAAAGATGTGCATCGCAAGGTCATCGCTAAAGCTGAACGCCTGCTCGGGTTCCCACAGCCGAAAGGCGAGGTGGTGTGCCGGGACGGCCGGGAAGAGGACTGCATTGACGAAACAGATGGTGACGGTCGGCCGCAGGAGTTTGTAGTTGTCCCCCTCCTGGAGCTGCTGCGAATAAATCTTCGACCAGTAGTAGAGCAGGCGCCGCGGGAAGTGAAGGCGCGGGATCATCTGCATCTCGACGTTTAACAGCCGCCCCGCCTGGTCCCGGGCCTTGACATCCACCACGGCCAGCTTGTCGTCGAGCTTCTCCTTCTCGGTGAACGGGTTGAGGAACTCCAGTGCCTCGACCCGCGCTCCCGGCCCCGGCCGGAGGACGGCGTTGAGGACGTGGACGAGCAGCGCCTCATTGCGGACGCTGCCGAAGAGGCGTTTGAAGGGATAATCGACCTTCGGATCGATGCCCGGGACCATACCGCCCTCCCGCTCAGGCGCCCGTCGTCCCAACCTTGCTGCGGAAGAACTCCAGCGTCCGCCGCATCCCCTCGTGCCGCTCGATCCGCGGCTCCCACCCCAGCAACTTACGGGCACGGCTGATGTCCGGGCGGCGCACCTTCGGATCGTCCTGCGGCAGCGGCTTGAACACGACCTCACTCTTGCTCCCCGACAGTGCCAGGATCTCCTTCGCGAAGTCGAGGATGCTCACCTCGTTCGGGTTGCCGAGGTTGACCGGCTCGTGGAAGTCCGCCTGGAGCAGGCGGTAAATGCCCTCGACCAGGTCCTCGACGTAGCAGAAGCTGCGCGTCTGCGAGCCATCGCCATAGACCGTCAGCGGCTCGCCGCGCAGCGCCTGCCCCATCAGGTTCGGCACCACGCGGCCGTCGTCCAGCCGCATGCGCGGTCCATAGGTATTAAATATCCTCAATATCCTCGAATCGACGCCGTGGTAGCGGTGGTACGCCATCGTCATGGCCTCGGCGAAGCGCTTGGACTCGTCGTAGCAGCCGCGGACGCCGACCGGGTTGACATTCCCCCAGTACTCCTCGCGCTGCGGGTGGACCTCCGGGTCGCCGTAGACCTCGCTGGTGCTCGCGATCAGGAAGCGCGCCTTCTTCGCCTTCGCCAGGCCGAGCGTGTTATGCGTGCCCAGCGAGCCGACCTTGAGCGTCGGGATCGGGTGGCGCAGGTAGTCCACCGGGCTGGCCGGCGACGCGAAGTGCAGCACGTTGTCCACCGCCCCGTCGATCTCCAGCGGGTGCGAGATGTCGTGGCGGATGAACGTGAAGCGGTCGCTCGACCGCAGCGCCTCGATGTTCGCCGCGCTGCCGGTGATGAAGTTGTCCACGCAGATGACTTCGTGCCCCTCGGCCAGGAAGCGCTCGCACAGGTGCGAGCCGATGAACCCGGCCCCTCCGGTGATGACGGTACGCACGGCAGTCCCTCCTGACGGGGTTGACTCCAGAGGGTGCGACCCCTGGGCTTGCCTGGACTCTCTTCCGTATTACCATCTTTCCGCCCGGCCGTCTTGAGAGAAGTGCGCCGTCGCTAAACGGTTTTCCAGCGGTCGGCCTCGCGCCCACTGGCAAGATGGAGAAACCGCGGTTGCAAATCCGTCACGGAACGTTATGCTACGGGATATGGAGGGAACGCTTTATCTCGGCAACGGTACGGGAGTTGCTAGGATGGCAGGACGCGCCTTACTCTCCCCCATCCACGCGCACATAACCTCTCCCCAACGGCGCCGGCCGTGGGTCTCGACTTCCCTCGTGCAATTTCGACCCCGCTCAGTGACCCGTGTCGCCGAGGCGCCCGGTCGGCGCCTCCCGGCGGGGCCCTGGGACATTTGCGAAAGTGGAGTAGCAATGGCTGGCCGTTCGATCCGCACGTTCACCGTATTGCCCCACCTGCCCGCCCGCCTGCAGGCCCTTCAGAAGCTGGCCTACAACCTGTGGTGGTGCTGGAACCACGAGGCCGTCTCCCTCTTCCGGCGCATCGACGACGAGCGCTTCGACGCGGTGGAGAACAGCCCTGTCAAACTCCTCGGCGCCATCGAGCAGGAGCGCCTCGAACACCTCCTGCGCGACGACGGCTTCCTCGTCCACATGGACCGTGTCGAGGAGGGCCTCAACAACTACATGTCCGCCTCGACCTGGTTCCAGGAGACCTACGGCGAGTCCGGCCGGGACGTCCGCATCGCCTATTTCTCGGCCGAGTTCGGCATCCACGAGAGCATCCCGATCTACTCCGGCGGCCTGGGCCTGCTCGCCGGCGACCACCTCAAGGCGGCGTCCGACCTCGGCATCCCCCTGGCCGGCGTCGGCCTGATGTACCGCGAGGGCTACTTCCGCCAGTACCTCAACGTGGACGGCTGGCAGCAGGAGCGCTACCCGGAAAACGACTTCTTCAACCTACCGCTCATCCCCGAGACGAACCCCGATGGCTCGCCGCTGCTCATCGCCGTGCCCTTCCCCGGCCACGAGGTCCACGCGCGCATCTGGCGCATCCAGGTCGGCCGGGTGCCGCTCTACTTGCTCGACACGAACATCCCGCAGAACTCGCCGGAGGACCGGCAGATCACCGGGCGGCTGTACGGCGGCGACCACGAGATGCGCATCCGCCAGGAGATGATCCTGGGCATCGGCGGCATCCGCGCTCTGACCGCGCTGGGCAAGGCGCCGACCGTCTGCCACATGAACGAAGGCCACTCCGCGTTCTGCGGCCTGGAGCGCATCCGCGTGCTGATGGAGCAGAACCGCCTCGACTTCCCCACCGCCCGCGAGGCCGTCGTCGCCGGCACCTGCTTCACCACGCACACTCCGGTCCCGGCCGGCAACGACGTCTTCGCCGGGCAGCTCGTCGAGCACTATTTCTCCTCTTACCTGCCGGCGCTGAAGATCGACCGGCAGGAGCTCCTCGGCCTGGGTCGGCAGAACCCGCGCGACCACAACGAGGCGTTCTGCATGACCGTGCTGGCCATCCGCCTGTCGAACACGAGCAACGGCGTCAGCAAGCTGCACGGCAATGTCTCGCGCAAGATGTGGAAGGCGACCTGGCCCGAGCTGCCCGAGGCGGAGATCCCGATCACGTCGATCACCAATGGCGTCCACACGCGGAGCTGGCTGGCGGCCGAGATGTCGCAGCTTTACGACCGCTACCTGGGCGTGCAGTGGGAGCAGCGGCCGACCGACCATAGCGTCTGGAAGCGGGTCGAGAACATTCCCAACGCGGAGCTGTGGCGGACGCACGAGCGCCGCCGCGAGCGCCTGGTGGCGTTCGCCCGGCAGCGCCTCAAGGCCCAGCTGGTCCGCCGCGGCGCACCGCCGAGTGAGGTCGCCCGCGCCGAGGAGGTGCTCGACCCCGAGGCGCTGACGATCGGCTTCGCGCGGCGGTTCGCGACGTACAAGCGCGGCACGCTGCTGTTCCGCAACCTGGACCGGCTGACGGCGCTCATCAACAACAAGGACCGGCCGGTGCAGATCATCTTCGCCGGCAAGGCGCACCCGCGCGACCACGGCGGTAAGGAGCTGATCGCGGAGATCATCCACGTCGCGCGCCGGCCGGAGCTGCGCCGGCGGATCGTGTTCATCGAGGACTACGACATCAACGTGGCGCGCACGCTGGTGCAGGGCGTGGACGTGTGGCTCAACAACCCGCGGCGGCCGCTGGAGGCGAGCGGCACGAGCGGCATGAAGGTGTGCTGCAACGGCGGCATCAACCTGTCGATCCTGGACGGCTGGTGGTGCGAGGCCTACGCCCACGACAACGGCTGGGCGATCGGCGCCGGCGAGGAGTACGTGGACTTCACCTACCAGGACGACATCGAGAGCCGCTCGATGTACGACCTGCTGGAGCAGGAGATCGTGCCGCTGTTCTACAACCGCTCGAGCGACGGCCTGCCGCGCGGCTGGCTGAAGATGATGAAGCGGTCGATGATGACGGTGTGCCCGGTGTTCAACACCAGCCGCATGGTGCAGGAGTACATGGAGAATTGCTACGGCCCGTCGGCGGAGCGCTTCGGCAAGCTCACGCACGAGAACATGCAGAAGGCGGCGGTGCTGGCGCAGTGGCGGCGGACGCTGGCGCGGTCCTGGCAGCAGATCAAGGTGGAGGCGGTCGAGGCGAACGGGGCCGACCCGATGCACGTCGGCGGTAAGCTGACGGTGAAGGCGCGCGTGAACCTGGGCAGCCTGTCGCCGGAGGACGTGCAGGTGCAGCTGTTCCACGGCGCGCTGGACAACCTGGGCGAGATCCCGACGCCGAACACGGCGGCGATGAGCCACAACGGCGCCCACGACGGCAACACCTGGGTGTTCACGGGGACGATCCCGTGCCGTTCGAGCGGCCAGCACGGCTTCGCGGTGCGGGTGCTGCCGCGGCACGGCGACCTGGCGAACCCGTTCGAGCCGGGCCTGATCTGCTGGGGCTGACGCAGAAAGCAGAAGGCGGTAGGCAGTAGGCAGCCAAGAAGCCCACGGGTGGCCACCCGTGGGCTTTGCTTCTTCCTGCCTACTGCCTTCTGCCCGCGCCCTACCAGTTATTCGGCACCGGCACCGCATAGCGGTACTGCACCCGCATTTCCTCACCCGGCCGCAGCGCCTATAGTGGACCCCATTGTCTAGACCAAAAAAAGGCGATCCTTCGCTACACCCGCGATTGTCTTCTCCAACATGCTTTCCTCCCTC
>JBBRPS010000486.1:0-7982 GCA_038227745.1 Gemmatales bacterium | reverse complement strand
GCGGGGGGTAGGATAGGCATGGGGAGACTCCTGCCGGTGACAGCGGTGTGACAACCCTGTCATTGCAGCTGTTCTCCCCACCTTTGTCCACCCCCCGCCGTAAAGCGTTATTGCGTAAGACCCGGAAGCTGGACGATCTCTTACGCCGGCCGTTCGCCCGGTAGCTGGTTCTGGATGGAACGCGGAGAAGCACGGGTGCGTCGAATGCTCGCGGGCCGGGTCTGCGAGTGCGTCGGATCCGCGTCCTCCGCGTTCTATTGCTTTCCATCCGAGGAGATCAACGATGCGCCGCTTCCTGCCTCTCGCCGCCCTGGTCCTGGTCGCCGCCCCCGCCGGGGTGCGCGGCGACGCCTTCGACCGCTACACGAACGACGTGCTGGCCAAGGTACCGGGCGCCCCGGGCGTCAAGCAGCTCAAGCAGTTGACGCCGGCGCTGCTGGCGGAGCACGGCAATGTGCTGCCGGGCGTGGAGGGGACATTCCTGGTGGTGAAGACCAACGAGGGCCGCTTCAGCAAGCTGCTGGTGCAACCGGCCCTGCAGAAGATCAAGGGCAAGGCGCCCGCGCCGATCCTGCTGATCGAACGCTTCGTCACCTTTCGCGAGGGCGAGGAGCGGACCGTGCAGGTCCAGGGCAAGAACGTGCGCCTGTTCAACGGCTTCGTGTTCAACCTGGACATGGGCCAGGTGGTGCCGGCGTCGGTCGGCGGCGATATCCGCTTCGTCGCCGAGGGAGGCAAGAGTCACGCGGAGCCGGTCGGGCAGGCGGAGTTCTACCTGGTGACGAAGCCTTTGGCGGCAGCGACGCCGAAGAAGGCGGCGAAGCTGGAGATCGGCAGCAAGTTCGAGCCGCGCTATTTCAACGGCGCCTACAAGGTCTACGACGACGGCCGGCGCACGGGGACGCTGCACTTGAAGGTCAGCGACAAGAACGAGGTGAGCGGCTGGTACTACTCGGGCAAGGACGGCAAGAAGTACGAGGTGGGCGGCAAGATCGGCAGCGTGCCGCACGCGATCCAGTTCACCGTGACGTATCCGCGGACGATGCAGACGTTCTACGGGATGATGTTCACGGGCGACGGGCGCGTGATCACGGGCACGTCGATCCTGCAGGAACGCGAGACGGGCTGGTACGCGGTGCGCTCCGACGAGGAATGACGCGGTCCCACCGCTCGCTTGGTGGTCAATGCCGGAAGTGGCGCACGCCCGTAAAGACCATCGCCAGGCCGTGTTCGTCGCAGGCCTGAATCGAGTCCGGGTCGCGCATCGAGCCGCCGGGCTGGACGACCGCGGTGACGCCGGCCTGGGCCGCCTCATCGACGTTGTCGCGGAACGGAAAGAACGCATCGGAGGCCAGCACCGACCCGCGCACGCGCTCGCCCGCCTTGCGCACCGCGATCTGCACCGAATCGACGCGGCTCATCTGCCCGGCTCCCGTCCCGATCAGCATGCCGCCCTTCGCCAGCACGATGGCGTTGCTCTTGACGTGCTTGACCACCCGCCACGCGAAGCGCAGGTCGGCCATCTCCGCCGTGCTCGGCGCCCGCTTCGTCACCACCTTTGCGTTCGCGAAGTCGTCGGCCTCCACGTCGCGCGTTTGTACCAGCAGGCCGCCGTCGACGCGGCGGAAGTCGAGCGACCGCGCCACCCCCTCGTCGCGCTGGATCGGTCCCGTCCGCAGCAGGCGCACGTTCTTCTTCCAGGTCGGCCGCGTGGTCAGCAGGCGGAAGGCGCCCTCGCTATACGACGGCGCGATGATGCACTCGATGAAGCGGTTCGGCTCGGTGATCTGCTCTGCCGTCGCCTCGTCCACCTCGGTGTTGAAGCCGAGTACTCCCCCGTAGGCACTCAACGGATCGCCTTCGTAGGCCTTCTGGAAGGCCAGGGCGAGTGTGGCGGCGATCGCGGCGCCGCAGGGGTTGTTGTGCTTGATGACGACCGCGGCGGGCGTGTCGAACTCGCGCACCAGGTTGAACGCGCTGTCGAGATCGAGGAGGTTGTTGTACGACAGTTCCTTGCCGTGCAGTCGCTCGGCGCTGGCAACGCAGGCGTGCCGCACATCCGGCTCGACGTAGAACGCCGCCTTCTGGTGTGGGTTCTCGCCGTAGCGCAGGGCCAGGCGGCGCTCGAAGCGCAGGTCGAGCACGGCGGGCCATTCCTCGACCCCGCCGACGCGGGCCGCGAAGTAGCCACTGATGGCGCGGTCGTAGGCGGCGGTGAGGGCGAAGGCGGCGGCGGCCAGACGCTCGCGCGTCGCCGGCGTCAGGGCGCCCTGGTGTGCATGCAGCTCCTCGATCACGGCGGCGTACTGTTCCGGGTCGGTGACGACGGCGACGTCGTGATAGTTCTTCGCCGCCGAGCGCACCATCGACGGGCCGCCGATGTCGATGTTCTCGACGATCTCCTCGTGGGTCGTGACGGGTTTGGCGACGGTCGCCTCGAACGGGTAGAGGTTGCACACGACCATGTCGATCAAGCCGATACTGTGCTGCTGCACGGTCGCCGCGTGCTGAGGGTTGTTGCGAATCGCGAGGATGCCGCCGTGGATCAGCGGATGCAGCGTCTTGACGCGGCCGTCGAGCATCTCCGGGAAGCCGGTCACCTCGGAGACGTCGCGGACGGCCAGGCCGGCGTCGGCGAGGGCCTTGCGCGTGCCCCCCGTGGAGATCAGTTCGACGGCGAAGCCGGCGAGGGCACGGGCCAATTCGACCAGGCCGGTTTTGTCGCTGACGCTGAGCAGGGCACGGCGGATGGTGCGCAGGGGCATGGACCAGTTGTCCTCGCTGCGTAAGAAGGTGGTTCCGTAGCTCGGCAAGGGAAATGATATGAGGTACGGCGGTGCGGGGTCGGAGCTGGCTTGCCGTTTCGCGAATTTGAACCACAAAGCTCACAAAGACCACAAAGAATGTCAGAGAAATGCCAGAGAAAACACCCTCCTGCAATTCTCTATGGTCTTTGTGAGCTTTGTGGTTCAAATTCTGGCAACTGGCAACTGCGTTGACAGCTGCGCCGCCGCGTGCGAAACTACACCCTCCGAGCGGCATCCAGCCCACCCCCCACCTGGACGGTCGCCACCGCGGCTCACCCCCCTGACGTCCGCCCACGGAGGTCCCTCAGCATGCGCCACCCTGCCCCCCGCCTTCGTCGCCTCCTGCCGCCCGCCCTCGCCGCTCTCCTCCTCGGCCTGTGGACCGCCGCCGCGGACGACCCGCCCGCCCAGCCCAACGTCCTCGCCACCTTCAAGGGCCACACGGACGTCGTCTACTCCGTCGCCTTCAGTCCCGACGGCAAGTACCTTCTCACGGGCAGCTTCGATAACAGCGTCAAGCTCTGGGATGCGGCCACCGCCAAGGAGATCAAGACCTACGCCGGTCCCAACGGCCACCAGAAACAGGTCCTCGCCGTCGCCTTCAGCCCCGACGGCCATTACCTCGCCTCGGGCAGCGCCGACAACACGCTCAAGCTCTGGGACGTGCCCTCGACCAGCCCGGTCCGCACCCTGGCCGCCGCCGACGCCGTCAACGGCCTGACCCTCAGCCCCGACGGCACCAAGCTGGCCGCCGCCGGCAAGGACGGCGTCGTCCACGTCTGGAACGTCGCCGACTTCAAGCAACTCCACGCCCTCAAGGGCCACAGCGGCCCGGTGACCTCGGTCGCCTTCAGCGTCAACAACCAGATCCTCGCCAGCAGCGGGGCGGATAAAACGGTCCGGTTCTGGAACGTCGCCAACGGCCAGTCGCTCGGCGTCGTCGGCGCCCACACCGCCGCCGCCAACGCCGTCGTCTTCAACGCCAACAACGTCGCGGCCTACAGCGCCGGCGACGACGGCCTGCTGAAGTTCCTCCAGGTGCCGGCGCCCGCGTCGCGTTCGCTGCCGGCGCACGCCGACGCCGTCAATGCGCTGGCCCTGTCGCCCGACGGCAACACGGTCTTCACCGGCGGCGCCGACAAGGTCGTCCGCATCGCGCTGCTCACCACCGCCAAGGAAGTGCGGCCGCTGACCGGGGCCACGGCGGCGATCGCGTCCGTCGCGCCCAACTCGAACGCGACCGCCGTCGCCGCAGGCACCGCTGACGGCCACCTTGTGCTGTGGAACGCCGCCGACGGCAAGCCCCTCGGCCACCATCTGGCGCACGGCGGCGCGGTGACCGGCGTCGGCTTCAACCCGCAGAATACGCAGCTCGTCACCGCGGGCGCCGACGGCCTGCTCAAGGTCTGGGCGCTGCCGCTGGCGCCGTCGCGGACGCTGACCCACCCCGATGCCGTGCTCGCCGCCGCCGTCACGCCCGATGGCAAGAAGCTGTTCACCGGCGGCGCCGACAAGATCCTGCGGACCTGGGACCTGGCGAAGAACGCCATCGAGCGGCAGTTCTCCGGGCACACCGGGCCGGTGACCGCGGTGGCGATCAGTGCGAACGGCCAGGTCCTCGTCTCCGGCGGGGCCGGCGGCACGGTCCGCCTGTGGAACCAGGCCACCGGCAAGGAGGCGGAGTCTCTCGGCGCCCACGGTGGCCGGGTCACCTCACTGGCGATCAATGCGGCCGGCAATCAGCTCCTCTCGGCTTCCGCGGACCACACCGTCAAGCTGTGGCAGCTCCCCGTTCCGCCGCCGAAGGCACTGGCCCACCCCGACAAGGTCACCGCGGTCGCCGTCAGCCCCGACGGTGCCAAACTGCTGACCGGCGGCGACGACAAGCAGGCCCACCTCTGGAACCTGGCGACGGGTGCCAAGGAGCGCGATTTCACTGGCGCCGCCCTGCCCGTCACCTCGGTGGCTTTCAGCGCCGACGGCAAGACGGTCGCGGTGGGCAGCATGGACAAGTCGCTCGCCCTGTGGGGCGCGGCCGACGGCAAGCAACTCCGCAAGATCGCCCTGACCGCCGCGGTCCAGGCGGTCGCCCTCAGCCCGGACGGCAAGCACGTCGCCGCGGGCCTGACCGACGGCTCGATCCGCGTGTATGAAGTCACTCCCGCCAAGGGCAAGGAGAATGAGGTCAAGAGCCTCCCTGGCCACAAGGGGGGAGTGAGCGCCCTGGCCTACCTGCCGAAGGGCGACCTGCTCGCCTCGGCCGGCGCCGACAACACGGTGCAACTCTGGGCGGTCGCGTCGGGGGAGGCGAAGACCAAACTGGAAGCGGCCGGGCCGGTGACGGCGCTGGCCCTGAGCAAGGATGGCGGCCGCCTCGCCGCCGCGAGCGGTCAGGCGGTCAAGGTGTGGAACCTCGCCGATGGCAAGGAAGTGGCGACGGTGGCCACGCCGGCGCCGGTCAAGGCGGTCGCGTTCGCCCCGGACGGCAGCCGGCTTGTCGTCGGCGGTGACAACCGCGCCCGCGTCTACGGCCTGGACGGCAAGCTGGTCGAGTTCTTCCCGCAGGACGCGGCGGTTCGGGCGGTCGCCTTCCACCCCGACGGCAAGCGTGTGATCTCGGCAGGCGAAGACAAGACGGCCCGCATCTGGACGTCGGCCCTGCTGCGGCAGTGGGGCAGCAGCGGCCCGGTCCAACAGGCCCTGTTCACGCCGAAGGGCGATCAGGTGATCGCGGCGGACGACAAGACCGTCCGCGTGTGGAACGCTGCCGACGGCAAGGAACTGAAGTCGTTCGCGGCCCACGACGGCCCCATCGTGGACCTCGGCATCAGCGCCGACGGGCTGCGGCTGGCGACGGCCGGCGCCGACAAGGCGGTGAAAGTGTGGAACCTGGCACCGGTCAAGGCGGGCGTCAAGGACGAGGGTAAGCCGCTCGCGCTGTTCCCCCTGAACGGTCCGGCGCAGAGCGTGGCCCTCAGCCCGAACGGCCTGCGCGTCGCGGTCAGCGCTGGGGACACGAAGGATTCCGCAGTGCGCGTCTTCGACGTCGCCCTGGGCCGCGAGATCCTGGTGCTCCCCGGGCACACGGGGGCGGTCCACGACCTGACCTTCCTGGCGGACAACCGCACGCTCGTCTCGGCCGGCGCCGACAAGACCGCCCGCCTCGCGGACGTGGGCGTCGTCACCGTCCTCGACGCTCACAAGGGCGGCGCGGTCGGCGTGCAGTACCACAGCAATGGCACGCAGGTGCTGTCCGCAGGCAAGGACGGTACGGCGAAGCTCTGGGATCTGACCAAGGGCGTCGTCCTCAAGACGTTCGGCCCGTTCAAGGAGCCGGTCAGCGCCGTCGCCTTCAACCGCGATTTCACCCAGGTCGGCGTCGCCGCCGGCAAGGCGGCTCACGTCTTCAACGTCACTGACGCCAAGGAAGTGCTGACGCTGGCGCACCCCGCCGACGTCAACGCGCTGTCGTTCAGCGTGGACAAGACGAAGGTCGCGACCGGCGCGGCGGACAACCTGACGCGCGTCTGGGACGTGCCCACGGCGAAGGAGTTGCAGTTCTTCGCCCACGCCGGCCCGGTGCGGGCAGTCGTGCTGCACCCCAACAACAAGGACCTCGTTTCCGGAGCCGGTAAAGAGGTTATCGCCGATTCGGTGTCCGTGGCGCGCGTCATCCCGGTGGCCGCAGGTCCGCTCTACGCCCTGACGCTGACGCCGAACAACACGCACGTGCTGACGGCCGGCGCCGACAAGCTCGTCACGTTCTGGAACCTCGCCAACGGCGCCAAGGAGCGCACGATCGCCGGCGCCGGCGCGGCGCTGCGGGCCGTCGCCGTGTCGAAGAACCTCACGCTGCTCGCGACGGGCGGCGAGGACAAGACCGTCCGCCTGTACAACTTCGCCGACGGCAAGGAACTGAAGACCGTGCCGGCGCCGGCGCCGGTCCGCGCCCTGGCGTTCAGTCCCAACAACCTCACCCTGGCGGCGGGGTGTGCGGATAAGTCGATCGTCGTCTGGGGGACGCCGTACGTGGTGAACCAGCCGCCGACGGCCGACTTCCTCAAGCCGCTGCAGAGCTTCGCGCACGGCACGGGCGCCTCGGACGTGGTGTTCGCCGCGGACAACGCCACGCTCTACTCGTCGGGCAACGATAAATCGGTCCTGGCGTGGAAGGTGGCGGCCGACGCGCCGGTGAAGAACTTCCCGCACCCGAATCAGGTCTACGCCGTGGCGTTCCACCCGACGGCGCCCATCCTGGCGAGCGGGAACTACGACGGCAAGGTGCGCTTCTTCGACCTGGTCAAGGGCGTGCCGCTGCGCGAGATCAACGCCCACCCGAAGCCGAACGAGACGATGATCTACGGCATCGCCTTCTCGCCGGACGGCAAGCAGCTCGCCAGCGCCGGCTACGACAACATTGTGAAGCTGTGGGACGCGAACACGGGGGCGCTGCTCCGCGAATTCAAGACGGTGCCGTTCCGCGTGGCGCCGCAGGTGGCCGCGCGGGTGTTCGGCCTGATGGCATCGCCGTACAGAGAGGGGCCGCTGGTTGGCGTCTGGACGCTGTTGGCGAGCCTGGACAAGAAGGCGTTCGACAAGGGCCACGAGGAGAGCGTCTTCAGCGTGGCCTTCTCGCCGGACGGCAAACACCTGGCGAGCGGCTCGGGCGGCCTGGAGCGCGTGATCAAGATCTGGAACATCGCCGACGCCACGCTGGTGCGCGACCTGAACAACCCGAAGTTGAGGCGGGCGGGGTCGCTGCTGCCGCAGTCGCACCCGGGCTGGGTATACGGCCTGCGCTACACGCCGGACGGCAAGCGGCTGGTGAGTGCCGGCGACGCGCCGCTCAACAAGGGCTACCTCGCGGTGTGGGACGCGGCAACGGGCAAACTGGAGTACGGTGAGGAAATGCCGCTGGGCGTGTTCTTCTCCTTGGCGGTGTCCCCGGACGGCCAGCGCCTCGCGGTGGGCGCCGGCCCGCGCGGGCGGCCGGTGCCGGAACTCAACGCCGCGTACGTGATCAAGATGCCCGAGGCGGGGAAGTAGGCGCGGGGCAGCATTTCCGTGAGTCGCGACGTTCCCAGGCCCGTGGCCGATCCATCGCTCGGCGGACAGTTCAGGGAGGTATTACTCCGGCGCGGCAGGTCCTCACACCAGCCCGAAGCGCAAGCGAGG
>JBBRPS010000485.1:0-8030 GCA_038227745.1 Gemmatales bacterium | reverse complement strand
GCCTGGCCTTTTGGCGACACCCCGTTTGGGGGCGGGGGCCCCCCCAACACAACCATAAAAGCCGCGGGCTGGGGGGGGGGGGGGGCCCCCCCCCCCCCGGGGTGGGGCCCCACGACGCCCCCTGGGAAAGACTCTGCGGGTGGGGTAAAATGAGCAAGGAGACGGAGAGGAGCAACCACCGCTGACGGGAAAGGCAGATCCGTGAGCAAGCACATAGACCGTGCCCTGCACAACTGGGACTACGAACCCGGCGCCGTGCAGGCGCGCCTGATCAAGAGCAGTGATGGCCGGCAGGTGATCCAGATGCGCGTGGACCTGGGCGTGCTGCAACTCGAGACGTCGGGCCGGCCCGACGGCAAACGGCCGCACGGCTGCGCCACCTACCTGGACCACGTGCGCCAGCAGGCCCGCGCCGCCGAGCGCGACGGCGCGGCGTTCGTCCTCGACGAGGAGCAGTGCCAGGAGGCGGACCGCGAGTTCTTGCAATTCTACCACCGCCGCGTCGGCTGGCTGGCGCTGCGCGACTACGAACGGGCCGTCGCCGACGCCGACCACACGCTGGCCTTCATGGACTTCGTGCGCGACCACTCGCCGAGCGACGACTACACCGCCGCGCACGAGCAGTACCGCGGCTTCGTGATGTTCCAGCGGACGCAGGGGGCGGCGGCCCTGGCGCTGGAGAAGAACGACCCCGAGCAGGCGATCGACGAGGTTCGCCGCGGCCTCGACCGGCTGCGCACGTTCTTCGTCGACCACGACATCGAGGGGCAGATGGAGGAGGACGGCATGGTGCGGCACCTGCGGAAGATCGAGCGCTTCGTGCGCCGCGAGCACCACATCGAGGAGACGCTGCAGGAGCAACTCGACCGCGCCGTCGCCAACGAGCAGTACGAGACGGCCGCCCGGCTGCGCGACGAGCTGCGGCGACGACACTGCTGACGCGGGGCGAGCCCGGCGATAACCTGTTGTTTCGCCGCGAGCGGTGAGCCAGATCCCGCTGCGCGGGGGGCGAGCGCGTGAGCCAGATCCCGCTGCGCGGGGCCGCGCAGCGGGATCTGGCTCACCGCTCGCGACGAAACGGCGGATAGTCAGGGGGCGGGCATGGCCGACGTGACTCTGAAAAAGCTGGTGCAGTTGATCGGCGCGGCGGAAGGCGAGCTGCGCCGCGCCGCCGTCCTCGTCGCGGGCGCCGTCGGCTCGGCGAAGGAACGCGACCTGGTCAAGGCCCTCCTTGCGGTGCTGGACGAGGCCGGTTCGCCGCTGCGCCCCGTCGCCGTGGAGGCGCTCGGCCGACTCGGCGCCGACGAGGCGCTGCCGCAGCTGGTGGAACTGGTCTGCGCGGGCGGCGCCGAACTGGACGAGGCGGCCCGAGCGGCAGGGCGCATGGGGGCGCGCGGAGCGAAGGCAATGGCCAAGGTGATGGCCGAGGCGCCCCCGCCGCTGCGCCGCCGCATCGCCGCCGCGCTGGCGCACGGCGGCACGCAGAGCGCCGTACACGCGACGGTCCAGGCGCTGACCGACGCCGACGCCGGCGTGGTGGAGGCAGCCGCCCGCTCCCTCGCCGCCGAGATCCCGTCCCTGAGCGACGCCCACCGCCGCACCCTCGCCGACCAGCTCATCGAGTCCCTTGACCCGAAGGCCGACAGCCCCCCGCCGCCCGCCTCCGAGGCCGCCATGGTCCGCCTCCTCGCCGCCCTGCACGACCCGCGCGCCGAGGAGGTTTACTGGGCGCGCCTGGGCCCCGGACACCCCCGGTCGCTCCGCGCCGCCGCCCTGCAGGGGCTCGGCACGCTGCCGCCGCCGACCGCCGACGGCAAACTGCAGCAGCTGCTCGCCTGCGCCGCCGACGCCGACTTCCAGGTCGTCGCGCCCGCCCTGATGATCCTGCGCCACGTGCCCGTCAGCCGCAAGAACGCGAAACACTGGCAGCGCCTGCTGGAAGCGCCGGACGTGGCGACGAGGCTTTTCGCGGTCGAAAAAGTCCGCGACGCCGATAGCCCCGAGGTGGCGCAGGCGCTGCTGGGGCAGCTGCGCCACCCCGACCGCAAGCTGCGCGACGAGGCGTTGGCGGCGCTGCGCGGCAACGCCTCGGGCCGGCAGGCCCTGTTTGACGCCCTCCTGGCCGCGGCAAACCCGGACGAGGCGTGGTTCCTGGCGCGGGCGCAGGCGGAGTCAGCGGGCGAACTGACGGAGAAGCAGCGCGCTGAGCTGTTCGAGCGGGCGGGCAGCTACCAGGAGGCGGAGGACCGGCGTGCGGAGCCGCTGTGGTCCCTGCTGCGCTCGGCGGACGCGGAGGGACTGCGGCAGCGGATCGAGGAGAAGGCGCTGGCGCTGCGCAAGCAGCGCGACTACGGCCGTGGCCTGGGGTATCTGCGGCTGCTGACGCGCGACCCGGCGTGCGGGCCGGCGCTGCGTTTCGAGCAGGCGGCGATGGGGTTGAAGCAGTCCGGGCACGACACGGCCGCGGTGACGCGCAACGCTGAACCGTGCCTGGCGCAGTTCGCGCGGCTGTTGCAGGACACCGACTTCGACCTGCTCGGGGCGGTCGGCAAGGCGAAGTGGCTGGACGACGAGGACCTGTTTTATCTCGGATTCCACTTCGCGGGCGAGAACCGGCAGGCAAAGGAGTTCGGCAAGGGGGTGCTGGAATTGCTCGTCAAGCGGTCGCCGAAGTCGGAGCGGGGCAAGGACGCCAAGCGGAAGCTGAAGAGCGAGGGACTGGCGTAGGGGGTTGCGGCCCCTCCCCCATTTCCCCATTGGAGAGGGAGCGCTGCGACCTTGACGGCGCCGGAAACGCGTGCGACAATGCGGCACTGCGTAGGCCAGGCGGGGTCGGCAGAGGGGGGGGGCGCCCCTTTCCTCATCCCGGGGCGGCTTTGCCCCCCGCGGACGGTGCCGCACCCGTCCCACCAAACGACCGGCACCGAAGGCGGTAGGCCATGCTCCTCAGCAAGATCGCGTGTCCCCATTGTCAAAAGATCCTCAGGTCGGCCCAGGCAGTCCCCCTGGGCAAGAAGATCAAATGCCTGAAGTGCGGGACGCCGTTCGTCGTGACGGAGGAGGAGGTCCGCCGCGCCGAAGCCCTCGACGCGGCCGCGCCGCCCTCCCCCCCCGCCGCGGCCGACACGCGGCCGGCCGCGCCCCCGCCGACCGGTCCCGCTCCGTGGTATTACGCCCACCCGGGACAACCGCCGAGCGGGCCTTGCACCTGGGAGGAGCTGAAGCAGCTCGTCGCCGCGGGTAAGCTCCAGGGCCAGGACCTGGTGTGGCGCGAGGGCACGGCGGAACGGCGGACCGTGGGCCAGATCCCCGCGTTCGCGGCGCTTCAGCCCCCGCTCGTGACCATCGCTCGGGACCCTTCGGTGGATTTCGGCGTTACCCTTGAGGAGCCGCCGCCACCGCCCCCCGCTCCGGTCGCCCCGCCGCCGGCCGGCCAGGCCGCTCCGGCGGCGGCGGCAGCTCCCTCCCAGGCCCCGCCGCCGCGTTCCCGGGGTTTCCTGTCGTGGCTGCACGCGACCTTGCCCAAGCCCGTGCTGTTTGGTCTTTACGGCGCCCTCGGCGGCCTTCTCGGCGTCTTGCTCCTGGGCGAACTCTTCTGGGCCGTGCTTCATCCCGCCCCGCCCGTGGTGGAGCCGCTGACCCTCGCCGTCTCGCCCGGGATCCGAGTGTACCCCGCCAGCCAGAACACCTTGACGGTCAAGATTGCCCGAAACGGGTTCGAGGGGCCGGTCCGGGTGGAGGCGGGAGGCCTCCCCCGGGGGGTCGAGATCCCCGCGATCACGATCGCCGCGGAGCAGACCGAAGCCGATCTCCAGCTCAAGGCCGACGCCCAGGCCGCCCCGGGAAGCCACGAGGTGCGGGTGCGCGCCACGGGCCCGAAGGCCGACAAAGTCCATGCCGCCGAAACGGTCCAGTTGACCGTCGAACCGCCCCCGCCGACCCTGCAGATGACGCTCTCTCACGCCGTCACGGTGTACGCCGGGCACACCAACCAGCTCCCGGTCTTCATCGCCCGCCAGCGGTTCCCGGGTCCGGTCCGGATCGAGGCCCTGGACATCCCGAAGGACGTCACGATCTCCCTGGAGACGCTCGCCGAGAAGGCCGCCCAGGGGGTCCTGACGATCACCGCGGCGAAAGGGGCCAAGCCCGGCGCCCACCGCCTGCAGGTCGAGGCGCGTTCCCTGGTGAACCACAAGATCAGCGCCCGCGAGGACCTCCTGCTCCGCGTCGAGCCGCCCCCGGGCAAGCTGCGGATGACGGTGTCCTCCCAGGTCACGGTGTTCTCGGGCGACAGGAACAGGTTCACGGTCCGGATCGCCCGGCACGAGTTCAAGGCGCCGGTGGAAGTCAGGGCGGAGGGGTTGCCGGCGGGCGTGGAGATCCCCGCGGTCACGATCCCGCCCGACAAGACCGAAGCGGTGATGGAGGTGAAGGCGGCGAAAGTGGCGCTGGGGCCGAAACGGCACAGCGCCCACGAACTGTTCGTGCGCGCCAAGGCGCTGACCGCGGAGGAGATCGCCGACATCCGCCCGCTCCAGCTGCGGATCGAGCCGCACCCGGGCAAGCTGCGGATGACCGTCTCTTCGCCGGTCTCGGTGTTCCCGGGCGACGAGAACACGTTCACGGTCCGGATCGCCCGGGGGGAGTTCCAGGCGCCCGTCCGGGTGGAGGCCGAGGGCGTGCCGGCGGGCGTGGAGATCCCCGCGGTGACCATCCCGCCGGACAAGAGCGAAGCGGTGATGGCCGTGAAGGCGAAGAACCTGGGGCCGGAAACGCGCCTCGCCCAGAAAGTACGTGTGGTCGCGAAGGCCCTGACGACGGAGGACATCACCGACGAAGGCCACCTCCAGCTACGGGTCGAACCGCCGCCGCCCGCCGTCCGGCTGGCGGTCCCCAGGGAGGTGCCTCTCTACCCCGGCGGCGAGGCGCGCTTTTCCGTGAAGATCGAGCGGCACCGCTTCGTGGGCCCGGTGCAGATCGACGGGCCGGCCCCGGGCCAGAAGATCGCCGGCGTGATCTCCCTCACGTCCCTGTCCCTCCCCGCGGACCGGTCGGAAGGGGAGATGAAACTGACCGCGGACGCGGCGGCCTTCTTCCGGCTCAGGGCGCGGGCGCTGCCCTTGCAGGTGACCGCCCGGGGGGCGGACGGGAAAGGGCCGGCCATCGTGGAAACGTTGACGGTCAAGCTCCTGACGCCCCCCTCGAGCCTGCAGTTGACCGTGTCGGAAAAGGTGGAGGTCCACCAGGGCGGGAAGTGCCAGTTCACGGTCAAGGTGGCCCGCGGGTTCTTCGCCGGGCCGATCCAGGTGCAGTTCACCGGCATGCCCTCGGGCGTCACCCTCCCCCCCGTGACGCTGCAGGTCAATGAGTCGCAGAAGGTCGTGGACGGGCGGGCGCTCATCCGGTCGCCGGTGGGCGAGCACAAGATCCAGGTGCAGGCGACCGCGCTGGCGGCGGCGGCCGACGGCAAGACGCCGCGGGCGGACAAGGAGTTCACCCTGCACGTCAAGCGGCTGGACCCCTCGAAGAGGCCGCCGCCGCTGGACGTGGTCTTCGTGCTGGACGTGACCGACAGCATGGACCCGCAGATCAAGGGCGTCCGGGACGGGGTGCAACAATTCATCAAGGGACTGACCGACAACGAGATGGAAGCCCGCGTCGGCCTGGTGGCCTTCCGCGACATCGAGTACGACAAGGAGCCGTTCAAGCTCTTGCAGTTCGGCGGCAAGGCGTTCACGTCGGACTATCAGGTCTTCCGCGACGAGGTCGGCAAGCTCAAGGCCGACGGGGGCGGGGACGAGCCGGAGAGCAGCCTCGACGCGCTGAAGATGGCGGCGGAGCTACAAGACTTCCGCGCCGGCGCCCGGCGGGTGCTGATCCTGATCACCGACGCCGCCTACCAGACGAAGGGCAACGCGGTCACGATGGACAAGGCCCTGAAAGCCCTGAAGGCCGGGGGCATCGACCAGGTACACCTCATCGTCAAGGCGAAACACCTCAACCCGTTCCAGGCCCATACCAAAAACTTCGTGCCCGGGTATCGGGAGATCCACAAGGTCACGAAGGGCGCCTTCTTCGATCTGGATAAGGCGACGAAGGGGGCGGGCAAGGGGTTCGCCGACCTGCTGCCGGTCCTGAGCGACGAGATCGCGAGCACCATCGTGGCCGCCGAGCCGGGCAAGCCGGCGGCGCCGCCGCCGCCGCCGCCGCCGCCGCCGCCGGCCCCCCAACTGCCCCCGGTGGCCCCGCCGAAGCTGGCCCCGGCCCCGCCGCCGACCCCCGTCCGGGTGGAGTTGCCGCAGGCCGCGACGCCCCCCGACAAGGCGCCCACCCCGGAATTGCCTCCGCCCCCGCCGGAGGGGGCGGCGAAGTCGCCGCGGCCTACCGACCCGCAACCCCCCCGGGCCGCGGAAGTCACCCCGCCGCGGGCCGAGGTGCCCACGCTCCAGGGCGTGCAGTCCACGCAGGTGTTCGCCGACAAGGACCGGCTGGCGCTGCTGATCGCCATCGCCCTGTGGACCGCCGCCCTGGCGGGCGGCATCGCGTTGACCCTGGTCGGGGCACAAAAACGGTATCTGCGCCAGGCGTGGCCCAGTCTTGACGAGGCGCTCAAGGCCGTCGGGGCGGGGTTGCTCGCCGGTTTGCTCGCCGGCGCCATCGGTCAGTGGTTTTTCCAGTCCACGTCCGGGACCGCCTGGTGGGGCGCCCTGAGCCGCCTGCTGGCCTGGGCCATCCTGGGCGGCCTGATCGGGGCGGGCATGGGCTTTTTCGTCCCCAACCTGAAATGGCAGCGGGCCTTTGTGGGGGGCTGTATCGGCGGCTTCCTCGGCGCCCTGGGCTTCGTGGCGGTCAGCCTGATGGCCGACGCGACTTTGGGCCGCTGGCTCGGCGCCGCGATACTGGGCCTGTGCATCGGCCTGATGGTCGCCCTGGCGGAGATCGCGTCGCGGCGCTACTGGCTGGAAGTGAGGTACGGGGCGCGCGAGGTCCGGATCGTCACCCTGGGCGCGGCCACCGTGGCCCTGGGCGGCGACGAAAGCGTCGCCGGCGTTTACATCCCCGGGGCGGCGCCGAAGGCGCTGGGATACCGGGTGGACAAGAACCGTGTCTTTGCGGAGGATTTCGCCACCGGCAAGACCGCCGAGGCCCCCCCGGGCGATCTGCGGACGCTGGAGGGCGTGCGAATCAAGGTATGCACCGCCGCCAGCGCCCGGGCGACGGGCGTGAGCTTGCAGCTCGTCGTGGTGCGCGACGTCCCGCTGATGGAAGGGATGCCGCTGACCTCGGAGGACATCCCCGGCCTCGAGCCTCAGAAGGCGGACGGGATCGTGGCCCTGGTCAGCCCGCGGCCGAACGACCCCAAGGTCTTTCTCCTGCGCAACCGCTCGAAGCAACCCTGGACGGTGACCGAACCCGGCGGCGCCCAGCGCCAGATCGATCCCGGCCTGGGCATTGAGCTTTCGTCCCCTTGCCAGATCGACTTCGGGCAGGTCAAGGCGACGCTCGGCCCCACCCAGGGGGCCGCGGGGCCGCAGCCACCGGCGGGCGAACGGGGGGCCACCTGAACCGCCCGGGCGGCCCCTGCGGGCTTCCCGGTTCTGCCTTTGCCGCTTGCGGCTTAGCGGGGACGACCCCGCTAAGCCGCAAGCGGCAAACCCGGAACCAGGTCACGCCTCGGTCCTTACTTCTCGAGTTTGAGGACGCGGTGGTTGTTGCTGTCCGAGATGTACAGGGCCCCCGAGGGGTGGACGTAGACGCCGTGCGGCTCGTTCATCTCCACCTCCAGAGGAGGGCCGCCCGCGCCGGCCGAGCCCTTCTTGCCGGTGCCCGCGATGCGCACGACCGTCCCGTCGCGCGGCAGGTACTTGCGGACCGTGTGGTTCGAGCTGTCGGCGATGAGGACGTTATCGTCCAGGTCGATGCACAGGTGCTTCGGCCCGCGCAGCTGCGCCTTGGCGCCCGGGCCGCCGGTGCCGACCACCGTGCGGATCTTGCCCTTCGGCCCGACCACGCGCAGGGCGTGGCCGCTG
>JBBRPS010000484.1:0-8036 GCA_038227745.1 Gemmatales bacterium | reverse complement strand
CCTTATCGCTCCTGCAAGCCCACCCGGCCAAGTTGAGCATCGCCAAGAAGCGCTTCGCCGCCGCTCTGGATCCGAGTTTTCTTGAGGAAATCCTGCAGGGCGATGGTATCTTGGAGAAGCGGTAATGCGTAGGCCCTGGGGGCGCATCGGGCACCTCCAGCCGGCTGATGGCCCCGACTGTGACGACGTTGGCGGCACACGCCGGGTCGATCAAGGCGTGGTCCTCCGTGAACAGTCTCTCACGGACGCTCGCCCGGATCTCGGCTTCGGTCGGCGCGGAGGGTACTGCGGGGGAGGCGTTTCCCGCGGAAGCCACAATGACGATGTCCAGCTCGCGGGCCAGCTGATCCAGCAGCAACGCCCAGGGGTGCTGATGCCCCCGGTTCACCCGCAAGGTGTCGTTGCCCAGCGACAGGTTGAACACCCGACAGTGCCGGTCGGCGTCCTCCGCAAAACGCCGGATCGCGTCCTCGATCTGGGCCTCGGCCCGCTCCAAGTCAGAGAATCCAGGCCGGACTATCTCCCCGTCAAAGCCCTCCTCCACCCGCCGCAGCACCTTGGCGTTGCTTGATAGTTGGGTTGCAGCCTGGCCGTCCGGCTGCCGGGGGCTTTCGGAGGGCTCTCAGGGCTTGCCAAGGGCCTTCCTGGGCATGTCGCCAGGGTGGGATGGACCAGGTCACAGGGATGCCTCGTCCAGATCCTCCCTGCGGCTGCCAAAATGGCAGCCGCACCGCCGCTGGCGAGTTCTCTTCGGGGATGCCACGCGGGCAATGTGGGCAGTGAGGCGGCCCACGGTCAGGCGGTAGTCTTGCCCGAAGCCCCGACGACGAGACAAAGCCGGAAGCCCCCGTCCCACATCGGCCAGCCGTGCGGGCACAGGATCGCCCCAAAGCCCCCCCGGTCGGCTTCCGCACGGAGCCAGTCCGCCGTGCTTGCCCATCCACCCCCCACCGCGACGAACCGTTTGACCGTCTGCTTCCGCTTCCCTGTGCCGCCTTGCATCGGCACCTCGACCTCCTTCGCATCGCCGTCCGCGCACCACTCGAACACGTTCCCGAACAGGCTCTGCAGCCCAAGCGCGTTCGGGGTCTCGTGGTCCACCGGCTCGGTCGGCTGGTACTGGCCCGGGAGCCACTGCCGGCCGACCACCGTCCGCGGCGTCACCCGGCTCCCACGGGCAAAAGCCCGCCACTGCGCCAGGGTCGGGAGCCGGTACTCGTCCTGCTGCCCGATGGCCTCCGCCGCGCGCTCCTTCCGCGTCAGCCACCCGCAGAAGGCGACCGCATCGGCCTGAGTGACGTAGACGACCGGGTGTCGAAGCATGGAGTCCGGGCAGGTGTTGCGGTCGTCCCAGGTCCGCTGGTCGGGGTACTTCGGGTGGACACGCGGCGGTGGCCCACCGCCCCGTACGAACTCCCTGTAGTCGCAGTTGCTCACGCAGGTCTTGCAGACGTACAGCCCCTGACCGGCCGGTTGCCCCGCCGGCAGGAAGTCCGCAGGGAGGCGGACCAGTTCGTTGCTCAGCGTGTTGGTCCAGGTGTCCTTGCCTGGCCGGCTTGTCGAGCTGGCGAGCCGCGGTCGCCGCGCCGGCGTAGGGGGTGTCACCGGCGGCGTGCGGCCGGCACTGTCTTGCTTCCCCGGGGCCACGGTGCCGGCCAGCGCGGCCAGGCGGTCGGCCAGCGCGCCCGCGTCTGCTGGCCGCTTCTCCGCCCGCGACGCCAGGCACGAGGCCAGCAGGCGGACCTCATCCTCCCCGAGGCCCCGCTCCTCGACCACGTCCCGCCAGTCGGCCGGGATGGCGAGCAGTCCCAGGTCGCCCGTGATAAGCTGATACCAGATCACGCCCAGGGCGTGAACGTCGTCGCGCGGATCCGGCGGTTGCCCCGCGACCTGCTGCGGCGAGGCGTAGAGCGGCGTGTAGGCACCGCGCACCGCTGTCGGCAGTGTCTGGCCCCCCGCGCGGCGGCCGGCGGCCTGGTCCTGCAACGCCCGCCCCGCCGCCAGGCCCCCGATCCCGAAGTCCCCGACGAACAACGTGAGCTTGCCGGCCTCGCCACGCCGGATCAGGACATTCGACATCTTCAGATCCCGGTGTACGATGGGGGGGTCGAGCCGGTGGGCGGCGGCGAGGATCGCCGCCAGCCGCTGCACGAGCCGCGCCGCGAACGTCGGGGTCAATGTTCCCTGGCCGTGCATCTCCCGGGCGAGGCCGGCGAGGTCGCCGCCCTCGATCAACTCGTACATCAGGCAGGGAGGGTCGGCCCGCAGGTAGGTCTCCAGCAGCGGGACGACGCCCAGGCACGCGTTCTGCCCGCGGACGCGGTCGAGCAGGTCGTGGAGGGTCGCCTCGTTGCGGAGGCTGTGGGCCAAAGCCGGGTCGAGGCAGAACTTGAGGGCCACCGGCTTGACGCTTGAGCGGGTCAGGTGGCGAGCCTTCCAGACCTCCCCGAAGCCCCCCGTGCCGAGCAATTCGACCAGCTCCCAGTCGGCCGCCAGGGGGCGGTCGCCCGGCCGGAACCGCGGCAGGCCGGCGGGCAGCAAGGCCAGGAGGTCTTCCGCCTTCTTCAGGGGAAGGCCGGCGGGCACGGTGGTCCCGCCCGGGTCGGACGGCCTGCGGAGGGACTGCCGCACGCTGGCGGGCACCTGTCCGAGGTAGGCGGTCAATGCCTGACGGACTAAGGCGGGCTGGCCCGCGGCCTCCGCGCCGGCGACCTGCTCAGCCGCCTGCAGGACCTCGGCCTGATCCGCCTGCGCCAACTGCTCCAGGTCGGCACGCAGGTCGGCCACCCCGTGGCCCCGGCAGTAGTCGTCGTAGGCGTCCCTGGCGACCTCGAAGGCGACCTCGCCGAAGGGGATGAGGCTGCACAGGGCCTTGCCGCCGCTCTTGACGGCGGACCGGGCGATGCACGAAAAGAGGCGGACGAAGCCAGGCATGGGCGGCCTCCGGGCGGGCGGGGGAACGTGGTGCGCTGCGCTGGTCGATGGTAGCGGACCCAGGGGTGATATTGACCCACAAAGCTCACAAAGACCACAAAGAATGTCAGAGAAATGCCAGAGAAAACACCCTCCTGCAATTCTCTGTGGTCTTTGTGGGCTTTGTGGTTCAATTCTTAGCTGGCAACTGGCAACTGGCAACTGGCAACTGGCAACTGGCAACTGCGAGAGGTAGCGGTGGATGAACGCCAGGAACTGCCCCTGCCGATACGTGAACCGCGCCTTCTTCCCCGCGCCGGCGGCTCGCCCTCCTCGCTGGCGGGCAGCTTGGCCCCGCTGACGGCGAGCGTCTCGGCCTGGAGCGTCAGTTCGTACTGCTGCTCGTGCCGCACCAGGATCAGCCCCGCCTGCCGCGGTAGTTTACCCGCTTGATTCTTCTGCTTCGCGCTGGGTTGCCCGCTGGGGTTCTCGGCGGCGAGGGCCTGGAGTTCGGCGCGGGCGTAGGCCCGCAGCAAATCGGCGGGCAGCTTCTGGGTGTCGATGCGCAGGGCGAAGTGCAACGTGTCGGCGACGACGTTCTTGGCCAGGTCGAAGCCGAGGTCGAGGATGTCGTCGCCGGCGATCCAACCCACCTCGGTGCCGTCCTTGCTCTCCGTCTTCTGTTGACCGATGGCGCGGGCGGCGAGCTTCTCCAGGTACTCGGGGCCGAACCGCTTGGGAGCGGGACCGTCGATGCGGTAGCGCAGGAAGGTGGCGCGTCCTATGAAGAAGCCCATGCGCGACTCTCCTTTTCGAGGCGGGCGACGAACGTCTCCGCGGTTAGGGGAATCGGCAGGCGCGGGGCTTCCGTACAGGGCCGTCCCTGGGGAGGCCGGTCGAGGCCGGTTTTCCCGGTAAGCCGTGCCGACTTTGGCGGAAGCCTGAAGAAGGTACTGGAATTGCCGTGAGTGCCGCCCTTCCTTCCCCCAAACCCAGGGGGTGCAAGCCCCCTGGGCTTGAGCGCTCTCACTCCATGTCCGCGTACCCTAGCGGCGCCTCGGCGCGGAGGTTGACGACGCGCAGCGAGCGCCGCCCGCCGAGGATGGCTTCGAGGTGCGGCAGCACATGCACCGCCCGCCAGCCGCGCGTCAGCAGCGAGTCTTCCGGCAGCGGGCCGCCCTGGAACCGCGCCCGCACCACGAGCTTGACGTCCTGCGTGGTCGCGGCCAGGTTCGGCGCCAGGTGCTCGCGGGTGCAATAGTCGCCCAGCGCCGCCATCAGCACGCCCCCCACCAGCGTGACCTGCGGCGGGTCCTGCTCGCGCTCGGCGACCTCCGGGCGCTGCTCCGGGGGGAGCGCCCGCGCCCGCTCGACCGTCTCGACGATCGCGTCCAGGTCGCGCTTCGGCAGGCCGCGGACGACGTGCAGGTCGCGCGCCTTGGTCGGGTTGCGGCGGGCGATCTCGACGAGCAGGTCGTCGCGCACGATGGTCCGCGCCGGCCTGTTCGTGCGTGCCGCCGTCTCCTCGCGCCAGTTATACAGCTCGCGCACGATCGTCAGGCGGACGCGGTCCAGTGAACCCAGCCCGCGCAGTTTGCGCCACTTCTCCGTCGAGGCCAGCACGCCCATCTCGTCCGGCGTGGCGTTGATCCGCAGGCGCGCGAACTCCTCGCGCGCCCAATCGGCGCGGCCGAGCTTCTCCAGCCGCGCCGACAGCCGTTGCCACACGGGCAGCAGATAGCGCACGTCGTCGAAAGCGTAGCGGATCTGGGCGCGCGTCAGGGGCCGGGTGCGCCACTCGGTCAGCGTCTCGCCCTTGGAGAGGTGGACGCGCAGGACCTGGTTGACGAGGTTGCCGTGGCCCAGCGGGTAGGCCAGGCCGGTCAGGCCGGCGGCGATCTGCAGGTCGAACAGGTTGCCCGGCGTCCGCCCGCTCCAGAGATGGCACAGGCGCACCTCCTCGCGGCCGGCGTGGACGACGACGAGATTGGCCGGGTCGGTGACCACATCCCAGAAGGCGTCGAGCGGCCCAACGCTGAGCGGGTCGATCAGGTACAGCGCCTCGTCGGTCGCCACCTGGATGAGGCACAGGCGCGGGTGGTACGTTTCCTCGCCGACGAACTCGGTGTCGAAGCCGAAGTGCCGGCAGGTGGCGAGGTGCGCACAGCAGGCGGTCAGTTCTTCGGGCTGGGTGATGACGTGTTCTTTCAAGCCGGATGTTCTCTCGAGGCCCACGGTCGGCGGCTCATGGGCCTGGGATGGCGTGGGAGATAGGCCCGTTCCACTCCATTCTAGCGGACGACGGCGGCGAGGGAAACCCGATCGGGGCGGCGCGTGGCTATTCCCCGGCGTACTGCCCTTCGCTTACGCACCAGCCGCCGTCCACCGGCAGCACCGCGCCAGTGATGAAGCGGGCCTCGTCGCTGCACAGGAACACCGCGGCGTCGGCGCAGTCCGCCGCACTGCCCGGCCCGCCCTTGAGCGGCTGCTTCGAGCGCAGGAAGGAGAGGATCGCGGGGTCGTGGGCGGCCCGCGCCGCCATCGGCGTGTCGATCAACCCCGGGGCGAGGACGTTGACGCGAATGCCGTCGGCCGCGTAACGCGCCGCCGCCAGCCTGCTCAGGGCGATCACGCCGCCCTTGGACGCCGTGTAGGCACAGGTGTCGAAGTGCCCCGGCGACGGCGCCAGCGCCAGCACGCTCGCCATGTTGAGGATCGCCCCCGGCTGCTTGTGCGCCAGGAAATGGCGCACGGCGGCGCGGTTGGTCAGGAAGGTGCTTGTCAGGTTGGCGTCAAGGGTCGCTTGCCAGCCCTCCTCGGTGCATTCGTGCAGCGGGCCGTCACCGTGGCCGCGCCCGCTGATGCCGGCGACGTGGTACAGCACGTCGAGGCCACCGAAAACCGCGACCGTGAACGCGAAGGCTTCGTCAACCTGTTTGGGATCGCGCACGTCGCAGCCGATGGACAAGCACGCCCCGGCCGCCTCCATCAGCGAGATGACGCCCTGGTGGCTCTGAGGCTCGTCGAGGCCGGCGACGGCGAGGCGGGCGCCTTCCTGCAGGAATCGCCTCCCCGCGGCCCAGCCGATCCCCGAAGTGCCGCCGACGATCAGGCAGCGCTTGCCGTCCAGACGCCCGGCCATCGTCAGACCCCCTGGCGGCCGTACAGCGGCGCGACCCTTTTGGCATACTGGGAGTAGAAGTATTCGAGTTGCTCCTCCACCGTCCGGCTGCCGACGAACTGGTGGCTCGGCAGGAACACCGGCTCGACGCCGCGGTCTGCCAGCCGCTGCGCCACCTCGCAGCGCAGCATGTTCATCACCATCGCCCCGCCGAGCGTGCTGAACGGCCCCGTCTTATTCTTCAACCCCTCGATCGCGAACACGCAGTCGCCGACCGGCGCCCCGTTGTCGAGCACCACGTCGGCCACGTCGAGGAGCTTCTGGCCCGACGGGTGGGCCGGTTTCGCCTGCTCGCAGTGGGCCCGGCTGACGACGGCGATGACCGAGAGGCCGCGCTGGCGGGCGCCCTCGGCCATCTCGATAATGACCTCGCGGATGCCGCTCGTCGAGATCACGATCATCACGTCGTGCGGCCCGAAGGCGAAGTTGCGCAGGATCTGCTCCGCGTAGCCCAGCGTCTTCTCCAGGTGCAGGCTCTGCCGCAGGCCGTTGGGGCCGACGATGAGGTTGTGGAACGTCAGGCCCAGCTCGACGATGGTGTGCCAGCCGACGAAGCAGCCCTGGCGCGGCGTCATCTCCTCGCAGAGCATGCGGCTGTGGCCGCAGCCGAACAGGTGGACCAGGCCGTCGCGGGCGATGGCCTCGGTACACAGGGCGGCCGCCCGGTCGAGCGCCGCGCGCTGTCCGTCGAGGAGGGGTTGCAGCCGACCGAGGGCCTCGTGATAAAATCGTTCTGCGGCGGCGAGAGGAGGAGTCGGCATGATGGCGTCCAGGGGCCGCGCGGTGCGGCGCCCGAGGTAAAGAGAGAAGGTCGGCGCACCGGGCAGAGTCAGAGTAGCGAGCGGCCGCCCCATCGGGAAGCGGGCCGCCGGTGCGCCCGCGAACCCGGAGGCAGAATTATGGCAGAGCAGTCGCCGAGCGCCGCAATGCTGGACGAGTTCGTCGGGCAGAAGGTCGTCGTGGACCTGCGCAGCCCGTTCGTGTGTTTGGGGACGCTGAAGCGCGTGGACGGCGACTTCCTGGAGCTGCGCGACGCGGACGTCCACGACCTGCGCGACACGCAGTCCTCGCGCGAGAACTACGTCGCCGCCTCGCAGGTCACCGGGGTCAAGCGGAACCGTCGGCGCGTACTCGTCGTCCGCGCCGACATGGTCGCGATCGGTCTGCTCGACGACGTCGTGGACGAGTAAAGGCCCTCAAGCCCACGGGGCGCGGCCCGTCAGTCGCGCAGGGGCGGCGGCAGGTCGGCCGTCCGTTTGAAGTCCCCGGCGGCGACCGGCCCCGCCGGCATCCGCACGCGCCCGCCGGTCGCCTCCGCGCACGCCCAGGTCAGGGCGTGCCACGCCTGCCGCAGCGCTTCGTCGGCGTTGCCCCAGGTGACGAGCAGGACGGCGCCCGGCCCGTCGCGGCGGAGCGAGATCATGCCGGCCGGCGTGCCCAGGCGCAGCTCGCGCCAGTCGTCGGGCGGCGCCTCGTCGGGGAAAGCGAGCTGGCCGTCGATCATGCGCATCTGCACCGGGTAGCCGCGCCCGCCGAGCAGTTCGGCCACCGCGGGCCAGAGCCGCGCCCCCTCGTCGAACTCGACCCTCTGTTCCATGCCCATGGTGTTGCTCCCGTTGCCGGCGCGCCGGGGGCGTCAGCCCCCGGAGAACCGGACGCCTCCGGCGGTGCCATGCTTTCGCGGCCCCTTGCGGCCCGGGAAATGATCCCCGACGAGGCGGGGCTGCGAAAGCATGGCACCCGCAAACCCGCTACACGCCGCCGCAAACTGCTCCAACGCCCCCGGCTCGCCATAAAGTTCCAGGCGCGAATGGCACTGTCATGTGCCTCCAGTAAATCCAAGTCCTTGGGCCATAGGATGTTCACTCGTTTGGGCACATTGTTTCGCCCCCCGCGGCTTAGGCGCGCACCCCGGACCCTCCCGCCCGGCGGTCTGCGCGTG
>JBBRPS010000483.1:0-8043 GCA_038227745.1 Gemmatales bacterium | reverse complement strand
GGTGGCATAGAGGCCGGTCAGGTCGATGCCTTGGACGAACTGCCAGACGACGCGGGCCTGGTGGTCGGTGCTCAGCAAGTCCTCCAGGCGCATGGGTGGGATGACCTGCTCCCGGTCGGCCCGGCGCAGGCGCGGCTGGGGCGCAGGGGCGGCGCCGGCGTCGTCAGCCCGGCGGTGTCGGCCACCGGGGTGACCGGCGGAGGGTCGTTGGCGTTCATGCGGATGTCGTAGGGAAGCGCCGCCGGCTCGTCAGCCCCACGAAGGGGGACGAGGACAGAATTGTTCACAGACTCTGAGGTGATCGCCTGTCCCGTCC
The DNA here is from genome assembly GCA_038227745.1 of Gemmatales bacterium. GTDB lineage: Bacteria > Planctomycetota > Planctomycetia > Gemmatales > Gemmataceae > DASPXY01. The sequence goes on along the minus strand of JBBRPS010000483.1, from coordinate 7,727 downwards.
CGCGGTTCGGTACGGCCCAGAGGAGGTTTCCGTGGTCCGAGTTCGCAAGGCCCTGCTGCCTCTGCTGGTGCTGGCCCTCACGGCCGGGCCGCGGGCGACCGCCCAGGTCCCGGCGCCCCGCCTCGACCCGCACGGCGACCCGCTGCCCCCAGGCGCCCTGCAGCGCCTCGGCAAGGTTGAGCGCCTGCGCCAGGGCGGCACGGTCCAGGCCATTGCCCTCTCCCCCGACGGCAAGGTCCTCGCCTCGGCCGGTTCGCTGGGGACGGTCCATCTCTGGGAGGCCCCCTCCGGCAAGGGGCTGCGGATCCTCACCGGCCATCAGGGGGCCGTCCACGCCCTGGCGTTCGCGCCGGACGGCAAGATGCTCGCCAGCGCGGGCGCCGACAAGACGATCCGCTTCTGGGGCCCCGCGACCGGCAAATCCCTCTTGCGGTGCTCCAGCAGCGCCGGCGTCCCCCACGCCCTGGCCTTTTCACCCGACGGCAAATTCCTGGCCTGCGGCGGCGTCTACCACGTCCGCTCAGTCCGCGTCTGGAGTGTGAGCACCGGGCTGGAGGTCGATCAGTCCTTCTTTTACCACCAGCCGGTTCGGGCGGTCGGGTATTCGCCCGACGGCAAGACGATCGTCTCCGCCGGGGAGCGCGACGGGGTGATCCTCTGGGACGCGCACTCGGGGAAGAAGATCCGGCACCTGACCGCGGAACAGGCCACCACCGCGGTCCACTTTTCCCACGACGGCAACGCGGTCGTCTTCGGGGTCGGCGGCCAGGTCGTGCTCGTGGCGGCGGACACCGGCCAGGCCGTGCGCCGGATCGACGCCCACAAGGCCCCCATCCGGGCGCTGAGCATCTCGGCCGACGGGAAGCGCGTGGCGACGGCCGCCGGCGACGGGACACTCCGCGTCTGGGACGCGCGGAGCAAGCCGGTGAAGCAGTTCGACGTGTCGGAGGACGACCCCGTGCTGGCGCTCGCCCTGTCCGCCGATGGCGCGTTCCTGGCGAGCGGCAGCCGCGGCGGCAAAGTTTGCTGCCGCGACCTGGCCGCGGCGCAGGCGGAGGCAGGCACGTCGGGGCAGGCGGAGATCCACTCGGTCGCCGTGTCCGCCGACGGCCGCACGGCGGCCTGCCAGGAGCGCCACGCCATCCGGCTCTGGGACGCGCGTACCGGCCAGCAGCTCCGTTTCCTCGCCGCCGGGCAGGGGCAGTTCCGCCATGTCGCGTTCGCAGCGGACGGCGGGCTGCTGGCCGGCGCGGGAGTTGTGGTCGAGGACGGTCGGGAGCGGGGGTGGATTCGCCTCTGGAGTGTCGCCGGCGGCAAGGAACTGCGCGTCCTCCGCGTCGCGGACGGTCCCGTCCTCCGCGTTGCCCTCACGTCGGACGGCAAGCACCTCGCCTCCCTGGACGGCGGCCGCAAGGTGCGCTGGTGGGACACCGTCAACGGCGTGGAACTCTGCCAGTTTGAACTGGACGGGATGGGCGTGGCCTTGGCGGCCTTTTCGCCGGACGGGCGGACGGTGGCGTGCGCCTTCGGGCAGGGGTCGGTCGGCGTGTGGGACGTGCCGAGCGGCCAAAAGCTGGAGCAGATCGGCGGCGCGATCACCTCCGGCGCTTTCGGGGGGAAGGGGGGCATTCCGACGGATCGCTTTCGGAGGCTGGCCTTTTCAGCGGACGGACGCACGCTGGCAGCCGGGCGCGACGGCGAGGACGTTTACCTCTATGAGGTGGCCACCGGGAAGGAGCGGGTGCGCTTCGCCGGTTCCCGCCAGCCGGTCTCTCCGGTAGGATCGGGCGCGCCGCTCGCATTTTCGCCGGACGGCCGCGTCCTGGCTGCGGCGTGTCCCGACGGCGCCGTCAAGCTCTGGGACTTGGCGACCGGGGCCGAATTGCACGAACTCCGCGGGCACCGCGACCGGGCCTCCGGCCTGGCCTTCAGCGCGGACAGCCGGACGCTGGTGTCGGGGAGCTGGGACACCACGGCGCTGGTGTGGGACCTGGCAGGCCCGTGGAACGGGCAAAAGGTCGCCCGGCCCCGACCGCAGACCGTCGAGGGGGCGTGGGTCGGCCTGGCTGACGCCAACGCCGCCGCGGCACACGCCGGCGTCTGGGCGCTGATCGGCGACGGCGCGAAAGCCGTGTCCTTCCTCGGCGAGCGCCTGCGGCCGGTGCCGAAGTCCGCCCGGACCATCGCCCAGATGATCGTTGACCTCGACAGCCCGCGCTACCCGGTCCGACAGAAGGCGACCGCGGAACTCGCCAGGCTCGGGGAGCGCGCCCGGGCGGCGTTGATGCGGGCCGTGGTGAGGCCGGTGACTCTGGAGGTGCGCCAGCGGATCGAGGGCCTGCTGCGGCAGCTCAATAGCACCCCAGGCTCCCCCGAACGGCTGCGGGCGCTGCGGGCCGTGGAAGTCCTCGAGGCCCTCGGCACGCCGGAGGCGCGGCGCGTCCTGGAGGGCCTCACGGACGGCGACCCCGAGGCGCCGCTCACGGTCGAGGCCCGGGCGTCCCTGGAACGCCTGGCCCGGCGCCCGGTCACTCGTCCAGCCGCTCCAGGGCGGCCCGCGCGTGGCGGGTGAGGGCGGCGTCCGGCACCCCAGCGTCTCCAGCCCGGTACCGTCCGCGAACCCCCAAGTTCTCTCTTTTCCGACGGCCGAACCGGCCGGAACCAACACCCGCCGCCCCGGACGTTATACCTCGACCGGCGCCTCTTCCTCGAAGTCCGCAGGCCGTCGCGGGGCGAGGACGCACAGCCAGATCCCCAGTTCGTAGAGGACGCCCATCGGCACCCACAGGAAGAACATACTGTAAACGTCCACCGAGGGGGTGATGACCGCCGCGAACACCGCCAGCGCGAACCAGGCGGCGCGGCGGCTGCTCCGGTACGCCGCCGCGGTGAAGATGCCCACCCGCTCCAGCAGGAACATCACCAGGGGCGTCTGGAACGCGGCCCCGAACACGAGCGGCATCAGCAGCGCGAAGCTCAGCCACTCGCTCAGGCGCAGCTCCGGCTCCAGCTCGAGCCACTCGTTGAAGCCGAGCAGCGCCTCGACCGCGCGGGGGACGACCAGGAACTGGCAGAGCAGCACGCCGGCCAGGAACAGGGCGACGCCGAGCGGCAGAAAGCGGTTCACGTAGCGTTTCTCATGCGGGTACAGTCCCGCCGCGACGAACGACCAGATCTGGAAGAACACCCACGGGCTGGCCAGGACGAGGCCGCAGGCCAGCGTCACCTTGAAGTAAACCGTCATCGCCTCGGTGGCGCTCATCGTCACCAGGCGCGAGCGCCGCTCCGTCAGGACCCGGGCCTGTTCGAGCAGCAGCCACCAGCTCACGGGCCCGATGCGAGCGGAGAAGGGTCGATACCGACCCTCCCCCTCGACAGGCGGCGGCTCAACGCGGAGCAGCGGCGCGACCGCGCGCGCCACCTGGTACACGTCCAGTTCGAGGACGACGGTCCTCGCCCGGTCGGCGTCGCGCAGCTTCGGCTCTCCGGCCTCCAGGTCGCGCACCAGGCGCTCGAAGCGGCGCTCGTGGAACTTCTGCAGTTCCTGCTCGACCGGCAGACGGATCCAGTCCATCACCGGCTTGCCGACGCCGACCGGCGTGCCGGTGAGGAAGCCGACCAGGTCGAGGAGGAAACAGAGGACGACGATGGCGCCGAAACCGCCGAGCGCGCGCCAGAGGTGGCCGCGCAGCTCGTGGATGTGCTCGCCCAGCGGCATGCGCGTCGCCTCGACATGGTCCTCACCGTCGCGGGAGAAATCGCGGTCGCTCATCGGGACACCTCCGGGTAACGGACGGCCCCCGGCCGCGGCGCACGCCGCAGTCCGAGGGCGTTGGGGGATCGACGCGGGTTCAGCGGGAGGGGGACGAGATGGAGGCACGGAGGCAACTGCGGGGAAAGCGTCCGGCCATCGAGAAACCCCTGTCGATGAACTCGCGAACGAGTCTTCGGGTACATCAGGGGTTTCTGGGCCAGGCCGCGGGCGGCGTGACGGAAACCGGCGTGGGGCGCGGCCGTGAGGCGGCACGCCTGTGAGAGGATTATATGGCCCGACTGTCCGGGGTGCCAGTCCCGTGCGGCGCGGAGTATTCCCCCGGCCCGAAAGAGGCTCCCGTAGGACGGCTCTCCTGAGCCGTCCGGACGGCTCAGGAGAGCCGTCCTACGTGACCAACTTCCTTGCCGGGATGATACAACAACTTCGACGCCTGTCCGCCCTGCCCTTTCGCGGAGGACCCACCTTGCCCGACGGAACACCCGCCAGCGCCGAACCACTCAGGAAGACGCCGGGCCTGAAGGCCGCCCTGGCCGCGGGCGTCCTCGTCTACGCGATCCTGTTCGTGCTGACGACGTTCCCGCGCGCGCAGGAGGCCGAGGCCCAGGCCGCAAGGTATTTCAGCGCGACGGAGATCGAGCGGGGACTGCGGTACAGTTCCGAGCGCCGCCTGTTCTTCTGGGCGTCCACGGGTGTGCAACTCGCTTTTCTGACCGTCCTCGTCTTCACCGGCGCCGCCCGGAAGCTGGCCGACCGCTGCGGCCAGCTGGTGGGCCTGCGCCGACCGGGTGGGGACGAGGGGGTTTCCTCCGCAGGCCAGTTCGGTCGCCTGGGGGCGCGGCTCGGTCGGGGCCTGCGCTGGCTGGCGACGGTGCTGCTGGTCGGCGCGTTTTGCTTCGTCGCCGCCGAGTTGCTCGTGCTGCCGATTCGGCTGGGGCGGCTGGCGCACGCGCGCGCCTGGGGCATGACGGACCGCAGCGTCCTGTCCTGGTTCGAGGATTACGCCAAGTCGCTCGGCATCGCGGCGGTGATGGGCGCCGTCCTGCTGGCCGGCCTGTACGCGCTGATCCGCACCTTTCCGCGCCGGTGGTGGCTCCTGGCCGCCACGGGCAGCACGGTCCTGGGCGTCTTCTACGCCTACATGCTGCCGGTCGTCATCAACCCGCTGTTCAACACCTTCACGCCCCTCGACGATCCGTATTTGTTGCGGCGCGTCCGCGCCCTGGCGGAGCGCGCCGGGGTCCACGTCGAGGCAGTGCTGGTCATGGACGCCTCGCGCCAGGGCAAGCACACGAACGCCTACTTCACCGGCTTCGGCTCGACGCGGCGCATCGTCCTGTACGACACGCTGCTCCGGCCGCTGCACACGCTGCCGGCGGCTTCCGCGGCGGCGGTGATCGGCCTCGCAGCCGTGCCGCAGGGGCCGGCACAGGCAACGGCGGTCGTCCTCGACCACCGCAGCGAGGTGGCCGACGAGATCGAGTCGATCCTCGCGCACGAGATCGGCCACTGGGAGCACGATCACATCCTGAAGGGCATCGCGCTGGCGGGGGCGGGGGCTTACGCGGGCCTGTTCCTCGTGGCGCTGATCCTGCGTCGGGCTGTGGGGCGGGCGCCGTTCGCGCTGCGCGGCCCGGACGACGCCGCCGGAGTGCCGCTGCTGCTGCTGCTGTCGGTGGTGGGTTCGTGGCTGGTGTGGCCGGTGGAGAACGTGGTCAGCCGTCACTTCGAGAGTCAGGCCGACGCCGCGGCGCTGCGGCTCGCCGACCACCCGGGGGCGTTCATCGCCGCGGAGAAACGCCTGGCCCGCGACAACCTCGGCAACGTGGCCCCGAACCCGTTCACGGTCTGGCTCTTCGCCAGCCACCCGCCGGCCGTCGAGCGCATCCGTATGGCCGAAGAGTGGGCCAGGCGCAAGCGGGAAGGGAGGAAGGAATAGAAAAAGCCCACGGGTTGCGACCCGTGGGCTTTTTCTCACGGCAGCGTGAGGCGGCCGTACCCCGTCTCGTGGTCGTGGCCGGGAGGGCCGAGGTCGCGGGCGGCGGAGCGGAGGGCCGCCGTCACCTGCTGGCCGGTCCAGTCCGGGTGGCGCGCCCACACCAGCGCCGCCAGGCCCGCCGCCTGCGGCGCCGCGGCGGACGTCCCGGCGAACGGCCGGTCGCGCCACAAGCTCGGGAAGGGCACCTCGGCGACGAAGTCCGGCTTGGGCAGGCGCGAGTTCGGGCCGCAGGAGCTGTAGCCGTAGCGCCGGCCCTCGACGTCCACGGCGCCGACCGCGTTGACCGCCGGTCCGTCCGCGGGACAGGGGATGCTGCCCTTCGCGAGGCTGTACTGCAGCCCGCCGCCCAGGACGACGACGTGGAACGGCTCACCCGGCCGGGCGCCCTGCGCGGCGCGCACCTGCACGCGGTACTTGTGGCGCGGCAGCGGCGTGAAGCGGACCAGGGCGCAGTTGACGCCGGCGCGGTTCTTCGAGCCGCGGCGGACGACGGTCCGCCCGACGCGCTGCCCGGTCAACACGTCGTGAACCGACACCTCGTAGCCGACGGCGCCCCGGCCGTACAACTCGACGGAAACGCGGTCGCCGCCCCACGGCGTGAGCACGTTCTCGGTCGCGCCGTCACGCCACTGGTGCAGGCCCTCGGCGTCGGCGCGGAAGGTGCCGGACCAGTGCCGCTGCGCCGTGTTGCCGGCGCTGGCGAAGCACAGCAGGTCACCGGGCGCCTCGCCGCTGCCGAGAATGTCCGACAGCGCCGCGTTGACCGCCCCGCCGCCTTCGCCGTCACTCCAGCTCGGCATGATGAGCGAGCACGACACGATTCGCGCCCCCTGCTCCCGCGCCCAGCGGACGGCCTCGAGGAAGCGCTCGGGCCGGTCCGGCTCCCAGTTCGCGAACAGGAGTTCCGCGTCCGGCGCCAGGGCGTGCAGCACCTCGCCGCACAGGATGCCGTGCTGGCTGTCGCGGGCCTCCAGGTTGCCGTCGTCGCGAAAGGAGCGGACGGTCACGTGGGCGGGCAGCACCTTGCCGAGGAACTGGCGGTAGCCGCGGAACCCCGAGTCGAGCACCGCGATCTTGAGGCCGCGGCCGCGCTGGCCGTCGGCGTGCCAGCGATCGACGCCAAGCCGCGTCAGGATCTGCCGCCGCTGCCAGGCGGGCGAGTACGGACCGGGGGGGACGACGGAGTCGGGGGTGGCTTCTTCCGCGACGGCCAGCGCGAGGGACGGGTTGGGCTGGGCGCGCGGCAGTCCGAGGTGCGCGAACGCGAAGCCTGCCGCGAGGACCAGCAGCCAGACACGGAGCAACGCGGCCCGCCGGCGCGGCAGAAGGGAAGACCAACGCATGGGAGGTGCTCGCAGGAGGAATGGTTCCCTTGAAATCCATCATCGACTGCGTTGCCGATGGCGGTACAGTATTTTACCGCGCCGGGCCTGCGACAAATCGAGAGAGGGGGCCGGGTTGGCGGTCTTCACCGCGGTTGCCGTTAAGTGGTGGCGGTTCTGCGGCATGACCGGAAAAGTCCGCACGGGGAAACCGGGCGGACCGCGAAGAGGCGGGGCAGTGTCCGGCGCGACGCCCCGCGTCGCTGCACGCCGGAACGGAAGTTGGGCGGGTGGGGAAGACCTTCGCGTCTGACCCCGCGGAATGACACAACCCGGAGAGAAACCCGGTCTGCAGCCCCTTTTCTTCCCCGGTGCGGCGACGAAAGGTCGGCGCTCGCCCGAACCGCGGAAACATCTGCGGCTTCTGACGGTCGGCAGCGACGGCCGCACACCACCAAAGATTATGGATTTCTTCGGGCGTAACCGGTCCTCCGCTCGTAACATCTCAATAACCCCGGGCGTGTTCCGAGGAAGTTTGCCGGCGCGCACGGCGACCCAGAGGCGTGTGGACGATTCTTTCCTGGTAAGCCGTTGGCCGTGCCGCCCTTGCCTGCCCTCAGACCGGCACGGCTGC
>JBBRPS010000482.1:0-8083 GCA_038227745.1 Gemmatales bacterium | reverse complement strand
ATTACCCGGAGGCGGTCAAGATCCGCCTGGTGTGCGACAACCTGAACACGCACACGGGCGGAGCGCTGTACGAAGCCTTCCCTGCCAAGGAAGCCAAGAGGCTGTGTGATCGACTGGAGTTCCATCCGACCCCCAAGCATGACCAGTTATTTCTGCGGCGTTTGCGCAATCAAGCACAGTAGAAGTAAGTAAGCAGGTCCTTCACTTTGGTGTGGCTGTTGGCTGCGCCCAGTTCACTCGTTCTTGCAGTTCGGAAAGGGGTTGTGGCCGGCTGCCCTCTTTGGGATAATCCATCTCTTCTGTCCAGGTCGCCCGGCGTGCCCAAACGGCCTCGGCGCTGAACCAGCCTCGCTTTCCGCATGTCATTAGTGCTAAAATGATCACCAGGGCGGCAGGAGGTGCCGGTGATCAAGGATGAAACCCGATGGCGCCCCTGGCCGACCTTCAACTTCAGTCTTGCATCAGAAGTATCCTGGCCGACTGGTACGTGACCGACGCCGTCACCATCAAGCCCGTGGCCGAAGACTGGGCGGCCAGAGAACTGTCCGGATTCAACGTGAAGGCCCTCGCGAAACTGATGCACCAGCACGTCCAGGCCGGCGGCGTGATCGACCAGGTCCGTGAAACGCGGCTCGCGTGGAACGACCGCGATTACCACTACGACTTCCGAATCGCCTGGGCCGGCCGCGCCCTCTACGTCGAGGGCGTAACCGGTCCTCCGCTCACCGCAAGTCCTGGATTTCCAGGCTTTTCCAGGTTCTCGGTCCTGCTAGCGAGACCCTTTTGGGACAGTGCTGGCAACGAGAACCCGGGGGGTGCAGGTGGGTCCAGAACGTTAGTTCAGTAAGTTATCCCCAGCCAAAGCCCGCTTTTCCTGTGGAAAACGACTGTCACAAACCGTGTCTGTGACAAGCAGGGCGATTCTTCGCAAGTGCCAATCGCATCTAGAGTTATGTGTTAGCGGAGCATCGGTTGCGCCCTACGTCGAAACGGTCCTTGTGGATGACGATCCCAAGAACCCTTAGCTATATATTGTGAGTATTCATGACGCCTGAACGTGAGACGAACGGGCACGAGCAGCCCGGCCAACCGTTCCCCTGGCACTGCCCCCGATGCCGCAGGCCCGCGGTGCGTCCCGCGACGGTCCCCTACCACGCCGAGAGGCTCCACGAAGGCCGGCTTGTCACCGTCGATGTCCCCCAACTTGTCGTCCCGAAATGCGACAACTGCGGCGAAGTGGTTTTGGACCGCGCCGCCGAGGAGCGGCTTATCAAGGCGACCGCCGCGCAGGCGCAGGCCACCGACCCCGACCCGGCCGGCCCTGGCGGCGGCAACGGCTGCTGCCCCATCACCCCATACCACGCCGCCTATTACGCCCACGAACTGACCCGCCGCAGCGCCTCCGACAGCATCGCCAAGATCGGCTCGTCGATGTTCAACGCCACGGTGGACCTCAACCCCCACCAGCTCGACGCCGCCCTCTTCGCCTTCGCCGCCCCCCTGTCGCGCGGCGCCATCCTCGCCGACGAGGTCGGCCTCGGGAAGACTATCGAGGCAGCCTTGGTCATCAGCCAGCTCTGGGCCGAGCACAAGCGCCGCATCCTCGTGATCGCCCCTGCCATCCTCCGCAAGCAGTGGCAGCAGGAGTTGCAAGAGAAATTCTTCCTCGACTCGCGCGTCATCGACGGCCGCGAGTTCAAGGCCGCCCTGAAGGCCGGCGAGCGCCCCCTGGAGCCGGCCGGCCGCGTGGTGATCGTCTCCCACCAGTTCGCCGCCGCCCGCGCCGAAGAGGTCGCCACCGTGCCCTGGGACCTCGTGGTCATTGACGACTACGGACTCCTTCAGGACGACTACGCCGGCCGCGTGCTGACCATTAACGGCAGCAACGCCGACGGCCGCTCCGCGGCCATTTACCGCGCCTGGCTCCAACGCCACGAGGGCGACGACGCGGTCACCGGCAACAAGGCCGTGGACCTGCGTGCCGCACTCGTCGAGCAGTTCCACAACCACGCCGACATCCTCGTCGCCACGGAGGCCGCCGCCGAGGGCGTGAACTTCCAGTTTTGCTCCCTCGTCGTCAACTACGACCTCCCCTGGAACCCCCAGCGCATCGAGCAGCGCATCGGCCGCTGCCACCGCTACGGCCAGAAGCACGACGTCGTCGTGATCAACTTCCTGAACCGCGGCAACGCCGCCGACGAACGCGTCTTCGAGCTGCTCTCCGAAAAGTTCCGCCTCTTCGACGGCGTTTTCGGCTCCTCCGATGAGGTACTGGGTGCCCTGGAATCGGGTGTGGACTTCGAGCGCCGCGTCGCTGAGATCTACCAGGCGTGCCGCAGCCGCGAAGAAATCGACGCCGCCTTCTCCCGCCTGCGCGCCGAGCTGGAAGAACAGGTTGCCGCCCGCATGGCCAGCACTCGCGACCAGCTGTTGGAGCATTTCGACGAGGAGGTCCACGAGCGCCTCAGGTTCAGGAAGGAGGAGAGCAACAACTATCTGGCACGGGCCGAACGATGGCTCTGGAACGTCACCCGGCACGAGCTGGAGGGGCACGCTACGTTCCTCCCGCGCACCTACGCCTTCCGCCTGCACGGTCTCGGCCCCGGCTGGCCCGCTGTCCCCGAGGGGACGTATTCCCTGGTGACGAAGGCCCGAGCGGCCGAGAGCCAGCACGCCTACCGCCTGGGCCACCCGCTCGCCCAGGCTGTCCTCGACCGTGCCCGGGATCGCCCCCTCATCATCGCCCTCGTCCGCTTCGACTACTCCGGGTACGTCGGCAAGGTCGGAGCGGTGGAGGGCCTCGTCGGCTGCTCTGGCTGGCTGACGGTGGCGAAGCTGGCCGTCGAGTCGCTGGAGGATGAGGACTGCCTGCTCTTCGCTGCCATCCCGGACGAAGGCCCCGCGTTGCTACCGGAGGTCTACGCCAAGCTCTTTGAGGTCGGCGGCGAAGTCGTGGCCCGCGCGGAGTTGCCCGCGGAAGACCGGGACCGCCTCCAGGTTCAGCTCAGCCACCTCGAAGAACGAGCGCTGAAGGACATCGCTGACCGCAACCGCCAGTTCTTCGAGCGCGAGATCGACAAGCTGAACCGCTGGGCCGACGACCGCAAGGCCGGCCTGGAATTTCAGTTGAAGAACTTCGACACGGAGATTAAACAGACAGACCGTGAGGCCCGGCTGGCGCCGACGCTCGAAGAGAAGCTGGCACTCCAGAAGAAGAAAAAGGAGTTGGAAACCCAGCGCAAGGAAAAGCGTCGGCACCTCTACGACGCAGAGGACGAGATCGAGGCGCGCAAGGACGAGCTGATCGCCGAGGTCGAGAAACGGTTGCAGAGCACGACCCGTGTTGTCGAGTTGTTCACCATCCGCTGGGAGGTGGCATGAGCAAGCAGACGAAGCTCGAACTGACCTGGATCGGCAAGGAGAACCGGCCGCGACTGGAGCCGCGCATCTTGCTGGAGGATCCCGAGAAGTCCTACCACGCGGCGAAGCGCGTCACCGACAACGACGTGTTCGACAACCGGCTGATCTTCGGGGACAACCTGCTGGCGCTGAAGGCGCTGGAGCAGGAGTTCGCCGGTAAGGTGAAGTGCGTCTACATTGATCCACCGTTCAACACTCAGCAGGCGATGGAGCACTACGACGATGGTCTTGAACACTCTATCTGGCTGTCATTGATGCGCGACCGCATGGAGATCTTGAACCGGCTGCTTTCAGCCGACGGTACGCTCTTTGTGCATATCGATGACAATGAGTTGGGTTACTTGATCGTGCTGCTGGACGAGATCTTCGGCCGTGCGAACCGCGTCTACGTTGTCACATTTAAGCAAGGATCAGCGACGGGTCATAAATCCATCAACCCAGGATGCGTTAGCACGACAAATTACGTCGTGATTTATGCCAAAGACAAGGGTGTATGGAACCCTAATCGAGTGTTCACAGGACGTGAGCGCGACACGCGGTACGGGCAGTACATTGCCAACATCGATGATCACTATCAGGGTTGGCAGATCGTCACGCTCACCAAAGGGTTGGCGAATGCCCTTGGGGTTTCTGACAAAGAAGCTCGAAAAATTATCAAGGATGAGCCGCACCGACTCGAACGGTTTGTACTCGAGAACCCACGCAGTGTCATCCGCACGGCGCGGCCTGATTACGAGGGCGTCAGCGAAGCCGCGCGTGAGATGATCGATCAGTCGAAGCAGACTCCCAAGGCCATCCTGAAGCTGGAGCGAGCCGACCATTCCGACATGTACTTCAAGAACGGCGAACGTATCCTATTCTACTCCGATAAGCTCAAGTTGGTGGATGGGCAGTACGTCGCAGGCGAACCGTTGACGACCTTGTGGGATGATATTTTGTCGAACAACCTGCATAACGAGGGCGGTGTAGACTTTCCGAAGGGCAAGAAGCCCGAAGCGCTCATCAAGCGAGTCTTCGAGCTTGCGACGAACCCGGGCGACTGGATTCTCGATTCCTTCGCTGGTTCTGGCACGACAGGCGCCGTTGCCCACAAGATGGGCCGCCGCTGGATCATGGTCGAACTCGGCGAGCACTGCCACACACACATCATCCCCCGGCTGAAGAAGGTCATCGACGGCGCTGATCCAAGCGGCATCACCGAGGCCATCGGCTGGAAGGGCGGCGGCGGCTTCCGTTACTACCGCCTGGCGCCGTCCCTGCTGGAGAAGGACGCCCGCGGCAACTGGGTCATCAGCAAGCAGTACAACGCCGCCATGCTCGCCGAGGCAATGTGCAAGCACATGGGCTTCACCTACGCCCCCAGCGACACCGTCTACTGGCAGCAGGGCCGCTCCAGCGAGCGCGACTTCATCTACACGACCACGCAAGTCTTGACCAAGCCGCAGCTTGCCCAGCTCAGCGACGCAGTAGGCTCGGAGCGGACGCTACTAATCTGCTGCAAGGCGTTTGACGGCGACCCCGCCTCATTTCGGAACCTGACGCTCAAGAAGATCCCCAAGAGCGTGCTGTCGCGCTGCGAGTTTGGCAAGGACGACTATAGCCTCAAGATCGCCAGCCTGCCACCCTCACCGGACGAGGAGACGTCCCCTCAGCCCGCGGCGTCGCGGAAGGCGCGCCGGAAACCCCGAGAAGAAGCAACCTTGTTCGACTCGCTTGCTGAGCAGGGCTGAGCCGCCCCGCCGCGTCGAATCTGCAACCCATGAACCGTCACGTCAGCGCCATCAGCGGCCGCCTCAGCCTCCGCCCCCCGCAGCGGGAATCCCTGGAGATTCTTGCCCGGGTCACCGAATTGGTGGACTTCGCCAAGGACAGCGACCCTGCCGCGGCCCTCGCCGCCATCCGGGACGAGTTCCCGGACGTCACCGACTTCGAGCGCGACTTCCCGTCGCTCTGTTTCGCCCTCGCCACAGGCGTCGGCAAGACGCGCCTGAATGGGAGCGTTCATCGCCTACCTGCAGCTCAAGCACAACGTGGGCCTCGGGCTCGATGGGGCGGGCGGTGATCAGCCCCAGGCCGCCGCCGGAGAGGTCCACGACGAGGGCCGCCTGCGAGCACTCGGGCATGCGGACAGGACGTGCGCGTTGACGGCGCGGTCGGGCTGCACGCGGGGTGAGGGGCGGCGTTCGTTCATGGGCGATCCTTTCTTCGAGGTGACGTCGTGGGGCGGGGATACCGTACCACGTCCGGCGCGGCGGGGGAACCCCGGGCCCGGCCAGCGCCAGCGGCCCGCCACGGCGCCCACGGCTGGGCAGGTGCGTCCCGGGCCGCTTCGGCGGTGCGCGCTCGCCAGCGGGCCAGCCGGGGGCCTTACAGTGGCCGCGCTGGCGGGACGGCCTTGCAGCACCTCGGCGCCAGTGACAGAAACCCGTCACGGGCCGGCGGTGTACCCTAACCGGCCTGGCGCAGCCCTTCCAAGGTGACGACGTAAGCCCTAACGTAGTATTAAGTCAGGACGGCATGATCTAGTGAGCTTGTGTCCATATTTGCGACAATTCTCGTCGCATTGCTTGCCGTAACTCGTGCTGCAAAGGCCACTTGCACAGTCGGCTATTTTCGGAGTCCACTTGTAACCTTGGAAGGGCTGGAGTCACCCCCTACCCCGAGACATCAACCCCCGGAGGAACCGACCATGAACATTACCGACACCGCGAGCGCCGACCGCCCGCTCTACTTCGTCACGACCCTTGAGGACCTTTTCTTCGTCGTCCCCGCCCCCGGCAGCGCGGAGGCCGACCTGCCGATCGGCTGCACGCACAGCCGCGAAACGGCGGAGACGTGGGCGCAGCTCGCCCGCGACGACGGACACGCCGGCGTCGAAGTCCGCCAGGCGTAAACAACCGCGCGACCGACCGCGCGCCGGGACGGAGGGCCGTGGGCCGGCGGCGGGGACGTTTTCGCCGCCGGCCCACGTACCGCTGGGAAACTGCCCCGGGGCCGGTCGGCCGGCAACAGGCCGTGAAGCCCCCGCGGTGGGGTGAGGCAAGGTGGGCAGCGCTTGTAGCCGGGAGACGCTGTTCGGGTTCTACAACCGTTTACAACTGCTGATAGGGTTAGACAGGGGCAAATCGACACCCTGGAAATGCAAAACCCCAGGATTTCCTGGGGGTTTTTCGGTCGTCTTGTTTCCGTAGGCCGTTGCTCTATCCAGTTGAGCTACAGGCGCTTCCATCAATCACTGTTTGAAGTACAGGGAACCGATCCGCGCGTGTCAACGCTCCCGCGCACTCTTTCCTTCGCCGCCCTTTTCATGGCCGTCGGCCCTGGAACTCCAGCGAAAAAGGGCGGCGACCGCCGCGGCGCCCCGAAACTGGGGAACCTTCTCCCGAACTGCCCACGCGGTCGGAAAACCGCCTTCGCGGGGTTCTCCCGCAGGCGCCGGCCGAGCCCCTGCAAGAACCGCATTTCGACCCGCTCCGCCGTTTGACGGCCGGCCGCGCGGGGGAAATACTCGCGTGTCGCCCTCTGTGCGCCACCGATCACGAGGAGGATGCCGTGACCGTCCGTTCGTATACCATGCTGGCCGCCGCGGTCGGACTGTGGCTGGCCAACCCCTTTCCGCGGCACGCCGCCGGCCAGGGAACGGCCGGCCCGCGCCCCGACGAACCCGGCAGGCTCGGGGTCCAGCCCGGCCAGGCGCTCGCGGCACCGCCGGTCCTGTCCGCGAACCAGCAGCTCGCCAACACCGTCGCCGCCCACCTGCGCCTGGCGGGGCAGCTCCGCCGCTTCCGCATCGACCTCAGCGCGCAGGACGGCGTTGTGGAACTGACCGGCCAGGTCGTTGACGAGGTGCAGCGCGAAGAGGCGCTGCGCATCGTCCACGGCGTGCAAGGGGTCTCCGCCGTCCGCGACCTGATGGTCGTCAGCGCCGAGCCGAGCGTGACGCGCACCACCGCCGTCACCACGGCGCCGGCCCCCGGCCCCGCGCCGCTGCTGGAGCCGGGGCCGCTGGGCCGCGGCATGAGCACGACGCAGGCCCCCGCCGGCCCCCCGCCCGAGCCGACGCCGATCTTCAGCGCCCCGCCTGGCCTGAGCTACGCCTCGATGAACCCGCCGCCCCTGCCGCCCTACGCCTGGCCGACCTTCGCCCCGTACAACAATTACTCGCGCGTCGCCTACCCGCAGCTCTACCCGTCCAAGGCCTGGCCGTTCATTGGCCCGCAGTACCCATTCCCCAAGGTGCCCCTCGGCTGGCGCTCGGTCCAGCTGACGTACTACAACGGGCACTGGTGGTACGGGAAGACCGCGAGCGGCCACGACTGGTGGCGCATCCGCTACTGGTAACTCGCGGCGTTTGTCACGGTGCTGAACGGGTTGTCGAGGTGGGCGGCGGGCTTTCGGCTCGCTGCCCACCTCGCACCCCAGGAGCCGCCTGACTGTTGGCGAACGGCCGGCGTCAGCCGGCTGGTGCGAGTGAGGTACCAGCCGGCTGACGCCGGCCGTTCGCCAAGAAGTGCCTGGTCCCTGCGCTAGTGTCCCTGGCACGAAAACCTGCACTGAATTCAGGAGAGCCGCGACAGCCCGTGTTGTCGCGCTTTCCGCATGAATTCTGCGGTTTCCGAAGAGTGACACCACACTGTCATCGCTACCGACTTGGATGCAAGTT
>JBBRPS010000481.1:0-8111 GCA_038227745.1 Gemmatales bacterium | reverse complement strand
GTGAAGATGTCGAAGTACAAGAAGAAGCGCCCCGAGCATCGCCACCTGCCCCCGTTGCTGAAAACCTTTGCAGAAGCAGTAGTTATAACATAGCAAACGGTATTGGGTTTAGCCGCGGTTGAGCCAGATCCCGCTGCGCGGGCCCCGCGCAGCGGATCTGGCTCACCCGCTCGCCGCCCCCGCGCAGCGGGATCTGGCTCACCGCGCGCGGCTAAACAAGGAGAAGTTGTCCACGCGAAAAAGCCGAATTCCCTCTTGACGCCCCTTGCGGATCGGCTATAAGTCGCCAACTTCTGCGCCGGGTGGGAGGACTCCCTGCCCGTTGTCGCGGTCCCTTCACGCGGACAGGGAGGTCGCGCGTCGCATGGCACGATCGCATTTCCGGACACTCATCCGTCACCCCTTCTTCCTGGTGCTCGCCGGCCTGGCGGTCGTGGTCCTGCCGCGGCTGCTCGCCCCGCGCGGACAGCAGGCGGCCCTCGCCCAGCACCCCGGCGGCCCCCTGCCGCCGCCCTTCCCCATGCCGGAAGAGCTGCGGCACATCGACCTGCTCCGCCAGACCAAGGAGCAGGCGGCCGCCAAGAGCGCCGGCTGCATCGTCTGCCACGAGAAGGCCCACGACCCCCACTACAAGAAGACCGTCAACCTCGGCTGCTGCGACTGCCACGGCGGCAACGCCTCGGCCAAGAAAAAAGAGGACGCCCACCCCCACGCGCGCGTCCCCGAGGCGTGGCGCAACGGCTCCGGCAACCCGGTCCGCACCTACGCCCTGCTCAACCACGAGTTCCCCGAGTACATCCGCTTCATCAACCCCGGCGACTTCCGCGTCGCCCACATCAGCTGCGGCACCGCCAATTGCCACCCCAAGGAAGTGCTGCAGAACCACATGAGCATGATGACCAACGGCTGCATGCTCTGGAGCGCCGCCCTGTACAACAACGGCGCCTTCCCCCTCAAGTGGCCGCGCTTCGGCGAGGCTTACAGCATGCAGGGCCAGCCCCTGCGCCTGCAGACCTGGCCGCCGCCCACCGAGTACGAGATGCGCAAGAAGGGCGTGCTCGCCTACCTCGACCCGCTGCCCCGCTTCGAGATGAGCCAGCCCGGCAACGTCCTGCGCATCTTCGAGCGCGGCGGCCGCTTCCGCCCCGAGGTCGGCATCCCCGAGCGCGAGGAGGAGTCCGGCCGGCCCCGCACCCGCCTCAGCGAGCGCGGCCTCGGCACCGAGAACCGCACCGACCCCGTTTACGTCAGCCTCCTGCGCACGCGCCTCTTCGACCCGACCCTCAACTTCCTCGGCACCAACGACCACCCCGGCGACTATCGCTCCAGCGGCTGCACCTCTTGCCACATGATCTACGCCAACGACCGCTCCAAGATCCACTCCGGCCCGTACGCAAAGTTCGGCCACGACGGCACCAGCTTCAGCGAGGACCCGACCATCTCGCACAAGGAGCACGGCCACCCCATCGGCCACCGCCTCACCACCGCCATCCCCACCAGCCAGTGCATCGTCTGCCACGTCCACCCCGGCACCAACGTCATGAACAGCTACCTCGGCTACATGTGGTGGGATGAGGAGACCGATGGCGAGTTCATGTACCCCGAGAAGCAGAAGCACCCCACCGCGGAGGAGCTCACCCGCGCCGCCATGAACAACCCCGACGAGGCTTCCGCCCGCGGCCTGTGGTCCGACCCGAACTTCCTCGAGCGCATCACCGACCTCAACCCGAACCTCAAGCACACCCAGTTCGCCGACTTCAACGGCCACGGCTGGGTCTTCCGCTCCGTCTGGAAGAAGGACCGCCACGGCCACTTCCTCGACCACCAGGGCGTCCGCCTCGCCGAGCCCATCACCCAGCAGCTCGTGGAGGCCGTCCGCATCCCCGAGGACATCGCGCAGCAACACCGCGGCACGGCCGACGGCAAGCCCAAGCAGCCGGGGCCGAACCGCGACGGCATCCCCGTCCACCTCATGGACATCCACCTGGAGAAGGGCATGCACTGCATCGACTGCCACTTCGTCCAGGACAACCACGGCAACGGCAAGCTGTACGGCGAGGTCCGCGCCGCCATCGAGATCCAGTGCATCGACTGCCACGGCACCGCGACGAAGCGGCCGACGCTGAAGACTACCGGCCCGGCAGCGGACCCCAACGGCGGCCGTGACCTGGCGACCATGCGCACCCCCTTCGGCAAGAAGCGCTTCGAGTGGCGCGGCACCGCGCTGATCCAGAACAGCATGGTCGAGAAGGACATGAGCTGGGAGATCCACCAGACGCTCGACGTCGTGACGCCCGGCCACCCGCACTACAACGAGAAGGGCCACCTGGCCAAGACCGTGCATTTCAAGCAGGACAGCAACGAGCTCGAGTGGGGCAACGTGCCCGACGGCGACGAGTGCAACGTGGCCCACTGCAACAAGAACATGCACTGCATCGCCTGCCACTCGTCGTGGAACCCGAGCTGTTTCGGCTGCCACCTGCCGCAGAAGGCCAACAAGCGCATGCCGACGCTCCACTACGAGGGCGACGTGAGCCGCAACTACACCGCCTACAACTTCCAGACGCTGCGCGACGATGTGTTCATGCTGGCCCGCGACGGCGACGTGACGTGCAACCGCGTCGGCCCCGCCCGGTCGTCGTGCGCCATCCACGTCGGCTCGTACAACAACAACCGCGACTCGATCTACGTCCAGCAGCAGACGATCTCGTCCGACGGCCTGAGCGGCATCGCGTTCAGCACGAACGTGCCGCACACCGTCCGTGGCGGCCCGCCGCGCGACCAGCACGGCCGCTCGCAGTCCCCCGACGCCTACAAGCCGGGCCACGGCGAGACGAAGCTCTGCACCGATTGCCACATTTCCAAGGACAACGACAACAACGCCATCATGGCGCAGCTGCTAATGCACGGCACCGGCTACGTGAACTTCATGGGCCGCTACTGCTGGGTGGCGGCCAAGGAGCACGGCCTGTTCGGCGTCGTCGTGACCGAGGAGGAGGAGCCGCAGGCGGTGATCGGCAGCACGCTGCACCACCTCGCCTTCCCGGAGGACTACCACAAGCACGAGGAGCACCACCACAGGCTGCAGCACGCCCACGAGCACCCGGGCGTGGACATCGCCGAGAAACTGCTGCACCCGTGGCGCAAGCCGGAGATCCTGCAGGTGCAGAACCGCGGCGAGTACCTGTACGCGGCCTGCGGCTGCGACGGCGTCCGCGTCTTCGACATCGCCTTCATCGACAACAAGTCGTTCTCCGAGCGCATCACCACGGCCCCGGTCTCGCCGATCGGGCAGAGGTTCTTCGTCAGGACGAAGTACGCCGCCGCCCTGGCCGCTCCGTGTACGCCGGCGCCGGACCCGACACGCAACCAGAACCCGCTCAACCGCGAGCCGAAGGTCCACGCGATGTACGGCTACCTGTACGTCGCGGACAAGTACGAGGGCCTGATCCTGATCGGTGCCGCGACGACGATCAACGGCGACCCGCTCGACAACTTCCTCAAGCGGGACGTGACCTTCAACCCCAAGGGCATCCTGAAGGGGGCGAAGGCGATCAGCATCGTCGGCACGTACTGCTACATCAGCTGCGACGCCGGCCTGGTGGTTGTGGACATCAACGACCCCAAGCATCCGGAGGTGACCGCGGTGCTGGGCGAGCCGGAGCTGAAGCATCCCGGCATGGTGGCGGCGCAGTTCCGCTACGCCTTCGTGTGCGACGAGGAAGGCATCAAGGTCCTCGACATCACCAACCCGGGGCACCCGCTCCTGGTGGAGCACCACCTGGAGCTGCACGAGCCGCACAGCATCTACGTGGCCCGGACGTACGCCTACGTGGCGGCGGGCAAGGAGGGCCTGGTGATCGTGGACATCGAGAACCCCGAGCACATCAAGATCGACCAGGTCTACACCGCGGGCGGGTGCATCAACGACCTGCACGACGTGAAGCTGGCGATCACGTACACGAGCGAGTTCGCCTACCTCGCCGACGGCAAGAACGGGATGCGGATCGTGCAGTTGACGTCGCCGGAGACGCCGGGGAATCACGGGTTCAGCCCGCGGCCGACGCCGCATCTGATCGCGACGTACAAGATCCCGGAGGGCGGCGAGGCGATCAACATCACGCGGGCGCTGGACCGCGACCGGGCGGTGGACGAGGCCGGCAACCAGATCGGCGTGTTCGGCCGGGTCGGGGCGCGGCCGCTGAACCTGCAGGAGCAGCAGAAGATGTTCCTGCGGCGCGGCGAGGTGTGGAACGTCAGCGACGACCCGCGCGACCCGCGGTATCACTACCGCGGCCCGCCGCGGCCGTAGGCTGAGGGTGAGGAGAAACGGAAACGGCGGGGGCCGCGAGCAAACTGCTCGCGGCCCCTGCCGTTTATCGTAGGCGACTCGCTCCGCGAGTCGCGACTGCCAATCCCAGAGCGACTCGCGGAGCGAGTCGCCCACGAACCGCCACGTTATTTCAGCAGCTGGGACAGTTCTTCAAGCCGCCTGCGGAACTGGAGCGGGTCGTAACGGCCGAGCACTTCCAGCGCCGCCGAGAGCTCGGCGTCGCTGATGCGCTGCAGTTCGGTCCCGAGCTTCTTGTCCTTCGCCAGGATCCCGCTGACGTTGTCGAACTTCTTGAGCTTGCCGCCGTCGGTGAGCTTCTCCTTCATCAGCTTGGAGCGCTCCTGCACGAACTGCTGCCGCGCCTTCGAGTCGAGGGTCAGGTTCAGCTCCTCGTCCAGGGCGGCGAACGCCGCCTCGATCTTCTCGCGGTTCGGGCCGCCCTTGTTCCAGCCATCGTTGTAGATGGCCCGGAGCGCCGAGGCGATCTCCCGCGCGGTATCGAAGTCCGGGTAATCGTTCGCCTTGGCCGGTCTGGCGGTCAAGGTCTTGAGGAAGCCCAGCGCCAGGGCCCTGTCCACCGCCTCCGGGTTGCGCAGGCCGGCGGTGCTGTTCCCCACGTCCACCGCGCCCTTCGCGACGTCGGTGTGCTTGCCGAATGGCTTCTCGGTGAAGCGGGCCTGCAGGTCGGTGATGCGGGCCTTGCAGTCCGCGGCGTCCGGCCCGCCCGGGATGCCCAACTGGACCAGGGCGGCCGTCCAGCCGGGGAGTTGCGGCCGACCGAGCTTGCCGGTGTAGTGGCGCTTCTGCCGCCAGCTCTCCGACTGCAGCTCGTGGTGGCAGGCGTAGCAGTCGGCATGGGTCATCACGATCTCGGGCCAGCGGCCGTCGAGGGCTTCGGGCAGCTCCAGGTCCTTGAAACCGCGGCCGATCAGATATTCCGGCCAGCGCTGCTCCGCCTTGTCCTGGATTTGGGGGAGGATCCAGGGCGGCGGCCAGGACGAGGGCGCCTTCCAGTCAGCCTTCAAGGCGTCGGCATTCATCCCGGCCCGCTCGGCCAGCAGCCGCGCCGCGGCGCGCACGTTCGCGGTCCCCCCGGCCATGACCAGCTTGGTGTGCTCGAAGTTGGCCGTGTCGAAATGATACGCCTTCTTTACCGCGGCCGTGGCCTTCTTCTGGAAGAACGGGACGTCCTTCATGTCCATCCAGTGCGGCGGCATGTTGGCGCTGAAGGTGGCGACCTCGAAGCTCGGCAGGGGAGGGTGCCCGGCGGCGTACATGGAGTGCGTCACCAGCTTGCCCTCGGCCGCGTTGCCGACGTGGCAGGAAATGCACATCTCGGCGCGCTTCATCGGGTTGCGGAGGTCGCGCATGCCGAGCTCTTCCTTCTGCTCGGGCGTCATGACCCGCCATTCCTCTGACTTCAGGGCATGCTCGCTGATCCAGTGCTCGGCGGGGCCGTGGCAGCCATCACAACTCACGCCCTCACGCACCGAGAATTTCTTGCCGCCGCGGTGCGCCAGGAACGTCGTCGCGTGGCAGCTCAGGCACATCGGGCTAGTAGTGACGTCGATCTTCAGCAGGCGGCCGATCTCCTGGCCACGTTTGCCCTCCAGGACGAGGTAGGCCAGCGAATGCCGGTCTTTGGTCTGCCAGGTGTCGTACTCCGTGAGCCGCACCATCTGCGGCTCGACCCGAAAGTTTTCCGGGTTGCCGCTGTGGCACTTGACGCACGTCTCGACCCCCCAGAAGGTGGCCTTCGTCAGGTCCGGCTTCTCCTTCTGCGCCGCCTGCGTCTCGAAGCCGCGGCCGAACAGGCCCCACGCCAGCGCCGGCACGACCACCACGGCGACCGCCCACAACTGCTTGCGCCCACTGATTGCACGCATGGTCCTCATCCTTATCTGATGCGAATCTGCTTCTGGATGCTCCGCAGCTGTTTGCCCAGTGCCGCCGAGGGGAAGTTGCCGCGCGGGCTGTCGAAGCCCGCGGGGAAGCGCAGCTCGCTCCCCATCTGCTTGAGTGTATTCTGCAGGTCGGTGAGCGGCTTCCCCGGCTCGGCGTCGCGCCGCGCGTGGTGCAGCGCCGCCAGGGCCAGGTAGAGCTGCGCCGCCTCGTCCCAGTTGCCCGCCGCCAGCGCGTCCCCGTTTCGGGCCACCTTCTTGAAGCGCTCCAGGAGGTCGTCGGGGCCGGGAGTCGGCGACTTCATGATCTCCGCGGACAGGCCCTGCAACTCCCGGAGGATGGCCCGGGCGTGCTTGACGACGGCATCCCGATCGGGGTACGGCACCTGCATTGCCTTCTTCAGGTCGGCGAGGGGTTCTTTCACCGAGGCGTCCACCGCCTGCGGCAGGACGGCCGTGTACCAGCCGCCCCAGGGCAGCAGTCCCGGCATCCGCCCGGCGTAGTGCTCCTCCGACTGCCGCCGGCTCTTGGCCTTCAGGTCGTGATGGCAGGCGTAGCAATCATATTCGGCAAACTCCGGCCAGGGGAGCTTCTCGTCCTCGGCCCGGTGGGCCAGCAGGCGCACGGCGGCCTCGGCGGACAGCACCTGGCCGAGTCGCCACGTCCGCGCCTGGAGGTCGGGGTAACGCTTCAGGTCCTCGCTGTCGCTCCAGTGGCGCGGCAGGACGGCCTGGTAGGCGCCGAACTCGAAATTCAGGCGCGGATGGCCGGCGCCGATCAGGTCGTGGTTGACGTCGTTGCCGGGTGCGCCGACGTGACAGGTCACACACGCCTGGCCGCGCTTCAGCAGGTCCTTCGTGTCCTGGAGGCCGAGCTTCTCCTTCTCCGCCGGCTTCTTCGTCTTCCAGTCGTCCAGGTAGTGGACCGCCACCCAGTCGCCGGCGGGACCGTGGCAGCTCTCGCAGCCGACACCGTCCTCCTTCGCGAAGCGCTCGCCGTGTTTGCCGCCGGCCCAGTCGGGGTGGACGTGGCAGTTCAGGCACAGGGCATCGTCGTAGGCCTTCTTGCCGCGCCCGAGGTTGGCCGCGATGCGGGCGGACTTGTCGTTGTGGAGGACCGAGAAGCCCTTGCCGTGCGGGTCGTGGATGGCCCAGGTGGTGTACTCGCTGCGCGCGGCGCCCTTCGGGCCGTTGCCGGCGTGACAGGCGGCGGCGGCACAGGAGGCGGTCCCGACCCACTCGTGGCCCTTCGCGGTGGCCATCGCGGGGTCACCCTTCCTCTTGTCGGCGTCGGGCCCGCCGGCCGCCACGGGGGACGTAACGCGGAACCACGGCACGGAGAACACGGCCGCCGCCACGGCGCACAGCAACAAACACGTCCGCTGGAACACGATCGTCTCCCACGCGACAGGGTGCGTTCACGAGTTGAGGGGCAAAGGGATCCTCCCGGCGCTCGCCTGCATGCACATTGAATGATCGCCTCTAATCGGGGCAGCTGTCAAGACTCGAGTACCGCAATTTCCCCGCCTTGCCGCGGCCCGCGCGCGGTTCTGCCGGCGCCGACGGGTTTGCCACCGAAACGGTCCGTGATGCCGGGGGAGGGGCGCGAGCGCCGCCGGCCGCGCAACGGAAACCGCCACGCGAGGTTCCTCCCGAGGCGGCCACGGGGACCGGGGGCGCGGCGTCAACGCCGGCGCTGGCCGCTCGGAGCAGTTCCTTCTGCGCCGTGCCGTTCGCGATCTAGTGTCCCTGGCACGAAAACCTGCACTGAATTCAGGAGAGCCGCGACAGCCCGTGTTGTCGCGCTTTCCGCATGAATTCTGCGGTTTCCGAAGAGTGACACCACACTGTCATCGCTACCGACTTGGATGCAAGTT
>JBBRPS010000480.1:0-8111 GCA_038227745.1 Gemmatales bacterium | reverse complement strand
GGCCCGGCCAGAGGAAAAGAAAGAGGGAAAGCGGCGCCAAGCGCCGCACTCCAAAGCGCCCCCCCGCTACACCCGAATGCAAACCGCTCTAACCCAAACAACCCGTCCGCCGGGCGCGCGGGGCCTGCCGCTCCAGTGCGCCCGGCACGTTTTCAGCGAGGAACAACGATGACGGCCGCACAAGTCGCCCGCCACGCCGCCCCGGCGCCTCACCCGCAGCAGCTCGACCTCACCGAGGCGCAGCGGCAGCAGATCCACGCTGCGGCCGCCCACTTCCTCCAGGCGGCCGTACACTTCCAGCAGCCGGCGCCGGACGCCCTGCCGGCCGACTGCGCCGACTGCCTCGTCTCCGGCACCTTCGTCAGCCTCAAGCGCGGCAAGCATCTGCGCTCCTGCTGCGGCGGCATGCTCGACCGGCCCGTCCCCCTGCGCGACGCCCTCGCCGACGCCGTCAACCGCACCGCCCTGGAAGACGTGCGCTTCCCGCCCGTCTCGCCGGCCGAGCTGCCTTACCTCGACCTGGAGGTCTGGCTGCTCTTCAACCCGCAGAGCGTCCAGGCGCGCGGCGAGGACCGCGTGCAGGCCGTCGTCACCGGCGGCAAGCACGGCCTCGTCATCCGCCGCGGCGACAGCCGCGGACTGCTGCTGCCCGGTGTCGCCACCGAGCACGGCTGGGACTCGCGCACCTTCCTCGAACACGTCTGCTCCAAGGCTGGCCTGCACCCCAGCCTGTGGAAGGAGGACGACACCGCCCTGCTCACCTTCGAGGGCGCCAGCGTCTTCGGCCCCGCCCGGGTCGAGGGCGCCCCCGACGACCCCGGCGGCGTGTTCCTGTCGGCTGCGGAGGTGGCCGCCTACGCCGATTTCTGCCGCGCCAATCTGATCTCCTTCCTGCTGGGGGCGGCCCCGCGCTACTCCTTCGCCGGCGCTCCGGACGGGCACGTCAGCGGCCTGGTGGTGCGCGTCAGCATGGCGCGGGCTGCGGAGCCTCTGCTGCTGACCCACCTGTCCATGCGGCCGGCGATGCCCCTGCAGGGCACGCTGTACCAGCTGACGCAGGGCGCCGCCCAGGCCGTGACGGCGCGCGGCGTGACCGAGGCGGACTTGGAGACGCTGTCGGTCGGCCTGGCGGTGCTCTACGACCCGACGATGCACGGCACCGTCGGCGACCCCGACCTGCGCGGGATTGACATGCGCCGCCGGGCCGTGCTCGTGATGGAGCGCGGCCGCGCCGGCCTGGTCTTCGACCCCGCACGCTCGCCGGAGGAGGCCGTCGAGGAGGCCGCCGGGCAGGCGCGCGTCAGCGAGCCCGCGGTGGCCCCGGTCCTCAGCCTGGAGGTCAACACCACCGAGCCGCGGGTCGTGGTCTCGACGGCGCCGCGCCCCGTCGCGGGGCCGGCGGTGCGGCCCGCCGGCGTCGCCGGCGCCTTCTACCCGCGCGAGGCGGCGGCCCTGTCCGCCCTGGTGGACGAGATGCTGGCCGGCGAGCGCAGCGCCGAGCCGTGGCCCGCCGCGATGGTGCCGCACGCCGGGCTGCGCTTCTCGGGCCACATCGCCGCCGCGGTGCTTCGCCGCCTGGCCATTCCGAAGACGGTCATCGTGATCGGCCCCAAGCACACGTCCCACGGCATGGAGTGGGCCGTCGCGCCGCACCAGCAGTGGGCGCTGCCGGGCGGCGCGGTCGCCTCCGACCCCGAGCTGGCGCGCGAACTGGCGCAGGCCATCCCCGGCCTGGCGCTGGACGCCGCAGCTCATCAGCAGGAGCACGCGATCGAGGTGGAGCTGCCGTTCCTGGCGCGGCTGGCGCCGCAGGTGCGCGTGGTCGGCATCGCCATCGGTGAGGGCGACCTGATGGCGTGCCGGCGCTTCGCCGAGGGGCTGGCCGAGGTGCTCAGGCGCCGCGAGGACCGGCCGCTGCTGCTGATCTCCAGCGACATGAACCACTTCGCCGCCGACGCCGAGAACCGCCGCCTCGACGAAATGGCCCTGGCCGCGCTGGAGCGGCTCGATCCGGAGGAAGTGTACCGGACGGTGCGCGGCAACCACATCAGCATGTGCGGCCTGCTGCCGGCGGTGATCGTGATGGAGACGCTGCAGCGGCTCGGCGGGCTGGGCAAGGCCGAGCGCGTCGGCTACGCGACCTCGGCGGACGTGACCGGCGACCGTAGCCGGGTTGTGGGCTACGCGGGGATGCTGTTCGGGTAAGAAGACTCCGTCTATCCGCGTTTTGCTCTTTCGCTGCTGACAGGTGTGCGCATGAATCTCGTGACCTCCGTCCGCTCGTGTCTCGCCAGCGTCCTCCCCTGCGTCGCGCTGGCGGCACTGCTGCTCGCGGCCGGCGCCTGCCAGAACGCCCCGGCCCCCCCGCCGGTCGAGCCCGCGCGCGACGAGGCGCCCCCCGGTCCCCCGCTCTTCGAGGACGTGACCGCGAAGTCGGGCATCGCCTTCGCCTACCGCAACGGCGAGGAGGCGGGACACTACGCCATCCTCGAGTCGCTCGGCGGCGGCATCGCCCTGCTCGACTACGACGGCGACGGCCTCCTCGACGTCTTCGTCCCCGGCGGCGGCCACTTCACCGGCCCGGACCTGAAGACGATCGCGGGCCACCCCTGCAAGCTCTACCGCAACCTGGGCGGCTTCCGCTTCAAGGACGTCACCGCGGAGGCCTTCCCGCAGCAGCCCGGCTTCTACACGCACGGCGCCGCGGTCGCCGACTACAACCGCGACGGTCACCCCGACCTGCTCGTCACCGGCTACGGCCGCATCGCCCTCTACCGAAACGCCTCCGTCGATGCGAAGGACGCAAGCAAGGGCCGCCGTTTCGTCGAGGTCACGAAGGAGGCGGGCCTGACCGGCAAGGGCGCGGGCATCCTCGGCGGGCACTTCTGGGCGACCAGCGCCGCCTGGGCCGACCTGGACGGCGACGGCTACCCCGACCTCTACGTCTGCCAGTACGCCAACTGGTCGTGGGACAACAACCCGAAGTGTCCCGGCTACACGTCCGACGTGGAGCGCGATGTCTGCGCGCCCAAAATCTTCACCGCCATGCCGCACGCCCTCTACCGCAACGACGGCAAGGGCCGGTTCGTGGACGTCACCCGGTCGGCGGGCCTCCGCATCGACCGCGAGGACAAGGAGCACGGCAAGGGGCTCGGCGTGGTGATCGCGGACGTGAACGGCGACGGCAAGCCGGACATCTACGTCGCCAACGACACGGTCGATAACTTCCTCTACCTCAACCGCAGTTCGCCGGGCCGGCTGCGCTTCGACGAGGTCGGCCTGCAAGCCGGAGTGGCGTGCGACAACCGCGGCCAGCCCAACGGCAGCATGGGCGTGGACGCCGGCGACTACGACGGCACCGGCCGGGCGTCGATCTTCGTCACCAACTACGAAAGCGAGCTGCACGCCCTGTACCGCAACACGCTGGTCAACGGCCGGCCGACGTTCCAGTTTGCCACGCAGGGCGCCGGCATCGGCGCCATCGGCACGTCCTACGTCGGCTTCGGCACGATGTTCACGGACGTGGACAACGACGGCCGGGAGGACCTGGTGATCGCGAACGGCCACGTCATCCGCCACCCGCGGACGGCCAAGCTGGCGCAGAACCCGGTGCTGCTGCTGAACCGGGGCGACGGCCGTTTCACCGACTGGACGCGGCGCGGCGGGGCCTACTTCGCGGCGGGCCACCGCGGCCGCGGCGTGGCGGTCGGCGACCTCGACAACGACGGCCGGCCCGACCTGGTCATCAGCAACGTCAACGAGCCGGTGGCGGTGCTGCGGAACGTCGCCGACGCGGGCAACCACTGGCTGGGCGTGCAGCTGGCCGGCAAGGACCACCGCGACCTGACCGGCACCAAGGTGACGCTGGAGGTCGGCGGGCGGAAGCTGACGCGCTTCGTGAAGGGCGGCGGCAGCTACCTGTCGGCCCACGATTCAAGGCGCCTTTTCGGACTCGGAAAGGACGAAAAGGTCGGCCGCCTGACCGTGGAATGGGCCACGGGCGAGCCGGGCGTGCAGCACTGGGACGGCCTGGCGGTCGGTCGCTACCACCGCCTCGTCCAGGGCGAGAAGGCGCCGCAGGCCGCGCCCGCCCCGAAGCGCTGAGGGCCGTCTTTTTTCTGTATCCTTGATTCCCCCTCCCGAAGGGTTTATGATCGGGTGAAGTTGGTGCGCTGTCTCTTGCTCCGGAGGTTTCTCATGCGACGATTGCGACTTGTCCCCCCCGCCCTCTGCCTCCTGGCCGTCTCGCTGCTGGCACTGACGCCGCAGCCGGCCAGCCCACAGCAAGGCAACGCCGGCCAACCCGTCCAGATCCTCACCGTGGACGGCGTCGAACTGTCGGCTCACTTCTACCCCAGCTCGAAGGGCAAGGACGGGCGCACCGTCATGCTCCTGCACGCCTTTGACGAGGACAGCAAGAAGGGCGAGTGGCTCGCCCTGGCCCGGGTCCTCAACGAGAAGGGCTATGCGGTCATCCGCTTCGACTTCCGCGGCCACGGCGACAGCACGACTGTCAAGCCGGGCGTCCCCGATGTCGCCGGGATGGGCATCCCGGGCTTCTGGGACCACAAGGAGAACCAGTTCGGCATCAAGGGCTTCAAACTCAACGTGGCGCGCAAGAGCACCATCGACGCCAAGCAGTTCAACCCGGGGTACCAGACTGTCCTCGTCAACGACATCGCCGCGGTCAAGGGATACCTCGACCAGAAGAACGACGAGAGCGCCTGCAACTCGGCCAACCTGATCCTGATCGGCGCGAAGGAGGGGGCCACGCTCGGGGCGCTGTGGCTAAACTCGGAGTACAATCGGTACCGCCTGGTGCTCACGCAGCAGCAACGGCAGGTCGCGGACCTGGCGAACCCGGAAGGGGCGGCGGTCACCGCGTGCGTCTGGCTCACCATCAGTGGGAACCTGGCCCCGAACTATGCCGTCCCGGTGTCTTCGATGCTCTACAAGGCCGGCACGCAGCACAAGGTACCGATGATGTTCTTCTACGGGCCAAGCGACTCCAAGGGCAAGCAGGTGGCCCTCGCGTGTGAAAAGAAGGCGAGGGGAGCCAAGAAGGACTACCCCTTCACCATGACGAGTCCGGTACCCAAGGGGGAGAAATACGCGGGCTCCGGCCTGCTCCTCAAATCCCTGAAAACCGACGAGGCAATTCTCCAGTACCTGGACATCGCCCTGAACGCCAAGAACCCCTCGTGGAAGATGCGGGTACTGCCGAACGCGACCTATGTCTGGCGGAATCCCAGCACCGGTCAGCCGCAGCCCGCGAAGCTGCCCATGGCCGACAACGTGCTGTTCAGCGACTACCGGGCGTTCGCGTTCATGCGCTAACGGCCGGCCCGCGACCCCTCTGTCCGAAGCCCACGGGTTGCCACCCGTGGGCTTTCCGCTTTTCCTATCCCCTGGGATGGAATTTGGCGTGGATCGCCTTGAGGCGGTCGCGGTCCACGTGCGTGTAGTGCTGCGTCGTGCGGATGCTGGCGTGCCCGAGCAGCTCTTGCACCGTGCGCAGGTCGGCGCCGCCGGCCAGCAAGTGCGTCGCGAAACTGTGCCGCAGCGTGTGCGGGCTGACTTTCGGGTTCAGCCCGGCCCGCAGCGCGTACTTCTTCACCAGCACCCACAGCATCTCGCGCGTCAGCACCCGGCCGCCGCGGCTGACGAACACCCACGGGTTGTCCGGCGCCGCCCGCACCAGCCGCGGCCGCAGGTCCGCCAGATACCCCCGCAGCGCCTCCAGCGCCGGCCGCCCCAGTGGCACCACGCGCTGCTTGCTCCCCTTGCCCAGGCACTTGCAGAAGCTCGAATCGAGGTACAGGTCCACCAGTTTCAGCCCGACCACCTCCGACGCCCGGCTGCCGGTCGCGTACAGTGTCTCTAGCAGCGCCCGGTCGCGCAGGAAGTAACGGTCGGTCGGCTGCGGGGCGGCGAGGAGCTTTTCGACGCTCTCCGGGCTGAGCACCTGCGGGATGCGCTCCCACAGCGCCGGAGAGCTGAGCAGTTCGACGGCGTTGCGCTCGACGCGCTCCTCCAGGCGGAGGAAGCGGTAGAACATCTTCAGCGCGACCAGGTGGCGCGCGACACTCGGCGGCGCCAGCTGCTCGTCGCGCAGGTGGCTGATGTAGCCGGTGAGTTCGCGGACGCTGGGGCGGAGGTAGTCATCCAGGCCCCCGCCGGCAACCCAGGCGGTGAAGCGGTTGAGGTCGCGGCCGTAGGCGAGGATGGTGTTGTGGGCCAGGCCGCGCTCGCTCTGGATGTAATGGCGGAAGGCGTTGATGTCGTCGTTGAGGGCGGCGAACTTGCCGGCCGCGTCCGAGGGCATGCGAGACTCCTTTCCCCGGGCGGCAGGCCCGGCCTACATCCTCCGTTGTCGGCAACTGTCGCGAGTGGACTTGCCCGAATCCCACGAACCCCCGCGAAGAGGGTCACACCCCGCGCATCACCAGCGCCGCGTTCTGTCCGCCGAACCCGAAGCTGGTGGACAGCGCCGTCCGCACGCGCATCTCGCGCGCCGTGTTCGGTACGTAATCCAGGTCGCACTCCGGATCGGGTTGCGTCAGGTTGATCGTCGGCGGCAGCACGCCGTCCTTCAGCGTCAGCGCCAGCGCCACCGCCTCGACCGCGCCGGCCGCCCCGATCAGGTGGCCGACCATCGACTTGATCGACGACATCGGCAGGCTCCGCGCCCCCTCGCCGAAGACGCGCTTGACCGCCACCGTCTCCATCAGGTCGTTCAGCCGCGTGCTCGTGCCGTGGGCGTTAATATAGTCCACGTCCCCCGGATCGACCCGCGCCTCGCGCAGGGCCGCGTGGATCGCCCGCGCCGCGCCCCGGCCGTCCGGGTCGGGCCTGGTCACCGCGTAGCTGTCGAAGCTGCTGCCCAGGCCCAGTACCTCCGCGTAGATCACCGCCCCGCGCCGCCGCGCCCGCTCGTACTCCTCCAGCACCAGCACGCCGGCGCCCTCGCCCAGGACGAAGCCGTCGCGCTGCTTGTCGAACGGCCGCGATACCTCGGTGGGCGGCCGTTCGCCGCAGCTCAACGCCCCCAGGGCGGTGTAGGCGAGGATGAGCAGCGGGTCAATCCGGCTGTCGGCGCCGCCGGCGAGGACCACGTCGGCGTCGTCGCGCGCGATGAGGCGGAACGCCTCGCCGACCGCCTGGGTGCCCGCCGCGCACGCCGTCGTGATCGTGCTGTTCGGCCCCTGGGCGCCGAAGGCCAGCGAGATGTGGGCGGCGACCATGTTCGGCAGGTACTTGAGGATCCACAGCGGGAAGAGAGCGCCGCCGCCCTTCTGGCCGAGTTTCTGCGTGTCGAGGGTGCCCTCCGCAGTGAAGGCCGCGGCGAGGGCCGGGGCCAGCTCGGACAGATCGACGGGAACCATGCCGGTGCCCATCACCACGCCGATGCGCTCGGTGTCCTCGCCTCCCAGGGCCAGGCCGGAGTCGATGAGGGCCAGGCCGGCGGCGCCAACGGCGAAGCGCATGGCCCGGCTCATGATCTTGAGGCTCTTGCGGTGCGCGGGCTTGAGGTAGGGGGTGACGTCGAAATCGGCGACCTCGGCGGCGATCCGGACGGGGTGGCCCGAGGCGTCGAAGCTGCGGATGGGGCCGACGCCGCTGCGGCCCTCCCGGCAGGCCGACCAGAAAGCGGCTTTGCCGATGCCGTTAGGCGCTACAACTCCCAGGCCGGTCACCACCACTCTGCGCATGGCTGTAAGAATCCTGTCGGGCCGATGCCGCGGCACCGTCGGCAACATGGGGCGGGGCAATCAGGGCAAGGCGCCCCTGTCCAACCGGGCCAGTACTTCCCCGCCAGACATCCAGCGGGCTCACCCTGAAGTCAGGCCCGCATTGACCAAACTACCCAAATTGACCAGACGACTCAAGTTTAAGCGGACTCGCAGAGGGGAATCAATGGCCAATGGGAAGGAATGACAGGATTTACTGCCGCGTTCTTGCGGCCGGGAGGGGATGGATAGGCTCTTACTGAGTCCAGCCCGGACAATGCCACCCTTCGTTTAGCCGCGGTTCGGAGAACCGCGTTCGGCGAACGCGGTTCTCCGAACCGCGGCTAAACGAGGTGCCTTTCTCCGCGCTGGACTCAGTAG
>JBBRPS010000479.1:0-8136 GCA_038227745.1 Gemmatales bacterium | reverse complement strand
TCTTTCCCTGGCCCCCACGCGGGAGGCGCTAAAGAAAGAGGGAAAGCGGCGCCGAGCGCCGCACTCCAAAGCACGCCCCCGGCTGCCACCTTCTGCAATGCGGGCTGAACGAACGCGCTTTAGCCATGCGGGACCCAGTAGCTGTCAGGATCGGAGTCCTGACCCACGAAGCCTGTGGGTCAGGACTCCGATCCTGACATGGAACGGCCCCAACCGCTCGCCGGTTCCCGTTGCTGTTTCCGGCCCCGTCAGAGAGAATGGGCGGTGAAAGGAGTTCCCGCCATGTCCGCGAGTCTCACCGCCAAGCTCAACGCCTTCGACCCCACCTTGCCGCTGGAGCGCGCCCGCACCATCCCCAGCGCCTGGTACTTCGACCCCGAAATCTACGCCGCCGAGTGCCGCCACGTCTTCGGGGCCAGCTGGGTCGTCGCCGGCCGCGCCGACCAGGTCGCCGAGCCCGGCTCGTTCCTGACCGCCGAGATCGCCGGCGAGCCGGTCGTCGTCGTCCGCGACGCGCAGGGTACGCTGCGCGCCTTCTCCAACGTCTGCCGCCACCGCGCCGCCCAGGTCATCAACGAGCCACAGGGCAAGGCGACGAAGCTGCGCTGCCGTTACCACGGCTGGACGTACGACCTCGCGGGCCGGCTGCGCGGCGTCCCGGAGTTCGACGGCGTGCAGGACTTCTGCAAGGAGGAGCAGGGCCTGCCGCCGCTCGCCGTGGACGTCTGGGGGCCGCTGGTGTTCGTCCACATGCGGCCGCTCGAAGGCGTGCCGCCGCTGGCCGACTTCCTCGCGCCGCTGCCGGCCCGCACCGCCGGCCCGGGGCTGGAAGCGCTGAAGTTCGTCGCGCGCCGCGAGTACGACATGCCGTGCAACTGGAAGGTGTTCGTCGATAACTACCAGGACGGCGGCTACCACGTCAACACGGTGCATCCCGGCCTGGCGGGCGCCCTCGACTACGCCCACTACCGCACCGAGAACGCCGGCAACACCAGCGTGCAGATCAGCCCGATCAAGCCATCGGACGACCCCGCGGTCGGCAAGGTGCGCACCGGCGACAACGCCTATTACTGGTGGGTCTTCCCCAACCTGATGATCAACCTCTACCAGGGCGTCATGGACACGAACCTGGTGCTGCCGCTCGGGCCGGACCGCTGCCGCGTGCTGTTCGACTTCTACTTCGCGGACACCGAGGGGCCGGCGGCGCGGGTGTTCATCGAGCAGAGCACCGCGGTGGCGCACCAGGTGCAGCTCGAGGACATGGGCGTCTGTGAAGAGGTGCAGCGCGGCCTGAAAAGTCGCTCTTACGACACGGGGCGGTTCAGTGTGAAGCGCGAGTCGGGCGGCTATCACTTCCACCGGCTGCTCGCCCAGCGCCTGCGCGCCGCCGCCGACGGACCGTGATTCAGGGTCCAAGCCCACCCGTTGCACCGGGTGGGCCGCGGCGTACAACAGTCTCGGGACCACGCCGCAGGTCAGGCGGTCACGGACGGGCGAAGCATGGCACACGAACCCGCACAACGCACCTCACCGGGCCGCCACCTCCGCGAGGCATGGCAGCGAGGCGCCATCCCCATCCCGGGCGTCTTCAATGCCCTGGTGGCGCGCATGGCCGAGCGCGCCGGCTTTCAGGCGGTCTACCTCTCCGGGGCCGCCCTGTCCGCGGCGGCGGCGCTGCCGGACGTCGGCCTGCTTACCGTCACCGAGTTCGTCGAGCAGGCCCGCAGTATCACAGAGGCCACCTCGCTGCCGCTGCTGTGCGATGCCGACACCGGCTTCGGCGAGGCCCTCAACGTCGAGCGCACCGTGCGCCTGTTCGAGGGCGCCGGCGTCGCCGGCATCCACCTCGAAGACCAGCACCTCCCCAAGCGCTGCGGCCACCTGTCGGGCAAGTCTCTCGTCGAGCCGGAGGCGATGGCCGCGAAGATCCGCGCAGCCGTCGCGGCGCGGCGAGACCCGGATTTCGTCGTGATCGCGCGCACCGACGCCCGCGGCGTCCACGGCTTCGACGACGCGGTTCGCCGCGCCCGCCTCTACCTCGCCGCAGGCGCCGACGCCATTTTCCCCGAGGCGCTGGAAAGCGCCGACGAGTTCGCCGCCTTCGCCCGCGCCGTCGAGGCGCCGCTGCTGGCGAACATGACGGAGTTCGGCCGCAGTCCGAACCTCGACTTCGCCACGCTGGCGGGCCTGGGGTATCGGATGGTGATCTACCCGGTGACGGTCTTCCGCGCCGCCCTGGGCGCCGCTCAGGAGACGCTCGCCGAGATCTTGCAGCGCGGCCACCAGCGCGACCGCATCCCGCAGATGCTCACGCGGGCCGAGTTGTACGACCTGCTGGACTACCGCGGCTACGAGGAACGGGATCGGAATTATTTTGGTTGAAGGGTGCCACAAGCCCAGGGGCTGCGACCCCTGGGCTTCATCAACAGAGGGGTCGGCGCATGAGCACTGCGGAAGTCTACTCCCCGGGCCTGGAAGGCGTCATCGCGGGCGAAACCGCGATCTCCACCATCGTCGGCGGCCTGCGCTACTGCGGCTACCCCGTGACCGAGCTGGCCGAGCACGCCACCTTTGACGAGGTCGCCTACCTGCTCCTGCACGGCGAATTGCCCAACAAGGCGCAGCTCGCCGACTTCCAGCGGCGCCTCGCCGGCGCCCGCAGCATCCCGCAGCCGCTGCGCGACCTCCTCGGCGCCCTGCCGAAGGATGTCGTGCCCATGGACGCCGTCCGCAGCGCCGTCAGCGTCCTGGCCCACTTCGACCCCGATACCCAGGACAGCACGCGCGCCGCCAACCTGCGCAAGGCGGAACGCCTCCTCGGCCAGATCCCCGTCGCCATCGCCGAGCAGTACCGCCTGGGCAAGGGCCTGCAGCCCGTCGCGCCGCGCGCCGACCTCGGCCACGCCGCCAACTTCCTCTACATGCTCTCCGGCAAGGAGCCGAGCGCCGACGACGTCAAGGCGTTCGACGTATCGCTGATCCTCTACGCCGAGCACGAGTTCAACGCCTCGACCTTCACGGCGCGCGTCGTCGTCTCGACCGAGTCCGACCTGCACTCCGCGATCGTCGCCGCCATCGGCGCCCTCAAGGGCCGGCTGCACGGCGGCGCCAACGAGAAGGTCATGGATCTGCTGCTTCAGACGGGCGGCCCGGACGGGGCGGAGAAGTGGATCCGCGACGCCCTGGCGCGCAAGGAGAAGGTCATGGGCTTCGGCCACCGCGTCTACAAGGCCGGCGACGTCCGCGCCGGCATCCTCAAGGGCTACGCCCAGAAGGCGGCCGCGGCGGCGGGGCAGACGAAGTGGGAGGACGCCGCCGAGATCATCGAGCGCGTGCTGGCGCAGGAGAAGAACCTGTTCCCGAACCTCGACTGGCCCGCAGGGCGGCTGTACCACGCGATGGGCCTGGAGGTACCGCTGTACACGCCGTTCTTCGTCGCCTCGCGGGTGGCCGGCTGGAGCGCCCATGCGATCGAGCAGCTCGAGCACAACCGCCTGATCCGCCCGCGCGGACGCTACACCGGGCCGGACGTGCGCCCCGTCAAGCTGCTGGCGCAGCGCTGAACCTGCCCTGCCCCTCGCCCCTGTCGTTCGAGGGGCGAGGGGAACCTGCCCTCCCGACAAGCCCCCTGGCCATTTTCTCCCATTCTCCTCGTTCTTCCGCCACTTTGGCTTGCTTCGCCCTGGCGAAGTTGCTATCACCCGTCCCATTCCACATTTCGACGAAGTGGTTTCCGGCTCCGCGAGCGTTGGGGTCGCTCCCGCGGGGGTTGATGGGGATTCCCCGTACGCTCGCCCGGCCGCGAAACCGGCGAAACGCCTGGGTCGCCCAGCATGTCGCACGAAATCCTTTCAAGGGGGAAGGGAGTAATCCCATGGAACGCTCTGCGTCCGTCACGGAGGGAAACGGCCGGCTCCGGCGATTCTGGCTCGCCCGGTTGGCTGCGTTGACCGCGTTCAGCCTGTTCATCGCCCTGCCGCCGCTTGCTTTCGCCCAGGTGTCTTACGGCCCTGCCGGCGTCCAACCCGGGCCGCAAGGCCCGGCCATCCAGGCCGGTGCCCCCTACAACGCCCCGCCGGGCTACCCCGCCGGGGCTGCCGTGCAGCCCCCGGCCGGGGCTGCACTGGCGCCGCTCCCGACCGCGTACGGCCAGGTGAAGACCGCAGGACAGGCGCCCGCCGCGACCGACCCGGGGGACCTCGACTCCCGAATCAAGGCGGAAGTCGAGCGCCTCGTCAACGATCGCTTCAAGGCGGAGGACGAGAAGCGCAAGCTGCAAAAGCAGGAAGAGGACGCGAAAAAAGAGGCGGAGAAGAGCCAGGGCAACGTCGTGGGCAGCAAGCCTCTCATGCCCGGCTCGTGGCGCAACGGCCTGTGGTTCGAGAATGTCGATAAGTCCTTCACCTTCCACGTCGGTGGCGCGGTGCAGTATGACCTGGCGACGTACACCGCCGACCCCGCTCTCTCGTTCGGGCCGCGCGGCGCCGGGGCCTTCAACGACGGCGTCAACGTGCGCCGCGGCCGCCTTCGCGCGGAAGGCACCATGTGGGAGAACATCGACTACCGCTTCGAGCTGGAGTTCTTCAACGGCGTGCTCCCGGCCGGCTCCGCCCCCGACACGAGCCGGCAGGCCATTCAGCAGGCGTTCGTCACGCCCGGCCCGACGGACGCTTATTTCACGATCACCAAACTGCCTGTCATCGGCAATGTCCGGATCGGTAACCAGAAGGAGCCGATCAGCCTCGAGCACCTGGAAAGCTTTCGCTTCCTCCCCTTCCTCGAGCGGTCGCCGCTCTTCGACTTCCTGACGCCGACGGCGTTCAACAACGGCTTCAACCCCGGCATCCTGCTGTTCAACACGATGTTCAACGACCGCATGACGTGGGCCGTCGGCGGCTTCAAGAACAGCTACGACGTCTACGGCTTTGGAGTGGGCGACGGCGAGTATGCCGTCACGGGCCGCCTGACCGCGCTGCCGTGGTACGAGCAGGAAGGCAAATACCTGCTGCACCTGGGTGTCGCCGGCAGCACCCGCGACCCGGTGCAGGACCAGAACCGCTTCCGCGTCCGGACCTCGGCCCGCAACGCTCCGGCCCCCGCCACCCCCTTCGTGAACGTCCTCATCGACACGGGGTTCTTCAACACCACCCACGAGGACCTGCTGGGCGTGGAGTTCTTCATGAACCTGGGACCGCTGACCCTTCAAGCGGAGTGGCAGGCGGCCTGGAACATGAATAGTTTCACGCCGGCCACGGGCCTCGTCGGTACCACCTTCTACCAGGGCTCCTACGTGCAGGCCCTCTACTGGCTGACCCACGAGTACACCCGCTGGGACAAGAAGGCCGCCGCCCCGGACCGTTACGTCGTGAACTCCCCCTTCTACCTGCTCGACGGCCTCCACGGCGTGAAGTGCTGCCCGGGTGCCTGGCAACTGGCCGCCCGCTACAGCTACGTGGACACGAACAGCCGGGGGATCAACGGCGGCACCCTGAGCGACCTGACCCTTGGCGTGAACTGGATCCTCAACCCGAACACGAAGATCCAGTGGAACTATGACTATGCGACCCGTGGCGGCCTCGGCGCGGCGAACAACGGCGACCTGCACGCCTTCGGCATGCGCATGCAGTTCGACTTCTGATCCCTGTGGCCGCTGAGGCTGTCGGTTCGTCTTTGAGTCCAGCCCTGCCGCTCAATCGGCCCACTGAAACCAGCGCGTTTCCGTGGGCTTTTCTCTTTCCCCTGCGACGTTCCTGCCCCAGTCGATCGTTCGACGCCGCGGTCTGTAGCGGCAGTGCCGGCTTTGTCGTCCCTGCGGTTTGGTCCTTGTGCCGCCGCGCCTACCGCGACGCAAGCGGGCCGTGTCGGGAAACCGACCAGAAAAAGAGTAAGGGGCGTGCCGGTGAGGTCGCCCCCGGGGCTGCTCGAGGACAAACGCCCTAACCGGAGGGACAATCGGTATGAGGAAATACCTGCTCTTGCTCGCGGCGATGCTGTTCGCAGTCGCGGCGGCCCCCCGGGCCGGCCGCGCCGGAGGCCCCTTCCCCGACGTTCCTCCGCCCTGCGAACCCGGCTGCAAGATGGTCGCGGAGGTTTGTTACAAGGAGGTGGTCCGGAAGGTCTGCCGGACTGTCCCCGACGTCAAGAAAGTCACCCACTGGGTTTACGACTGCAAGGGGGAGGATTACTGTGCGCCGCGGATCCTGCCGCCGCACCTGGGCAGCCACCACGGCTGTGACGACGGCTGCAAGGACTGCGGCAAGCCGCGATGCAGGTGCATGCTTGTGAAGACCCCGGTCGTCGAGGAGTGTTCGACCACAAAATGTATCGTGGAATACGTCTCCGAGAGGGTGCCTTACGTCGTCTACCGGAAGGTGCGCTGCGGCACCTGCGTCGGGCCGTATGTCGGCCTCGGCTACGGTTCACCGTCCCTCGAACCCATCGCGCCGCCGCAGGCCGGCCCTGCCCCAGGCCACGCTGTGGAAAAACGCTGAACAACCGGCGTGCATGGCTGTTCCCGTGGGTGAAATGTGACCAGCCTGGCCGAAATCCGCTCCGCCTCGGCCGGCCACCGGGATTCCTCTTTCGCCAGAGCCAGCCAGATCTTCATTACAAGTGCTTACGTGCCAACCGCTTGAAACGATCCTGCCGAAGGGATTCCAGGAAGGTACGGCGGTTGCGTTCCCTGGGTTGGCCGGCCCGCACGCCTCTCGTGGCGGGTCGGCGGCGCCAATCGCCGGTGGGAGCCCTCATGTCCTTGTGGCATCGATCTTCGGGAAGAGCAAACAGCCCCCTCGGCAGCCACTGGGGCCGGCCGGCTCCCGTCTGGGGGACCGGTCGGCCGCGCGTTCGTCAAGTCGCTCGGCTGTCTCTCGGCGGCGCCATCTGGGGCATTCTCGCCGGCACCTTTCTTGGGACGTTTTTCGGAGTGGTATACGGGGCCTTTGTCGGCGACGTCTCGGTGGGCCTGGACGGAGCCGTTCTCGGCTGCGTCGGCCTGATGCTCGGCGGAGGCCTGTACGGCCTCGTCCTGGGGGTGACCGGGGAGCCGGAGCACACAGAGGGAAAAACCGCGCAAGCGGCGCCGCCTGAAGCGCAACCCGCCGCGGCCCAGGGACGTTGCCGTTCCGACTGACGATCCGGCTTGCCGTTTCGCGCCGAAGCTCACGCCCCCCGCACGGGTCGGACGATGAGACGGACGCTGCAGAGGAAGAGGACGAGGTCACGGGCGGGCAGCCACCATGGCGCCTGCACCTCCCGCAATACCGGGAAGAGGAAGCAGCCGCAGTCCGCGTCGCCGCGGTACAGCAGCCCGTATACCAGGAAGAGAAGCAGCAGCACGCCGGTCAGCAGGGCCGCCTCGCGCACGGCACGCCCCAGCGCCAGGCACGCCCCGCACGTCAGCTCCAGCCAGGGCAGGAAGTGGGCCACGAGCAGGCCCACTTCGATGGGCAGCGGCGTGTGCAGGATGACCTGGTCCTCGAAGCCGCGCAGGTCGGTGACCTTGCTGACGCCCGCCATCAGGAACACCACCGCCAGGGCGCAGCGGCAGCCGAGGTCGAGGGCCGCGGGCCACCGCCGTTTAGCGCGTGGCGGTTCGGTGGACGGGAAGTCCCTTGAGATACCACTCATTCCAGCCCGCCGGGTAGATCCTGACCTGTTTCAGCCCCTCGCCGCGCAGGCGCAGGGCGGTCCACAGGCTCTTGCCGCAGTCCTCCGACTTGCAGTAGACGACGAGCGCCTGCGCCCGCTCCAGGCGCGGCTTCAACTCGGGGAAGCGCTGCTCGAACTCCTCCTCGGGCAGCGAGACGGCCCCGCGGATGTGGCCGTACTGGTAGTCGATGTCCGAGCGGACGTCCACGAAGAGGGTGGAGCTGCGCTGCCACAGGGCCTCCGCCCCGGGCAGGCGGACGAGGGGGATGTCGATGGCGGGGATGCTCTCGGCGGGGCCCGTGGCGGTCCCGCGCGGGCGGACCGAGAGCACCCAGGCCGAGTAGGCGGACAGGCCCGCGGAGAGCGCCAGGATGAGCGCGAAGTTGCGGAGCTTCATTTCACGCTCTCAAGCACCGGGTGCACGCGGTTAGAGCGGTTTGCAGCGCCGTGTAGCGGTTCGTGGCCGACTCGCTCCGCGAGTCGGGG
>JBBRPS010000478.1:0-8144 GCA_038227745.1 Gemmatales bacterium | reverse complement strand
CAGAAAAACGTTTGGTTCGCCTAACCCGGCGTCGCCGGTCGCTTTATCCCGGTATCCAGGTCTTTTTATTCCGCGGAGGCGGTTGCGTCACCTGGACTGAGGATCTGAGCTTGCCGTTTCGCGTTCGCCCTGGTGAGACGCAAGCGGCAACCCAGACCCTTCCGGTTCAATCAACGTACAGGAACCGATTCGCGCTCAGCAGCGCCTGACAGAAGCTCGCCAGCGCCTGCACTTGCGGCTCGGGCTGGCCGGGGCCGCGCTTCTGGCCGCGGAACACCTCGGCCTGCGCCGCCACGACCGCCACCGCCTCGTCCACGTCCCGCCCCGCCGGCTCGCTCCCGAACGCCAGCCGCCACGCCAGCGCGACCTGCGCCCGCGGCTCGCCCCCGGCCTCCCGCCCCACGCGCTCCGCGAAGTGACGGGCGTGGTCCACGATGAAGCGGCTGTTCATCAGCATCAGTGCCTGCGGCGTTACCGTCGAACTGTTCCGCACCTCGCAGTTCGGGCTCATCGCCGGCGCGTCGAAGGTGTCGAGCACCGCCAGCGGCCGACTGCGGCGCACCTGCACGTACACACTGCGGCGGAACTCCTCGCCGAGCAGCGGCACCTCCTTGCCCTTGTAACCCGCCGCGTCCGCGGTGTCCACGCCCAGCACCACCTGACCGACGTCGTCGTGCATCACCGGCACCGGCGGGCCGAACTGCTTCGCGTTCAGCTTGCCGCTCACCGCCAGGATCGCGTCGCGCAGCGCCTCCGCCTCCAGTCGCCGCACCGACATCCGCCCCAAAAGGCGATTAT
This sequence comes from Gemmatales bacterium, assembly GCA_038227745.1. Classification (GTDB taxonomy): domain Bacteria; phylum Planctomycetota; class Planctomycetia; order Gemmatales; family Gemmataceae; genus DASPXY01. The sequence continues at coordinate 7,346 of JBBRPS010000478.1, read as the reverse complement.
CCGGGTCGAGCTTCTGCAATTCCGGCGTGCGCCGCGAGGACTGGCGGTAGGCCGTCGAGGTCATGAGGAGCCGGTGCAGCCGCTTCAGCCGCCAGCCGCCCTCCATGAACTCCGCCGCCAGCCAGTCGAGCAGTTCGGGGTGCGTCGGCCGCTCGCCCAGCACGCCGAAGTCGCCCGGCGTGCCGACGAGGCCGCGGCCGAAGTGGTGCAGCCACACACGGTTGACCAGCACCCGCGCCGTCAACGGGTGCCGGCCCGACGTCAGCTGGCGCGCGAACGCGAGGCGGCGGCCCGTCGTCGGCAGCGACGGATCCTTGAGGGGCAACTCGCCCAGGCCCAGGCCGGCCAGCACCGTCAGCCCGCCGGGCGTCACCGACTCTTTTGGCTGCTCGTGGTCGCCGCGGTGGAAGACGTGCGTCGGCGGCACGTGGCCGGGGACCTCCGTCAAGGCGCGGATGAAGTCGGGCTGCGGCTTCGTGGCACGGAGCTTCGCCGCCCGGTCCGCGTAGCCCTTCAGGTCCGCTGCCGCCTTCGCGTCGTACAGGTACAGCGAGCCGCCATCGACGTTGACGCTTGGGTGTTCGCGCAGCAGTTTCTGCTGGGCGGCGGTCCGCTTCGGCGGCGGCGTATTGCGGGCGACGCGGACCGGCTCGCGCAGGTCGGCGGCCAGCTTCGCCAACTCGCGTTGGAAGGTGCGCTCGATGTACTCGTGCTGCTTCTTCAGCCGCTCGGCGTCGATCTTGACCGCCTCGGCCTCGATGGCCGCTGCCTTCGCGCGGTCGGCGTCACTCATCAGCGCGACCTCGCGGGCCGCCGGCGCACGCCAGCTCTTCCAGTCGTAGGCCGGCTCGAAAACCGCACGCATCCGGTAATAGTCGCTCTGCGGGATGGGGTCGTAGCGGTGGTTGTGGCACTGGGCACAGTGCATCGTCAGGCCGAGCAGGGAAGTGCCGACAATCTGCACGGTGTCGGCGACGACCTGGTTACGGGCGACCTTCTGATCGGCCTCACCCGAGCCGGTGCCGTCGGGGGCCGTACGCAGGAAGCCCGTCGCGACGAGCTTCTCGGCGTCGGCGGGGCCGAGCTTGTCGTAGGGCGGCCGCACCAGTTCGTCGCCGGCCAGCTGCTCGACGATGAACTGGTCAAATGGCATGTCGGTGTTGAAGGCGCGGATAACATAGTCGCGGTACTTCCAGGCCGACTTGCGCACGGGGTCGTCTGCCGTGTAGCCCTCGGAGTCGGCGTAGCCCGCCACGTCGAGCCAGTGCCGGCCCCAGCGCTCGCCATAGTGCGGCGAGGCCAGCAAGCGGTCGATCAGCAACTCGTAGGCGTCGGGGCGGGTGTCGGCGAGGAAGCGGGCCACGTCCTGCGGCGCCGGCGGTACGCCGAGCAGGTCGAAAGACGCGCGGCGGATGAGAGTATGCCGGTCGGCTTCAGGAGCGAATGACAGCCCCCTGTCACTGAGGCGGGCGAGGAGGAAGGCGTCGATGGGGTTGCGGACGCGGTCGGGTTGCTTGACCGTGGGCAGCAGCGGACGGCGGATCGGCTGGAACGCCCAGAACGAGCGCTCCGCCTCGGTGATGAAGAGGCCGGGGGCGATGTGCTCCGGTTCGGGGCCGACGGTGCGGGCGCCGCCGTCGATCCAGCGGGCGAGGAGGGCGGTCTCCGCGGCGGAGAGCTTCACCTTGCCGGGCGGCATCTCGCGGGCCGCAACGCGGCGGTAGAGCGGGCTGTCGCTGTGCTTGCCGGGGGCCAGGGCGGGGCCGGAGTCGCCGCCCGTGGCGATGAGGCGGCGCAGGCGCAGGTCGAGGCCGCCGCGGAGTTTCTTGCCCTCGCCGTGGCACTCGAAGCAGTGGGCCTTGAAGATGGGCCGGACGTGCTCCTCGAACAGGACCGGGGCACCGGGCGGCGGCGCCTTGGGGCCGGCGGCGGGCGCGGCGGCGGGGAGGAGCAGGAGGGCGGCGCTGAGGCAGGGGATGCGGAACATGAGCCGGGGTCTCCGTCGGGTAGGCCGCGGGCAGGGGCATCAGGCAGTTGTCAATATGGTAAGCGGAACGTGGCGGGGAGAGAAGGAAAAAGCGCCTCGGTTCGCTGCCGGCGGGTGATGCTCACGGCGACCCACGATTATTGCCGGGCCGTAAGGCGAGCGGCCGGTGCTGGTTTCCCCCTCGCCCCTGTACGCGGGGGCGAGGGGGTCCGTAGGAGGGGGCTCCGTCCCCCGAGGGTGGCGCTCGGCGGGCAGAGCCGCCTCCTACAAACCCCCGAGGGTGGCGCTCGGCGGGCAGAGCCGCCTCCTACAAACCCCCGTGGCGCTCGGCGGGCAGAGCCGCCTCCTACAAAACCCCTCGCCCCTGTACGCGGGGGAGAGGGGAGGGACAGGATTCTCTGCCGCTCGCCTAAGGAGGTGTCCAGTCGCGGGGCGCCATTTTCCGGTCCGGGACCGCCCGGCACCGAAACGCGAGCTAAGTTTGTCACGGAGCACGGCAGCGCGGGCGCGGGGATCTTTGTCGAGTGGGGCGTCCGGCATCACCCAAAGGGAAGGCGACCGACCCATGGACAGCAACCGACGCTCTTACCTCGGGCGCGTGCGCCACCTCTTCGCCGGGGCGCTGCGCCAGTTCTGCCGCCTCTTTGAGCCCGCCGCCGCGCCCCCGCACGCCGCTCCCCGCCTCGCCGGCCTCCTGGAGTTGGAAGACCGCCGCCTCCCCAGCGCCTCCCCGGTCGGCCCCGAGTTCCGGCTCAACACCTTCACCGCCAACACCCAGCAGACTTCCTCCCCGCCGGCCCACAACGTCGCCCTGGCGCCCGACGGCAGCTTCGTCGCCGTCTGGGCCAGTCAGGGCGAGGACGGCAGCGGTTGGGGCGTGTACGGGCAGCGCTACGACGCCGCCGGCACCGCCCAGGGCACCGAGTTCCGCATCAACACCACCACCGCCGGCGACCAGCTGGCCCCGTCGGTCGCGGCGGACGGCGCCGGCAATTTCGTCGTCGCCTGGCAGAGTCCGGACGGCAGCGGTTGGGGCGTCTACGCCCAGCGCTACGACGCCGCCGGCGCCGCCCAGGGCGCCGAGTTCCGCGTCAACACCGCCACTGCCGGCGACCAGCTCGGCCCCGCGGTGGCGCTGGGTTCCGCCGGGGATTTCGTGGTCGCCTGGACGGGCCAGGACGGCAACGGCCTCGGGGTCTACGCCCAGCGCTACAACGCCGCCGGGGCGGCCCAGGGCGCCGAGTTCCGCATCAACGCCTCCACGAACAGCGACCAGCAGGCCCCGTCGGTGGCGCTGGACGCGAGCGGCAACCTGATCGTCGCCTGGCAGAGCGACAGCCAGGATCCCAACGGCCTCGGCGTCTTCGCCCGCCGCTACGACGCCGCCGGTAACCCGCTGGGCGGCGAGTTCCGCGTCAACACCTTCACCGACAACGACCAGCTGGCCCCGTCGGTCGCGGCGGACGGCGCCGGCAACTTCGTCATCGCCTGGGAGAGTAAGAACCAGGACGGAGACGGCCTCGGGGTCTACGCCCAGCGCTACGACGCCTCCGGGACGGCCCAGGGGGGGGAATTTCGGGTCAACACCACCACGGCCAGGGACCAGGCCCTCCCGGCCGTGGCCGCGGACGCCGCCGGCAACTTCGTCGTCACCTGGTCGAGCGACCGCCAGGACGACGGCTCCAGCTGGGGCGTCTACGCCCGCCGCTACGACGCGGCAGGGAACGCGCAGGCCGGAGAGTTCCGCGTCAACACGACCACCGCCGGCGATCAGCGCTTCTCCTCCGTGGCGGCAGACGGCCGCGGCGACTTCGTCATCGACTGGAGCGGCGCCGGCCCCGGTGACGGCGCCGGCGTGTTCGGCCAGCGCTACCAGTCGGCGGGGATTACGGTCGCGCCGACCTCCGGCCTCGTCACCACCACCGCGGGCGGCCAGGCGACGTTCACCGTGGCCCTGACCACGCAGCCCACCGCGAACGTCACCCTTGGCTTGCACAGCTCGGACACCAACGCGGGAACGGTGTCCCCCGCCTCCCTGACCTTCACGCCGGCGAACTGGAGCACGCCCCAGACGGTGACGGTCACCGGCGTGAACAACGGCAACAACGGCGACCAGTTTTACACGATCGTCACCGACCCGGCGGTCAGCGCCGACCCGACTTACAACGGCGTGAACCCCGCCGACGTCTCGGTCACGAACATCGACACCAGCGGCGCCGGCTTCACGGTCACGCCGCTGGCCGGACTGGTGACGACCGAGGCGGGCGGCACCGCGACCTTCTCGGTACACATCAACACCGCGCCGCTGATCCTCGCGACCGTGACCGTCTCCTTCACCTCGAGCGACCCCACCGAGGGGACCGTGGTCACGCCCCCGCTGAACTTCAACCTGGGCAACTGGAACGTCCCGCAGACGGTGACGGTACGGGGGGTGAACGACTTCGTCGCCGACGGCAACGTGCCCTACACGATCACCGGCCAGTCCAACGGCGGCCTGCTCGCCCTGGCCTACAACGGCCTGACCACGCAGCCTGTCTCGGTGACCAACCTGGACAACGACACCGCGGGCATCGTGGTGACGCCCACGTCCGGCCTGACGACCGAGGCGGGCGGCACCGCCACGTTCCAGGTGAAGTTGACCAGCCAGCCGACGGCCAACGTGACCCTCGGTTTGAGCAGCACCAACCCCGGCCAGGGGGTGCCGAACGTCTCCAGTCTGACGTTCACCGCGGCCAACTGGAACACGCCCCAGACGGTCACGGTCACCGGCGTCTCGGACGGCCTTGTGAACGGCGACCAGTCTTACACGCTCGTCACCGCCCCGGCGGCCAGCGCCGACCCGAGTTACAACGGCTTCGACCCTGCCGACGTGTCCCTGCTCAGCGTCGAGACGGACGGGCCGGCCAACACGCTCCTCGTTGACACGGTGGCCGATGTCGCCGACGGCAATACGTCCTCGATCGCCAGCCTGCTGGCGAACAAGGGCGCCGACGGCCGCGTCTCCCTGCGCGAGGCGATCCTCGCCGCCAACAACACGCCGGGGCTCGACCGAATTTTCTTCGACATCGGCAGCGGCGTACAGACGATCCGCCCGTCCAGCGCGCTGCCGACGGTCACCGACGCCGTCGTCATCGACGCCACGACCCAGCCCGGCTTCAACGGCGCGCCGCTCATCGAGCTGGACGGGAGCCTGGCGGGGGGGAACGTGCATGGCCTCACGATCAGCGCTGGCAATAGCACCGTGCGCGGTCTCGTGATCAATCGCTTTACCGGCAACGGCATTCTGCTCATGACGGGCGGCGGCAACCTGCTCGAACGCAACTACATCGGCACCGACGTCACCGGCACGGCCGCTCTGGGGAACGGCTCGGGCAACGTCTTCATCAACGGCGGCCTCGCCGGCGTCCTGGTCAACAACTCGTCCAACAACACAATCGGTGGAACCACGTCGGCCGCGCGCAACCTCATCTCGGGAAACCGCGTGGCGGCGAGCGTGGATGGGGTGGACCTCGTCGGTGCGGCCTCGACCGGGAACCTGGTCGAGGGCAATTACCTCGGCACGGACGTCACGGGCACTCTGTCCCTGCAGAATCACAACGGCGTGTGGATCGCCACCGGGGCCCACAACAACACGGTCGGCGGGACTGCTGGAGCGGGCAACCTGATTGCGGGTAACTTCGACGACGGGGTGGACGTCAACGGCAGCACCTCCGGGGGGAACCTGATCCAGGGCAACCTCATCGGCACCGACGTCAACGGGACCACCGCCCTCGGCAACGACACGGGCGTGATCTTCCACGACGCGCCCAATAATACGTTGGGTGGGATGACGGCCGCCGCAGGCAACGTCGTCTCCGGGAACCGCAACGGCGGCGTGCTGATCTTCGGCGCCAACGCGACCGGCAACCTCGTCCAGGGCGACCGGATCGGGACCGATGCGACGGGCAACTCGCCGCTGGGGAACACCAAGCCGGGGATCCTGATCACCGACTCTGGCGACGGCGTCAACGGGATTGGCTTCGCCGGCAATAACACGATTGGCGGCGCCCTCCCGGGCCAGGGGAACACGGTCGCCTACAGCACCGCCCAGGGGGTCTTCGTTGTCGGGGGTACGGGGAATTCACTCCGGGGCAATGCGATCTTTGCCAACGCCGCCCTGGGGATCGACCTGGGGCCGGCGGGCGTGACGGCCAACGACGCCGGGGACGGCGACGGCGGCGCCAACGGCCTGCAGAACTACCCGATACTCACGTCGGCGACGGCGAACGGCGGCGCGGTCAACCTCACCGGCACGCTCAACAGTCGCCCGAATACGACCTACACGATCGACTTCTATGCCAGCGTGGCCCAGGACGGGTCGGGGTACGGCGAGGGCGCGCTCTACCTCGGCTCGACAATGGCTATAACGAACGGGGCGGGCAACGCGGCCTTCGCCGCCGGCTTCACCGCCCCCGTCCCGGTCGGGTACTTCCTGAGTGCCACGGCCACCGACCCGGGCGGCAACACGTCGGAGTTCAGCACGGACGCCGCCGCGGCCAGCCCCGGCGTCACCGTCAGCCCGACCGCGGGCCTGGTGACCACGGAGGCAGGGGGCACCGCCACCTTCACCGTCCGCCTCACCAGCGCCCCCAGCGCCAATGTGATCGTCCCGCTGAGCAGTTCGCGGCCGTCGGAAGGCGTACCGTCGGTCTCCTCGCTGACGTTCACGCCGGCGAACTGGAACACGCCCCAGACGGTGACGGTCAACGGCGTGGATGACTTCGTGGTCGATGGCCCTCAGCCCTACGCCATCGTCACCGGGGCCGCGATCAGCACGGACCCGGTCTACAACGGCGTGGACGGCCCGGACGTGTCGCTGACAAACCTGGACAACGACGCGGCGGGGGTCACGGTCACGCCGACCTCCGGCCTGGTCACCACCGAGGCAGGGGGCACCGCCTCCTTCACGGTCCGGCTGACCAGCCAGCCGACGGCGAACGTGATCGTCGGCCTGTCCTCCAGTAATCCCGCGGAGGGCGCGCCGTCCGTGTCGTCGTTGACCTTCACGTCGGGCAACTGGAACGTGGCGCAGACAGTCACGGTGACGGGCGTCGATGACTTCGTGGTCGACGGCCCGCAGCCGTACCAGATCGTCACCGCCCCGGCTGTCAGCGGGGACGCCAACTACAGCGGCCTGACCGCGGCCAACGTGTCGCTGACGAACCTGGACAACGACACGGCGGGATTCACCATCACGCCGACCTCCGGCCTGGTGACGACGGAGGCGGGAGGCACCGCCGCCTTCACGGTCCGGCTGACGAGCCAGCCGACGGCGAACGTGACCGTCGGCCTGTCGTCCAGCAACTCCGGCGAGGGCGTG
>JBBRPS010000477.1:0-8145 GCA_038227745.1 Gemmatales bacterium | reverse complement strand
GTAACTTCTCAATAACCCTTGCGGCTCGGACTTCGAGGCTTCCTGGCGCGCACGAGAACTCGGGGGGGCGTTGGGGCGATTCTCCCCTGGGGAGTTGTTCGCCGTGCCCGCCTTTCTTCCGTCAGGCCAGCACGGCTTCTTCAGGCACGGCGCTACAGGCCTCCGTAGCACGCGGACGGATCAATTCCGCCAGCCGGGGAATCCTTCCCAGCCCGCGAAGCCGAGCGCACACCCAGGCCCCAAAACTCACGCCCAACTTCCGGCACGTCTTCTGCAAACGCGCGAACGTATCCCGGCAACGACGGCCCGCCGCGCTCCGCGTGCTGCCACTGATCTTGCGTGTCTTTAGGTAACCCCGGACGATCGACTCCGTCCCGGGTTTGGGGGGCGTTTCGAGGCGACTGGGAGCGCTCCCAGGCCGCGGCTTTTGCCCTTTGAGGATGGCAATCTCGTCGCGCAGTTGCTGGACGATCTCGCTCAAGTTGCGTAAGGCGCTGCTGCTGGGCGTCGAGGATCGCCAGCAGCGCCTCGACGAGTGGCGTGCGTTTGGCAGCGGAAATCACGGGAATCTCGATCCTCATACTTTCCAGAATAGGAAAGCGACCCCCGAGCCGCTGCGCCTCTTCCCCAGGGTTTTTGAGAAGTTACGGCGAATTTACCAACGCCTGACCGCCGTCCTGGCTGTCGCCACTTGCAGGTGACGGAAGACAGCGCGGGCTTGGGCGTGCGGCAGGCGGACGCCGAACAGGGCCGTGCCCTTGCGCTCGGAGAAGCGGCGCTGGCAGGTGCGGCAGGCGCGCAGGCGACGGCGGTCGCGGCCGTAGCGGCAGCAGACGCGGAGGTTGCCCTGGCCGCGCAGGCCATAGTCCTCGCCATTCGGGTTCTGGCAGCAGAACAGGTCAAGCTCGTCCATGCGGGACACCGGAAAAAAAGACGGCGAAACGGTGGGCAACCCCTCGTTGGGATTGTAGAAAAGTCCCGCGGAGACGGCAACATTAGGGGGACACCACCGACAACATTAGGGGGACACCACCCGCAAATGGGATCAATTGCCATGATGGAATTTCCTCTTTCACTTCAGCAGCACCAGAAGCATGACTACGGATGTCTTCGCCTTGATCGAATGCTTCAGGCCCGCTGGCATGTGGACCCACGTTCCGGCCTGGCTGGGGCGTTTGCATTGAGAGCATGGCCTCTCCGTAGACGACAGTGGCCGATACGTCGGGCAGGCCCGTATTTTCTGCGAGGCCCACCACGCAGCGTTGGTTTGGCCCCTGGAGAATCTTCTGCACCAGTGCCGCAGCGTCTTTATCACGTTCGACCGCCGTGTAGCTGGCAGGATGCCGCTTGAGGGTGAGGCGAGCGGTATCACCAAGTCCAGGAGCAAATTCGACAACCGCATCGGAGGGGCAAATGTTCAAAGCCTCGATCATCCGGCGGGTCAATTGTCGCCCGCCCGGACGTAGGACTCGCTTCCCCAGGCGGGCCAGCAGCCAGTGGCCCGGCATTTTTTCCGCCTTGAGGTCTTCCCCAGGCGTCGGCGTCGTTTGAGGGCCGGTCATCATATCCCTTTCGGACGGAAGAGCTTGTACGTTTTATACTGTACGCATTCGGTCAACCCGTCCGGTCACCGCTCGTTCTCTGGCCGGTGCGCAGCCTGACCCTCCCTGCGCCGGTCGTTGGACCCGGCACGCGCGCGTGCTTCCTGGTTATCTCCGGGATTGGTATACGTGGGTGGCCACGATCCACCACCCACGGGGAGCCCCCTACCCGCTGTCCGCTGCCGCCGGCGCTGCACCCTACCGGCGCTTCTCCGCCGCGCTCAACCGCCACGGCCAGAAGCGGCCGGCATCCGCCGGCGCTTGGCCTGCTGCCACCGCACACGCCTCCAGGTACGCCGTCAGCCACACGCGCGGGTTCAGCCCCCCGATAGCCACGGTCTCTGCGACCGCCGGCAGAGGGTCGTAACAGCGGCGTGGCGGGCTGGGCCGGCCGCGTTGCTGAGCGCGCGGACGTTTGGGAGCCGGGGCCGCAGCGGCGGCGAGAGGTGTCTGGGGCTGGCACGCCGGAGGTCCTCGGTGGCCGTGGGCGACGGGCGGACTCTGTAGGAGTATTACCCGCCGGCGGGCGGAGCCGCACACGAGTTTTCTGGAAGGGAAGTGTCAGATGACAACGGTTTGCGGGAGGGCCGACGCCATGGGTCTCCAGGGGCAGCGGTGTCAAGAATGGCTGCGTTGGAGGGGAGCCGCAGGCACGCGCAGCCCGTGGAATGCGGTCAGGGCATCGTCCCTGCCCGCCCTCACGCGGCCGGTTCCGGTTCCGGGGCGGCGGCCTACGTCACTCCCCGGGCACGCCCTTACTGCCCTTACTGCCGTTGCCACCCGCCTTCCCCAGCACCCCCTGCACGTCGGCCCACAGCCGCTCCCACGCCGTCCGCTCCGCCTCGGGCAGTTTCCCCAGCGCGGCCGGGTCGCGGACTCCGGCGAGGTCCGCGTCGGCCAGCCAGTGGTGCAGCGTTTTCTGAACCGCCGCGCGCGCAGCGGGCGTGCCCTTGTCCGCCTGTTTTGCCCACGCGGTCAGGCCGGCCCGCAGCCAGTCGAGGGCCTGTTGCCGCAGGCGGGTGCGCTCCTCGGCGGTAAGCTTGGGGGCGTCCGCGCCCTTGCCGGCGGCGGCCAGGGCGGCGGCGCACGCGGCGTTGTAGCGGTGCGGGATAGTCGGGTCGTCGGCGAGCTGGCGCTGGACGGCGAAGGCGTCGGCGTAGAAACGGGCCGAGGTGCGGTAGAGCCGCTTGTACTGCAGGCAGAGTTGGGCGAGGGCGATGCGCTCGGCCGCGCTGTCAGGCTCCGCTTCGCCCTTCAACAGAGCGGGCAGCTTGTGGTCGAGGGCGACGAGGGCCTCCGCCTGGCGCACCCACTGGGCGGAGGCGTGGGGCCAGCGCGCGGCCTTCGACCCGAGCTCGTGTCCCCGCTTCAGGGCGGCGAGTGCCTCGGTGAACCGCCCCTGACGCTGGAGCAGAAGGCCCAGGTTCACGTGCGCCTCGGGGTAGTTGTCGTTGAGCGTGACGGCCTGGTGGAAGGACGCCTCCGCGTCCTGCCACTGCCCTTGGGCCTCCAGGAAGCGGGCGAGCGCGTGGTGCGCGAACGGATCACCCGGCCCGACCCGGACGGCCTCGCGGTAGGAGGCCTCCGCCTCCTTCCGCCGCCCTTCCTTCGCCAGGGCGGCGCCGAGGTTGATCTGGGCCCGGGGGTCGTCGGGCCTGAGCCGGGCGGCGTCGCGGTAGGACGCGGAGGCCTCCTTCCGCCGCCCTTCCCTCGCCAGGAAGTCGGCGAGGCGCTCGTGGAGCAAGGGGTTGTCCGGACCGAGCCGGACGGCCTCTCGGAAGGCGGCCTCCGCCTCCTTCCGCCGCCCCTGCCCGGATAGGGCCGTGCCGAGGGCCGTGTGGGCCAAGGGGTCGTCGGGCCTGAGCTGGATCACTTCGCGGTAGATGGCCTCCGCGTCTTTCGCCCGCCCCTGCCTCTCCAGGAACAGGCCGAGGGTGTACTGGGCGAAACGGTCTCCGGGCCGGAGCCGCACGGCCTCGCGGTAGGCGGCCTCCGCCTCCTTCGCCCGCCCCTCCCTCGCCAGGAAGTCGGCCAGGTGCCTGTGGGTCGAAGGGTCGTCGGGCCCGAGCCGGACGGCCTCGCGGAACGCGGCCTCCGCCTCCTTCCGCCGCCCCTCCTTCGCCAGAGCGGCGCCGAGGCTGATCTGCGCCCGGGGGCCGTCGGGCCTCAGGCGGACGGCCTCGCGGGGGAGGGCCGCCGCCTCCGCCTCCCGCCCCTGCTTCACCAAGAAGCGAGCGAGGGCGGATTGGGTTTGGGAATCGTCGGGCCCGAGCCGGGCGGCCTCGCGGTAGGCAGCCTCCGCCTCCTCGCTCCGCCCCTGCTTCTCTAGCGACCGGGCGAGGTCATGGTGAACCTGAGGGTCGTCCGGCCTGAACTTCGCGGCCTGCCGGTAGGCGGCCGACGCCTCCTCCCCCCGCCCCTGCCGCGCCAGGAAGCGGCCCAGATCGGCGTGGGCCCAGGGGTCGTGGGGCCTCAGCCGCGTGGCGCTGCGGTAGGCGGCCTCCGCCTCCTGCTTCCGCCCCTGCCCCTCCAGCAGGCGGCCGACACTTGGGACCTTGGTGGCGGGGAGGGTGAACCGGGACGGTTGGCGCGGGCCGAGTGTGAGTCTGACGGCCCTGCGGAAGGCGGCCGCCGCGTCGCTCGCCCGCTCCTGCCTGTCCAGGAAGTTGCCGAGGTCGTACTGGGTCCAGGGGTCGTCGGCGCCGAGCCGCGCGGCCTCGCGGAACGCGGCCTCCGCCTCCCGGGGCCGCCCCTGCCTCCACAGCAAGAGGCCGAGATTGCTGTGCCCCTGGGGGTCGTCAGGGCTTATCCTGAGGGCCGCGCGGAACGCGCCCACCGCCTCGTCCCCCCGCCCCTGCCTCGCCAGGAAGCAACTCAGGACGACATGGGCCTGGGGGTCGTCAGGGCGAATCCTGGTGGCCTCGCGGTAGCCGGCCTCCGCCGCCTCGGTTCGCCCCCGGCTCTCCAGGAAGCGGGCCAGGCCCTGGTGGCCCCGAGGGGAATCGGGGTGGCGCCGCACGGCCTCCCGGTAGGCGGCCTCGGTCTCCTCGGACCGCCCCTGCCTCTCCAGGAAGCGGGCGAGCGCGGCACGGGCCGAGAGGCCGTCGGGCCAGACCCGGACGGCCTGGTGGAAGGCGGCCTCCGCCTCCGCCTTGCGCCCCTGACCCTCCAGGAAGCGGGCGAGGGCCTCGTGGGCCAAGCTAGAATCGGGCTTGAGCCGGACGGCCTGGTGGAAGGAGGCCTCCGCCTCCGCCTTGCGCCCCTGGCGCTCCAGAAAGCGGGCGAAAGCGTAGTGGGCCTCGGCGTCGTCTGCTTTGCGCTTGAGCGCCTCCCGGTAGGCGGCCTCCGCCTCCGCCTTGCGCCCCCGCCCCTCCAGGAAGCGGGCGAGGGCCTCGTGGGCCTCGGGGTAACCCGCGTTGCGCTTGAGGGCCTCGCGGAAGGCGGCCTCCGCCTCCCCCGCCCGCCCCCGTCGCCACAGCGCCTGGCCGAGGGCCACGTGAGGGGCGGGGCTCTGGGGGCGGGCGGCCACTGCCGCCCGGTAGAACCCGAGCGCTTCGTTTCCCCGGGCCCGATCCTTCAGGGCAGGCCCCTCGAACTCCAGGAACGCCCCAAGCTGATAGTTCAGCCAGAAGTCCCCGGGTTGGTGCTGCTGCGCCCGCCGTAGCACCTCGCCGGCCCCCGCCCAGTCCACCGCCCGCCGGAGGTGGTTGGCGAGGATCAGGGCCGTCGTCGGCGGCTGCGCCGTCGCCCCCGGCGCCTCTGCCAGCAGCCTCAGTGCCCGGCGGTCCTGACACACCGCCGGGTCCCGCAGGCGTTGCCGCCACTCGTCGGTGTCCGCCAGCCGAGCCAGGGACAGCAGCCGCGCCCGCCCCCCAACGTCTCCCGGGGGCTTCACCGAGGCCCAGTGATCCAGCGCGACCACGAGTTGCTCGCGGATGGCTGACGCCGCGATCCGCGCGGCTGCCTCCCGGAGGTCAGCCGTCGTGGCCTCGACCCCGTAGCGCAGGAACACCGCCGCGTAAGCGGCGTCGGTCCCCGCGGTGCGCAACGGCTCTTCCTCGTCCTTCAAGGGGCGCAGGCGGAGTTCCTCCAACTCGGCGACCATCTCCAGATCCGCCGCCGCCTGCCGGACGCGCCGCCGCAGCTCGTCGGGCCCCCCGTCGGCCAGCCGGCCCCGCGCCCGCTCCAGGGACGCCCGCGCCTCGGCCCACTTCCCCTGGTCCTGCGCGCGGCCGACCTCCGTCAGCGCCGCCACAACGTCCCGCTTGACTGCGTCCCGCTCCAGCTTGAACCACGCCCCGAACCCGGCCACCGCCAGCAGCAGCACCGCCGCCGCCGCCGCGAGCCCCGGGTGCCTCCGGCGCCAGCGCCCCAGTCGCCGCCGCAGCGGCTCGCGGTAGGCAGTGACCGGCTCGTCGGCCAGCCAATGTTCCACATCAGCCGCCAGGGCCTGCGCCGTGGCGTACCTGTCCTGCGGCCTCAACGCCATCGCCTTGCGGCAGACCGCGTCCAGCGCAGCCGGGACGCCCTTCTTCACCCGGCCCGGCGGCACCCACTCTCCCCGGCTGACGCACCGCAGCAGCTCCCCCTGGTCGTTCCCCCGGAACGGGGCCTGGCCGGTGAGCAGCGCGTACAGTGTGGCCCCCAGGCTGTAGATGTCGCTCGCCGGCCCGATCAGGTCCAGTCGCCCTGTCGCCTGCTCGGGGCTCATGTACGCCGGCGTGCCGATGGCCGTCCCCGCGACGGTGGCCTGGCTGTCCCCCGAAGAGGGCCGAAGGGTCGCCTCTTCCCCCGCCGCCTCGCCCTCCGGCCGGCCGACGACCTTGGCCAGGCCCCAGTCCACCACCAGGGTCTCCCCGAACTTACCCAGCATCACGTTCGCCGGCTTGATGTCCCGGTGGAGGACGCCCCGGCTATGGGCGTAGGCCACCACGTTGCAAACGGCCACGAATTGCCCGAGGAGCTGGCGCAGGGCCAGGCCGCGCTCGCCCGGGTCCCACCTCGGCACGTCGGCGGCGTGGAACCGCTGGATGGCCTCCTTGAGGGACTCGCCCCGGATGAGGCGCATGGCGTAAAAGGGCCGGCCGTCGCGGTAGCTGCCCAGGCTGTAGACCGGCACGACGCCGGGGTGTTCGAGCCGGCCGTTGACTTCTGCCTCCAGGAGAAAGCGGCTGCGGCTGTGCGGGTCGTGCGCGTGGGGCTTCTGGATCTCTTTGAGGGCGACCTCGCGGTGCAGTTCTCGGTCCTCGGCCACGAAGACTTCACCCAGCCCGCCCTTGGCGTGCGGCCGCAGCACGCGGTAGCGCGCCGGGCAGCACAGCGGGGCGTCGTCGTCGCCGACGTGGTCTACCGTGCTGGGGCCGGGACCGGCGCCGTCGAGACCGGGCGGAGCGGGGGCGACCCCGATGTGGGCGAGGCTGGCGTCGAGGTCGGGGTCGGCGAGCCGGCGAAGTTCGTCTCGCACCGGGCCGGCGGCGCCGACGGAGGCGAGGCTGTGCTTGGGGTTGCCGCCGTGGCGGGCCAGATGGCGGTCCACCAGCGCGTCCAGGGCCGCCCGGTCGGCGTCGCTGAGCGCGCCCTGCTCCAGGAGGATCTGGCCGAGCGGCTCGGCCTTGTCCAGCACCCAGGCGTGCATCGCGGCGACGAGTTGGTCGCGGGTGACGAAGTCCATCTGGAGGGCCAGGATCCCGAAGAGGAGGTTGCGGTCGCTGGAAGCGGGTGAAGGGGGCGTCGGCTCGGACATGGTGCGGCACCTCGTCGTTGGGGCCGCCGCGCCTGCGTCGCCGCGCGACGGCGCGGCCACGTGCAGGTGGGCGTTGCCTCAACGATACCCGCTCAAGGGGGCGGCGTGCGAGGAAAATCCCGCGACGTCAGGGTGGCGCGACCCCGGCAGGGTACGAGGCCGCCCTGGGCTTCGTTTTGGCCAGCTCGCCGACGACGGCCTTCGTCAACGGCGAAGCGGGCGGGCTGGCCAGCAGGGCGGCCAGCAACTCCTGCACGATGGCGTCGGTGTCTTCGCCCTGGTCCAGCAGCCCCCGGGGCCTGCGGTTGGCCGGCGGTCCCCTCGATGTCCGCGACCTCGACGGGCGCCGCCTCCCGCAGCCAGTGCTGCACCGCGTCCACTGGCAACGGCAGGGCCTCGCGCGAGCGGGGCGGGGCAATGGCGACGGTTTGCACGCCTGCCGGTTTGGCAGACGGCCGAAACGATGACCGAGGCCGGCAACTCGATTTCCAGAATTTTTTGATAGAGAAACAACAGCGCCGAGAACGCCTGATTCTGCGTGCTGGCGGCCACGTTCCGGTCGACCGCCAAATGGGTGAGGAACGCCTCGATCTCCGCCGCCCCTATCTCCCGCGGATGCCGTTTGTTGTGGTACAAAATGAATCTTTTGATCCAATCGACCTAGATGACCATTTCGTAAATCCGCCGCCAGTATCTGGACACATGGATAGAGAAGTCCCAGAATGAGCGTTACAGCTGCATCCGGGTCAGCTGGGCAACATGGAGGCCGCTCATGCCCCGTCCTTTCGGTTCGCGGGTCGT
>JBBRPS010000476.1:0-8146 GCA_038227745.1 Gemmatales bacterium | reverse complement strand
GGAGCGTGGAGATCGTCTGAATCTCCTTCAACGTACCGTGCCCGGCGTCGTAGGCGAAGGCGGTCACCGTCGAGTTCATCTCGTTGACGACGTAAGCGTACTTGCCCGAGGGGTGAAAGGCGAAATGGCGCGGGCCGGCGCCGGGGGCGACCTTCGCCGCCGGCGGGTCGTTCGGCGTCAGCGTCCCCTTGGCCGCGTCGAAGCGGTAGACGAGCACCTTGTCGAGGCCGAGGTCGGCGACGAAGGCGAAGCGGTTCGCCTTGTCGAGGTTGATCGAGTGCGCGTGCGGCCCTTCCTGGCGCCCCTTGTCGACGCTCCTGCCTTCGTGCTGGACGAAGCACGACGCCTCCGCGAGCTTGCCGTCGGCGCCGATGGGCAGCACCGCGACGCTGCCGCCGCCGTAATTGGCCACGAGGGCGTTTTTCCCCCCGGCGTCGACGGTGATGTGACACGGCCCGGCGCCGACCGACGACTGCTGGTTGAGCAGCGTCAGCTTGCCGCTGGCGGAATCGACGGCGAAGGCGCTGACGCCGCCGCCCTTCTTGCCGTTGACGTCGTTCACCTCGCCGACGGCGTACAGGAAGCGCCGGTTCGGGGAAAGGGCGAGGAACGACGGGTTGACCGCCGCGCCGGCCACGCCCTTCGACGTCAGGGCGCCGTCGGCAAGATCCAGCTCAAGGAGGTAGATGCCCTGGCTCTTGGTCCCCTGCGTGTAGGTGCCGACGTAGACGCGCAGCTTGTCGGGCTTGGCGTCCTCGGCGCGGACGCCGCCGGGCAGGAGGAAGGTCGTCAGGGCGAGGAGAAGAGTGCGCGCGCGCGGGGAGGTCATCGCGGGTCCTCGTATTTGCCGCTTGCGGCTTCGCAAGTGCGAAGCCGCTAGCGGCGGTTATTTGATCTTCAGCAACTCGACCTCAAACATCAGCTCCGCGTCGGGCGGAATGAGGCCGCCGGCGCCGCGCGAGCCGTAGCCGAGGGCGGGCGGGATGGTGAGCTTGCGCTTGCCGCCGACCTTCATGCCGGCGACGCCCTCGTCCCACCCCTTGATGACGCGGCCGGCACCGAGCTTGAACGCGAACGGCTGTCCGCGGTCGCGGCTGCTGTCGAACTTGGTGCCGTTCGTCAGCCAGCCGGTGTAATGCACCTCGACGGTGTCGCCCGCCTTGGCTTCGTCGCCGTCGCCCGCCGCCAAATCCTCGTAGGCCAGGCCGGAGTTGCTGGTCGCCATGATGCCCTCGCTGGTGTCGTTGCGCTCCGCCACAGGCGAGCATTGTACGAACCCGGCCGCGCCGCGGCGCTCAGCGGATGGCCACCAATTCGATCTCGAAGATCAGCATGGCGTTCGGCGGGATCCCTTCCCGGCCGTTCTTGCCGTAGGCCAGGTCCGGCGGGATGATGAGCTTGCGCTTGCCGCCGACCTTCATGCCGGTGATGCCTTCCTGCCAGCCCTGGATGATGCCGGGCCGGCCGATCGTGAACTCAAGCGGGTCCGGCGGGGAGTGGTCGAAGCTGCTGTCGAACTGCTTGCCGCTCTTGAACCGGCCGGTGTAGTGGACGGCGACCTTGTCGCCGTCCCTGGCCTCCTCGCCGTCGCCCACCTTCTCGTCGACGTATTTCAGCCCGGACGGCGTCGTGATGGCGTTGGGGTCGTCGGCCCCGCCGCCGCCGGCGGGCTCGGAGTTGATGAGGATCAGGACGCCGAAGCCGACGGCCAGGATCACGGGCAGCAGCAGAAACTTCTTCATGCCGAGACACTCTCGCGGAGAACAACGAACAGTATGGGGGCCGTCATTCTACGCCGCCCGGACTCGTTCGGCCTTGCAAACAGGTGAAGGGAGAGGCCCGGCGCGGGGGGCGGGCTACGGCAGGAGTTCGTCCCAGGAGTTCACGTCGAGCAGCCGGTAGACCAGCGCTTCCAAGAGCGGCAGGTCATTGATCGCTTCGATCCGCGCCTGCGTTTCCTCCCGCGGCGGGCCGATTTTCTTTGTTCCTATGCGCAACAGCAGGCGACGCGGCTCGCCAGTCGCTCCCTTGCGAATAGTCGCCTGGTAAGTCGTGGACTCTTCCATCCCCATCACCTCGTCGAAACCGGCTACGGCAGGAGTTCGTCCCAGGAGGTCACGTCGAGCAGCCGATCGGCCATCGCCTCCAGAAGGGTCAGATCATTGATCGCCTCGACTCGCGCCAGCGCCTCTGCCTGCGGCGGGCCGATTATCCTGGTTCCTATTCGCAACAGCAGGCGACGCGCCCCGCCGGTCGCTCCCTTACGAATGGTCGCCTGGTAGGTCGTGGAATCTTCCATCCCCATCACCTCGTCAAAAATCGCTTGCGCGAACTCGTCGGAGTAGCGCAGGCCCAGGAGGAAATAAGACGCCGCCAGGACGTCGCCCGCCTTCGGGTGCGCCTGCGGCCCGCTCAGCCGCTCTCTCACTTGCCGCAGGACGCCGCGCACCTCGCCCGCGCTCACGTCGCTGATTGGCGCCAACGCCAGCGTCCCCACGCCGCTCGCCAGTAGCCGCGCCGGGTCCAACTGCCAGACGCGGACCACCCCGTAGCGCAGCGTGCTCAGCGGCGCCTCGCCGGGCAAACCGCGCTCCAGCAGGCCGCTCCACTGCGGCGAGTCGGCCTCGGGCCGAAGGAGGACACACACGCTCAGCACCACCCGGTCGTGGCGGTACTCGAACGCACTGTGGTACAGCCGCAGCCGCGCCGGCAGGCTGGCGCGGAAGTGCCCCGACTCGAAGTCGAGGTGCAGCAGGTACTCCGGGTCGTCGTGGACGCGGAAGAGCTTGTCGGCGGCGCCGCGGATCACGGTGCCGACGTCGCCGTCCTCGACGGTCACGCGGCAAGGGCGGCGGCCCGCCAGCGGCAGCCAGTCCTCCGGCGCCAGTTCGGCCAGGGTCTTCAAGGCCGGGTCGTAGGGACGTCCCATGTCCTCCGTCCTCCGCGCCGAAGGCGTCGCCCCGCCGACGTCCTTCCTGCCATCGTAGTCTCGGCCGCCGTCGACCGCAACGTCGACGCGGCCGACGGCCGGGGCAACGACTGGCCGCGACAGCGCGCCGGCCCTCATGGTAAACTGGCCCGCGTCGCCCCGCCTTCCCGAGAAAGGAGTCCTCATGCGCGCGCACTCGATCCGCGCCATTTGCCTGGCGCTAACTCTGGCCGGAGCCGCCGGCGCCCAGACCTACACCGTCAAGGTCAAGCAGAACCCCGACCCCGGCAAGAGCGCCGTCAACACCGACAAGGAGACGCGCGGCGGCACCGTCAAGGTCGTCGCCGCCGACGGCAAGGTGCTCACGGACCGCACGCTGGAGAGTACCAAGGAGGAGACGTATACCGAGGTCGTCCTCGAAAAGGGGGCGAAGGCGCCGAGGAAGTACACGCGGGCCTACGAGAAGGCGGGCGTCACCGCCGGCGGCAAGACGGCGCCGCGCTCGTTCCAGGGGCGGACGCTCCTCTTCGAGCAGAAGGGCGGCAAGTACGTCGTGACGGCGGAAGACAAGAGCGCCCTCGACCCGCGCGACGCGACCGAGTTGGCCGGCCTGGCCGAGGAGCGCGCCAACGAGCTGGACGAGGTCATTCTGCCCCAAAAGCCCGTCAAGATTGGGGAAAAGTGGACAATCGACGTCAAGGCGCTGGCGGTCGGCTACGCCCGCATCGGCGAGCTGGACGCCGCCAAGACGACCGGCGAGGGCGTCCTGACCAGGGTCTACGAGAAGGACGGGCACCAGTTCGGCGTCCTGGAGGTGAGGCTGAAACTGGCCGTCAAGACGTCGCAGGGGCTGAAGTTCGACCCGCCCGCGGTCATGGAGGCGAAGTTCACGCTCGACGCCGCCATCGACGGCTCCGGCACCGCCGCCACCCTCACCATGACCGGCACGATGACCGGCAAGGGCGTCGGCGAGGGCATGGGGATGAAGTACATCGTCGACATGAACACGACGATGAACGTCAAGCAGGTGCGCACCGGGGAGAAGTGAGCGCCGTCCGCCGCCGCTTGCGGCTTCGCACCCGCGGGGGTTGTCATGTCGTACCGCATCCGCTGCCCGAACTGCCGGTCGGCCTACAGCGTACCGGACGCCCACCGCGGCAAGAAACTGCGCTGCGCCAGGTGTCAGCGGACCTTCCGCGCCGCCGACGGTCTGGAGCCGGCGCCACGCATGGGAAGACGCACGCACGGCACGGCCTGGATCTGGGTCGCCGGCGCGGCCTCGCTGCTAGTCGTCGGCGGTACGGGAGCCATCCTCCTTCTCACGGGGAATAAGCCCGAACTCATCGCCGTCGCGCCGACGCCGGTGCCGGTGCCTCGTGAGGAAGACCCGCCCGCGCCACCCGTCGTCGTAACACCGCCGCCGCCCGCTCCCGTCACGCCGCCGGCGCCGGTCGTCGTGACTCCGCCGCCGCCTGCCGCGCCCGAGCTTCTCCCGCCGCCTGCCGCCGTCGCCCTGCCGTTGCCTCCACCTCCGCCCGTCGTCGCCGCCCCGAAGGCCAGCCCGAGCCGCCTGGAAGTGAGGCTGCCGGAGGGCTGGAAGGCCGACTACAACCGCTTCAGCCGCAAGTGGACGTTCGAGAAAGAGCTGGCCGCCGAGACGATTCGCGTCACGGTCGGCGAACTGCTCGACGACGTCAAGGACGCCGACGCCTGCGCCACGAAGCTGAAGCGCCGCGACCTCGTGGACGTCGACGATTCGGAATGGCTGTTCGGCGAGGTCACGGCGCGCGAGAAGCTGCCCGACGGCTTCCTCGTCAAGGGCGTGACGCTGCGGGCGCGCAACCGACTGGAAAAGCGGCTCGGCCTGGTGATGGTGCGCGAGGTCGGCGGACTTCGCCTGGTCTGTCAGGGCACCGCGCTGACGAGCGAGGCGCTGCGCGACGAGGTGATCGAGATGTTTCGGGCGGCGCTCACTCCCCGGCCGGCTTCAGGCACAGGTGGCGCACCGTCGCCGGCGGGACGTTGATGAAGATGCGCTCGCGGCGCACCTGGTAGTCGCGGATGTAGCCGCCGACCAGGCGGCCGACGGAGAAGAGACGGCGGCGCTCGCGGCGGTCGACGAACGGCACCTTCAGCTGGCGGATGAAGACGTATTCGTAATAGGTCAGCAGGCCGCCCGGCTTCAGCAGGCGGTCGTAGGCGCGGAAGATGGTCCGCACGTCCCCGACCGGAAAGTTGTTCAGCGGCAGCCCCGAGACGATGAAGTCGTAAATGCCCTCGCCGGGCAGGTCCTCGACGGCGCTGTGGATGACGTCGACCTTATGGCGGTGCGGGAGAAAGTCGCGGTCCTGGGCGAAGCGTCGCCGCAGCAGGTCGACGAACTGTCCGTTGATCTCGACCAGGTCGAAGCGGTCGCCGGGGAGGAGGTGTCGCAGGATCGCTTTCGTCACCGACCCGGTGCCGGGGCCGACTTCGAGGATGCGGCCGGGGCCGCGCGCCTTGCGCAGCTCGGAGACGAGGGCGCGAGCCAGAAATCGCGTACTCGGCATGATGGCGCCGGTGTCGCGGAAGTTGTGGCGACACTGGCGGAGGAAATCTCCGCATTCCTTCCAGTAGCGCATCCGGGGGCCTCGCTGCGAACCGATCGCGAGGGCAAATCGTCGTCTTGCCTTCGCGCAACTAACATACACGCTTTGCGAGCCTCAGCACAGGGGGGCGCCGTTTTCTTCCAGGCGGCGTCGAGCCGCCGCCCTCCCAAGAGGCCCCTCGTTTGCGATGACCGCACGGCGCCCGCGTGATCCTTCAGACGGCGGTCACACCTTCGCCTCGTACTCCAGCCCCGCGAGTTGCGCGTCGATCTGCTCGCGGCAGCGGTCGCGCTCGGCGTGCTTCTCGCGCAGCTCGCGCTCGATCACTTCCAGGCGGTCTTCCTGGGCGTTGAGCGTGCGCACGAAGCGCTCGCGCAGCTCCTTCTCCGCCGGCCGGTCGCCGAGCGCTTGCAGGTTCTCGCGGATGCGCTGCTGCTCCTTGTGGATCTGGTCGCGCTCCTTCTGCAGTTTCGCTATCTCGGCCTCGACGCCGGCCGCTTGTTGCCGCAGTTGAACCACGCGGCGCAGCACCTCCTCCGTCGCCGCGTCGAGGTAACGCTGCTCGATCCAGATTGCTAGCTGCTGGTTGTTGACATCGTGGAGGCTGGCACTCCGCTGAAGCGTGTGCTGCTGGCGGACGACGAACTTTGTCACCGTCTTCGCGGGCAGGGCGAAGCGGAAGCGCCAGTAGTTTTCGGTGATCTCGTGCGGCGCGGCGGTCTCGATGAGCTTCCATTCCTTGCCGCCGCGCGGGTGCTCCAGATACACCGCCTGTTCGGTATCGGCCTTATTGTTGAGCGTGTACGTCGTCTGTTGCACCTGGGCGTAGGTGAGGCGCAGCGCCCCCTTGCGGATGACGACGCGAGTGACGCGGTCGTCGTGCGAGTCGACGTTGTCGAGGACGTGGACGGCCAACTCGACCGCGTAGGCGACGAGGCGCTGGTCGTCGGGCTTGGTCGTCTCCAGCATCGCCTCGCCGACGTAGCTGCCGCCCTCCAAGACGGTCACCGGACCGCCTTCGAGCGTCAGGCCGGTCGTGTTCTTCAACTCGACGCAGCGCATCGGATTCTCGGCGCGCGCCGCCTTGTTATAGAGGAGGACGGGGCGCCCCTCGAACGCGCGCAGGACGATGGGCACCAGCGCCGACTGGTTGCGGCGGATCGTGACCGGATGCTCGATCTCGTACTCGAACAGGTCGCCGACCTTGCGCTCGCGGACTTGGGCCGGCGTCGAACTGACGGCGGAGCGGGACTCGTACCCTCCGGCGCCGCTGCCTCGACTCCCCCTCATCATTCGCAGGGCCATTGGCGCCGCTGCCGCCTCCGTCTCGGTGAAGTCGATGGCCGTGTCGGTGAACTCGGCCATCATGGAATCGACCGATTCGACCCCCTCCTCGGACTCCGGCGGCAGCACGCCCGTCGTTTCTCTCACCGCCACTATCGGCCGCTTGATGTAGCGCGGCGTGTACAGGTCGTGGACGAACGACACCGGCAGCCCCGCGATCAGCGCCAGCCGTACGTCCTCCCAGTCCTCGTCTTGCGTGTTGTCGACCACCGCCCAGCCCTGGATCATCGGCGGCTTGCCTTCTTCGCCGAGCAGGATGCGATACGTCGCCTTCCACACCGGCGCCTCCAGCGTGTAGCTGACGCGGATGCCGCGCCGGCCCTCGCCCTGCGCGAAGAACGTGAACGTCCGCGCGTCCTTCTTCTTCGCCGACAGCTGCGTGCGCAGGTAGTAGTCGAGGTCGCGGCGCAGCGTGGCGTCGAGGATCTCCAGTTTGCCCAGCCCGTGCAGGTCGAACGAGCGCACCTCGCCGCCGTCGGTCACCAGCGACAGCAGCACCGAGCGCGTGATGCCGTCGCCCGTCTGGCGTTCCGCCGTGTCGACGCCGAGGATAATCCCCTCGACGCCGTCGTTGTTTGACGAAGGCGGCATCATGCCGAAGCCGCCCGGCGGCGCCGCCTTCGACGACGACACGCGCACCCGCGCCCCCTTGATCTGCGGCAGCAGCCCGACGAGGCTCCCCTGGTCGGGGATCGACAGGGCCACGTCCGCCAGGAGTTGTTCGAGCGGCTTCGTCGAGTCGTAGGAGACCGAGGCGACGTGTCCGCCGCCGAGGTCGAGGACGGTCAGCGACTTGAGGACGTCGCTCACTTCGGCCTGCTTGAACGTCAGCGTCAGGGCGGCGTCGCCCTCGACGAAGCCTTCGCGCTCGAAGTAGCCGATGCCGTGCTTGTAAAGGACGACGCGCGTGATCGGCGGTGCGGACATGGCTCGCCTCCTCGGGAGAATGACGTGTCGGCCGGCCGGCGTCCCTCTGGCGGCGCCGCGGCGGGGCGACTACATCATCTCTTATGGAAAAGGCACAGCTTTACGTCGGGTTGGACGTCGGCGGCACCAGCATGAAGGCGGGCGTCGTCGACGACGCCGGCCGGCCGCTGAGCGCCGTCAGCCTGCCGACCGAGGCCCACCGGGGGCAGGACTTCGGCCTGGAGCGGATGTGCGAGACGATCCGCGCGGCGGCGGCGCAATCCGGCGTGGGCCTGGAGCAGATCGCCGCCATCGGCGTGGCCACGCCGGGCACGATGGACATCCCGGCCGGCGTGATCCTCGACCCGCCGAACCTGCG
>JBBRPS010000475.1:0-8147 GCA_038227745.1 Gemmatales bacterium | reverse complement strand
TTGGGAAACGCTGCCGCGCGCCTCCCCTTCTCCAAACAGCCGTTCCAAGTCGAGACGTGTTCTCCGAATGCGTACGGCCGGTGTGTCGCAAGTGCTTGGCACATCGGCCTTTGCTCTTCTGAGACTCCCTCAGAGATTCCCGTTTGTGGCGTTTTGTGGCGGGAGGGTTCTCTGAGGATGTCATGGCCAAGAAGTCGATCTCGTTCCGCGTCGGCAAGGTCCAGGCCTACTGCCGGGGCCGCGTCTGGTATCTCTGCTACCACGACAACGGCCAGCGCCACCGGCCCCGCGTCGGCCCCGACCGAGAGGCCGCACGTCAGCTCGCCGCCCAGGTCAACGCCCAACTCGAAGTCGGTGCCCCCGCCGCCCTAACAGGCTGTCCGGAATCGGCAGCCTCTTACTGAGACCGGACATTTCTGTTGTCGTTCAACAGCAGGATTTCGCAGAATCGTCGTTCCGCCGTTGCGGGGGCCGTGGCCGGCGAGTCACCTCCCGTGACACCGACGGTCTGCCCCCCTACAATGGCCGAGCCTGGTGGGGAGGGCTACCTCCTCCCGGTCCCCACCGAGGCGACGCCATGACCCTCCGCTTACACACCGGCTTCGGCTGAAGCGCTTCCCGCCCGTGCGCCGCCCGAGAGAGTGCCCTCACGATCGGCCGCCCCCTCCGCTTCTTCACGTTCCTCGCCCCCGCCATGTTCGACGTCTACGCCTTCATCGCCCGCCACGTCGGCGGGCGACTCGGGCTGGAGGTGTCACTGACTGTCGGGGCCGACTACCGGCAGGTCGGCGAGCAGGCCGACGTCAGCTTCCTCTGCGGGTTGGCCTACGTCGAGCTGGCCGACCGCCAGGGCTGCCCGGTCGAGCCGGTCGCTGCCCCGGTACTGCGCGGCGACCGCTACGGCGGCCGGCCTGTCTACTACTCGGACGTCGTGGTGCGCCGGGACAGCCCGTTTCGGTCGTTCGCCGACCTCCGCGGGCGGTCCTGGTGCTACAACGAATCGCTCTCGCAGTCGGGCTACGGCATCACCCGCTACCGGCTGGTCGAGCTCGGCGAGACGCGCGGCTACTTCGGGAAAGTCGTCGGGGCCGGCTGGCACGACCGCTCCCTGCGGCTCGTCGCGGCGGGCACGATCGACGCCTCGGCCATCGACTCGCACGTGCTGGCCCTGGCGCTGCGCGACGACCCCGTGCTCGCGGGCCGGCTGCGGGCGATCGACAACCTCGGCCCGTCCACCATCCAGCCGGTGGTCGTTTCACGGCGGCTCCCGGAGGCGCTGCGAGCCGGCTTGCGCGACGCCTTCGTCGCGCTGGCCTGCGAAACCGAGGCCCGCCGGCAGCTCGCCCGCGGCCTGCTCGAGCGCTTCGTCGCCGTGACGGACTTCGACTACGATGACCTGCGCCGCATGCGCGCCGCCTGCGAGGGGGCGAACTTCCTGGCCCTCCGCTGACGTCGCTACCTGGAACAGAAAACCCCATGAGCTATTCCCTCGGCGAGGAAGTTGCTCACGTAGGACGGCTCTCCTGAGCCGTCCCGACGGCTCAGGAGAGCCGTCCTACGTGATGATCTTCCTTGCCGAAGTGATACCGCGCACGGCGCCGCCCCTATGGTGCCAATCGGGCGGTGGGCATGGTTCGGAAGAAAACGCCGGAGCCGCCGGGTTGCCTGGCGTCGGTGTCGTAGAAGATGGTGCCGAGCGTCTTCCCGTCGATCTCCACGGTGCGCGGGCAGGCCCTGCCGCCGATGGCGCGGCCGGGGTGGTAGAACTCCACCGGATGCTTGACATCCCACGATTTCCCGTCATCGCGCGCGACGATGAAATTGATGGTCTCGCCGCCGACGCCGGGGCCGACGATTTGCGACGCCAGCAGCCAGCCATTCTTCAGGGCAATCATTTGCTGGCGCCAACCCTGGGACGAGACGTCGGGGAACGGCTTGACGTCCTGCCAGGTCTTGCCGCCGTCCGTGGAGCGGAGGCCCTTGCCGCTGATCAGCGTCCCCCTAGCGGTGCGGACGATCGGCACCAGCCCGTGATTCCTCCCGTCGCCGAACGGGCTCTCCGCGCCCGTCGCCGGGTTGTACAGGACGGTCCGATCCACGAGCGGGATCAGCCAGGCCGTCGGCGAGAGTTCGACGATCGGATGACGAATAACGCTTCCCGTCTTCGCATCCTTGTTCTTGCCCAGGTTCCTGGGCGCGCTCCAGGTGACGCCGTCGTCGCGGCTGATGGAATAGGCCACGTGGCGCGACATGAGCTTCGCGGCCGCGGGGAACCAGACGTTCCAGGCGTGTACCAGTCGCCCGTCCGCCAGCGTGGTGAGCGAGCCAGGGTAGACCTGCGTTTTTGCCGTCGGCGGAAAGGGCCAACAGCCCCGGCCGAAGATCGCTCCCCGCCGGCTCGAAACGCCGCCCCCCAAGCCGCCCACTGATCAATCCTGATCCGCCGCAAGTGCGGCGGTTCCCTCAACACCGTCACGCCAGTGTCGATGCTGAGTTCCTCGTGCAGCTGCAGGTCGTACAGAGTCTTCTGACGATGCCGTTCTCCCAGCCCCTTGGCGACGAGCGGGGCGTAGGTGGGCGACCTTGCGGAGGTCCCAGCGGCCGTCCGCCATGGGCTCGCAGAGGCCCGGGGGGGTTGGTTGTGTGGTCATGGTGACTTCTCACTCCGAGCGCTTCATGACGAGGTCTGGCAGGCTCCGGATGCGGCCCGCTTCGGCGATGAAATCCGTGCCATGCACCCAGGCCTCGCCGGTCCAGCGCAGGAGCCGGTAGGTCGCGCCCGGGATCAGCGCCGGCAGGGTAACCCGCCCGTCCGCGTCGGTCCGCAACTCCCCATAATTCAGCCGATCCAGGTTCACAAGCGCCTCCCGGTCCGCCAGCACCGGGCCCTTCCCGGAGAACACCATGCTGCTCGCGCCCGGCGTGATGATCAGCTCGATGTGCGGGCTGACGCCGGCGAAGGGCTTGCTGGCGGTGTCGATAAGCCGGAGTGTCGCCGAGCCGCAAGGGGCCAGCCGGACCACCACCGGCTCGCCGCCGGCCTGCTTGCCGGAGATGTGCGCCACGGCCCCGCGCTTGTTTTGGGCGTCGAGGAAAACCACGGGATAAGACCCGTCCGGGTCGAGCCCCCGCACATCGAAGCGGCCGTCGCGGACGTGGCGGCGCGAGAGGTGGGGGTAATAGTCGATGAACCACGGCCAGCCGTTCAAGCGGCAGAACAGGAGCGCCTCCACCACCGGCTTGCCGTCTGGCCCCACGACCCGCCCCGACACGCTCACGCCCCGCCGCAGCTTGACGGCCGCGTCAAGCGGGGCACGCCCCGGTTTGAGGTCCAACGGGACTAGACCGTGGGGGTAGGAGCGCCGGCCGCCCGGCTGGCCGTTGTAGAGGCTGTCCGGAATCGGCAGCCTCTAAGTGGCTTTGCACGGGCGGGGACTCCCCTTTTCACCTCTCACGGCTCCGCAGAAACGCTGAAATCTGCTTGCTCTGCCGCGCCCCTTCGCGTACGCTGATACTTGCCCGCAGAGTGCTCCCCCGCCTGCAATCCCGCCTGGACGCATGAGGCCCGCCAAAATGGTTCGCACTCTTCGATTCGCCGCCCTGGTGCTTGCGCTCTTCCCGGCCCTCGCCGCCGCCGACGAGCCGGCCGCACTCCTGCCGCCCAACCGGCCGATTGAGCAGGTCGTGGACCATTACCTCGACGCTGCCCTCCAGGCCGCGAAGGTCCAGCCGGCCCCGCGCGCCGACGACGCCGAACTGCTGCGCCGCCTCACCCTCGACCTGAACGGCCGCATCCCGACATCCGCTGAACTCGCCGACTACCTCGCCAACTCCGACTCCGAAAAGAAGGGCAAGCTCGTCGATCGCCTCCTCGCCTCGCCGGCGTTTGTCCGGCACCAGGCGCTGGAGTTCGTCGCGATGCTCCAGCCCGATACCGGCGAGCGGCGCCGCGGCCAGGCGAAGGACGGCCTGCGCACCTACCTCGAAAAGGCATTGGCCGAGAACCGCCCGTGGGACCGTGTCTTCCGCGAGTTGATGCTGCCCGACGACGCCGACCCGAAGACGAAGGGTGCCAGCGACTACCTGCGCGGCCGCGTCAAGGACCTGAACCGCCTGACCATTGACGTCAGCACCATGTTCTTCGGCGTGAACGTGAGCTGCGCCCAGTGCCACGACCACCCGCACGTCACGGACTGGAAGCAGGACCACTTCTACGGCCTGAAGGCGTTCTTCGCCCGCACCTTCGAGGCCGGCGGCCGCGTCGCCGAGCGCGACACCGGCGTGGTGAAGTTCATCCCGAACAAGGGCAAGGAGAAGGTCGCCCGCGTCATGTTCCTGACCGGCAAGGTCGTCGATGCGCCAGGCATGCAGGAGGCGCCGAAGCAGCCCAAAGGGCGCCGGCCTGGCGGGGCGAAGGGCGAGAAGGCCCCGCCGCCGCCGAAGTTCAGTCTGCGGGCGAAGCTCGTGGAGCTGGCGCTGGAGCCGGGGCAGCGCGACTTCTTCGCGCGGTCGATCGTGAACCGACTCTGGCACCGCCATTTCGGCCGCGGGCTCGTGGCTCCCCTCGACCAGATGCACAGTGCGAACCCTGCGAGCCACCCCGAATTGCTGCAGTGGCTGGCCCGCGATGTCGTTGAGCACGGCTACGACCTGCGCCGCCTCGTCCGTGGCCTGGTGTTGAGCAACGCCTACGCCCGCGGCAGCCGTTGGGCCAGCGGCGACGTGCCCGACGAGAAACTCTTCGCAGTGGCGCAGGTCCGGCCGCTCACGCCGATGCAGATGGCCGTCTCGCTGCGACTGGCGGCGACCGACCCGGCGGCCCTCGCCGGTAGCGGCCCCGAGTTCGAGAAACGCATCGACGCCCTGGAGAAGAACGCCGCCCGGCTGGCCGGCCTGTTCCCGCAGCCCGGCGACAACTTCCAGGTCGGCGTCAGCGAGGCGATGCTGTTCGCGAACAATGAGAACCTTCTCAAGGAACTTCTCGCCGACGCGCCCGGGTTGCTCGTACACCGGCTCAAGCAGGTGACGAGCCTGGAGGAGCGAGCGGAGCAGGCCGTGCGCTCGGTGCTGAGTCGGGCGGCGCGGGCGGCGGAGGTGCAGGCCCTGACGGAGTACATGCGCCGCCGCGAGGACCGTCCGGTGGCGGCGGTCCAGCAGGTGGTGTGGGCGCTGCTGACCAGCGCCGAGTTCCGCTTCAACCATTGAGACCATTGCGGAGCCGTTTAGCCGCGGTTCTGCGAGCCGCGGCTAAACGGCACCAGGGCGAACGACACACAGGGGGGACGACTCATGGCCGGGAAGCAATCGCACAGGTTCTGTGGCTCGCCGGAACACCCGCTCAACCGCCGTGGGTTCCTCGGCACGATGGCGGCGGCCGGCGCGGGGCTGTTCGCCGACATGACCGGCCTGCAGGCGCTCGCCGCGCCCGAGGTCGCCAACGAGCTGCGCCGCGGCGAGAAGCGCTGCATCATGCTCTGGCTCGCGGGCGGCGCCAGCCAGCTGGAGACGTTCGATCCCAAGCCGGGCGCCGTCACCGGCGGGCCGTTCCGCTCCATTCAGACGTCCGTGCCGGGCGTCCACATCTCCGAGCTGATGCCGCGGATGGCCCGGCGCCTCAAGGACACGTGCATCATCCGCTCCTTGAACACGCGCAACGGCGACCACGCCTCCGGCGCACGGATCATGATGCGCGGCCGGGCCAACGAGGCCGGCCTGGCCTACCCCGACCTCGGTGCCGTGCTGGCCCGCGAGTGCGGTCGGCCCGACAGCCAGGTGCCCGACTACGTCTCCTTCTACTTCGCGACCGAGGGCCGCAACATGGCCCCCGGCAACCCCGGCTTCCTCGGCGCCCGCTACGGCTCGATGGACCTGACCACGTCCATGATCCCCGAGAACATCCGACCGCCGGCCGGCATCAGCGACGCCGACCACCACAGCCGCGCCGAGCTGCGCGACTTGCTCAGCCGCGGCTTCGAGCGCGGCCGCACGTCGCCCGGCCTGGACAGCCACAACTATGCCTACCGCCGCGTCCACGGCCTGATGGGCAACGAGCGCCTGTTCGACATCGCGCGCGAGCCGCAGGCGCTCCGCGACCGCTACGGTCCGACGCTGTTCGGCCAGCAGTGCCTGGCGGCGCGGCGGCTGGTCGAGGCGGGCGTGCCGTTCGTCCGCGTGGGTCGTGCGTGGTGGGACAGCCACGGCCAGAACTTCGATACCCACGAGGAGATGGTGCCCGAGCTGGATCACGTGATGGCGACGTTACTGGACGACCTGGAGGCGCGCGGCCTGCTGCAGCACACGCTGGTCATCACGCTGGCCGAGTTCGGGCGGACGCCGAACATCAACTCGCAGCTGGGCCGCGACCACTTCGCCAGTGCCTGGAGCTGCACGCTGTCGGGCTGCGGCATCAAGGGCGGGTCGGTCTACGGCCGGACCGACGCGACCGGCAACCGCGTGGCCGACGGCGAGATCGGCGCCCCGCAGCTATACGCGACGATCTACCGCGCCCTGGGCATCAACCACCAGAAGAACTACTACGTCGGGGCGCGGCCGGTGCCGCTGACCGACCCGGGGACGGAGCCGATCCGCGAAGTCCTGGCGTGAACGAATGGCGGCTTGGCGCTCTTGTAGGGTGGGCACCGCCCACCACGCGCTCAATGGTGGGCGGTGCCCACCCTACAAGAGCGCCAAGCCGCAAGCTGCGAAGAGGAACTGTGCCATGCCCGAGAGCAACCCGCGCAACTTGCGCACCGCCCGCGAGATCAGCCGTCGCGACATCCTGTTTTCGGTCGCGCGCCAGCCCAATAGCGGCCGTCTCTTCGTCGGCAGCTCCGACGGCAAGGTCTACGAACTCGACGTCGCGCAGCCCAACGCCGCCCCGCGCGAGTTCGCGTCCCACACCAGCTACGTCACCGGCGTGCGCCTCGCGGGCCGGTCGCTCGTCACCTGCGGCTACGACGGCCGGCTGTTCTGGTGGGACGTCGAGCAGCGCCGCGTGGTGCGCTCGGTCGAGGCGCACCCGCGCTGGATCCGCAACCTGGCCGTCTCGCCGGACGGCTCGAAGCTGGCCAGCGTCGCCGACGACATGGTCTGCCGCGTCTGGAACGCCGCCACCGGCGAGCGCCTGCACGAGCTGCGCGGCCACCAGGAGATGACGCCGAGCCACTTCCGCTCCATGCTCTACTGCTGCACGTTTTCCGCGGACGGCCGCCACCTCGCCACCGGCGACCGCGTCGGCCACGTCGTCGTCTGGGACGTGGCGAGCGGCCGGCAGCTCGCGGCGGTCGAGGCGCCGACGCTCTACACCTGGGACGGCGTGCAGCGCATCCGCTCGATCGGCGGCGTGCGCGGAATCGCCTTCTCGCCGGACGGCCGGCACCTGGCGGTCGGCGGCGTCGGGCAGATCGGCAACGTGGACGCGCTGCAGGGCCCGTCGCGCGTCGAGGTGTTCGACTGGGAGCGCGGCCAGCGCCTCCTGCAGTTCACGGGCGCGAACGGGATCGTCAACCGTTTGCAGTATCACCCCGAGGGCCGCTGGCTGTTCGCGGTCGGCGGCGGCGGCAACGGCCTGTGCATGTTCTACGACACGACCCGGCGGGCGCTGATCCACCAGGCGAACCTGCCGATGCACGTCCACGACGCCGTCTTCAACGAGGACTTCACCACCCTGTACGCCGTCGGCCACAACAAGATCGCGGTGCTGGAGCTGCGCGGCTGACCAGGGATCTGCTGACGGGCGCCGGAATATGCTGACCGACAGGGCGAAATCTGCTGACCGGCGATGGTCAGGCTATTGACCAGTTAGGCCTCTGGGGTGCAGCAATGGACGACGGTGACGAATGGTCGGCTGAGGGCCGCAACATCCTCTCCCCCGACCACCTCGCCGCCATCTGCCGCGTACTGGAGAACGTCGGCCCGGTGATCGTTGAGCACTGGTTCTACTACGGCAGCTGTGCGCCTGACCGCCTCTTGTTCGAGGATTATGACCAGTTCATGGAGTATCTGAAGACTAGTGTCCCGCTGCGGAAGTTCTGCAAGGAATTAGGGAGCGTGTCGAGCGAACCACTGGCGCATCTGGGGATTAGTCCATGTCCACTGAAACGGGTGGGCGTAGCGTTCGTTGTATTCCGGCCACGCCGCCTCCACAT
>JBBRPS010000474.1:0-8162 GCA_038227745.1 Gemmatales bacterium | reverse complement strand
GCTACACAGTGTACGATGGTGATGAAGCGAGCCGCGTCCCGCGAGGGGCGTTTGAATAGGCTTGAGCCGTATGCGTCGAAACGGCGCCCGTACGGTTCTTAGGGGAGGGGGCGGCGGCAACGCTACCCCCTTACCCGACCCGCCCCCGAATTCCCGGTACAGCCCATATTTCCCGCCCACCTTGTCCCGCGCTTCCGCCCCATCGCGTGCCGCCTCTCAACTTCCTCTCCGCCGCCGCCGATAACCCCTTCTAATGGTGTAATCGTACCGCCCGGAACCGCACCGGTCCGTCCCCCGCCGGTTCGCTGAACGGCCGAGGTGGCCCCCGGGGATTGCCATAAAGGTCAAGGAGTAGACCGATGCGCTTGTCCCTGCTCAAGAGGCGCTGGCTGCGCCGCCTCGCCCTGCCGTTGACGGCGCTCGGCCTGGCCGTGCCGCCGGCCTGGGCCCAGCAGCCGATCAGCCCCTACTGTCCCATTCAGGCCGCACCGCCCTCCGCCTCCTGCCCGAACCCGCGCCTGGCCCCGCCGCTGGGGCCCACGCCCGCCCCGTCGCCGTCTCCCTCCCCTGGCACCACGCCGGCCCCCACCCCGGCACCCGCCCCGAGCCCGGCGCCCGAGGCCCCGCAGACGCCGGAAGCGTCGGGCCTCGAGGGCGCGGGGCTGGGCGGCGCCGCGGGCGTGGGCGCCGAGTTCGCCGCCGCCCCCAACATGCAGGGGGACCTGCTCCTCGGCACCCGCTCGCTCGGCTACTTCCTGAACCGGGTGCAGAACGGCGTGTTCGTCAACAACCTCGGCGCCACGACCATCACCAACGCCGCCGTCGCCGACAACGCCAGCCCGGCGCCGCGCGACCGCGTCTCCTTCCGCTACAACCACTTCAGCAACGTCCAGTCGGTCACCGGCATCTCGGACGCCCCGCCGACCTTCAACGAGGCGCTCGGAGCGGGCGTGCGGCAGCAGACGCTGCAGGGGCGGAGCTTCGATGTCGATCTTTACACGTTCCAGTTCGAGAAGACCTTCCTCGACGGCCGGGTCTCCGTCGAGGCGCGGCTGCCGTTCGGCACCGGGCTGGCGCCGACCCTGAACCTCAGCGTCGGGGACATCCGCAACACCGCCCCGGCCCAGGTCATGACCGCGGACGGCAACCGCCTCATCGGCTTCTTCAACCCCGTGACGGGGAAGAACGCCTCCGTGCGGCTCACCCCGGACGGGCGGCCCGTGGACGCGGCGAACGCCCAGCTGCTGACCACCCTTCCGGCGCAGGGCTTCGTGCGGCTGCAGGGGTTCACCGTGGGCACCACGGCCTCCCAGACGCGCGGGGCTTACGACACCCAGCTCGGCGACCTGACGACGATCTTCAAGGGCATCCTGTTCCGCAACGACACGTTCCTCCTCTCCGGCGGCCTGGCGCTGAGCGCCCCGACGGGGGGCGACACGCACACCACCGTGACGGATTTCGTCGGCGGGGCGACGAACGTCTACGCCGAAACCCAGCGCGTGCGCGACTTCGTCATCCACAACGAGACGTGGGCGCTGTCGCCGTTCGTGGCCGGCCTGTGGGTGCCCAACCAGCGCTTCTTCGCTCAGGGCTTCCTGCAGTTCGAGCTGCCGGTGAACAGCAACAGCTACTCCTTCACCGACACGTTCCCGGCGGTGGCGGGGCGGGCGCCGGCCACGCTCGGGCTGACGCCGGCGACCCAGAACGGCCGCATTGACGAGCAGAGCCTGATGCACGTCGATATCGGCGCCGGCTACTGGGTGCTGCGCAACCCGAGCAACCAGTGGCTGACGGGCCTGGCGCCGACGATCGAATTGCACTACACTTCGACGCTGGATAACGCGGACGTGGTCGTGCTGCCGGGCGACAATTCCAAATTCGTGCCGGCCCCGCTGCAGAAGCCCATCGTCGCGCCCAGCCCGACGATCGGCTCGCAACGCAACCGGGTCGATATCCTCAACCTGAATCTGGGCGCGACGGCGCTGATCGGCGAGCGCGCCACGCTGGGCACCTCGGTGATCCTGCCGCTGCGAGGGGTGGATAACCGCACGTTCGACTGGGAGGTGACGGTGCAGTTGAATGTGTTCTTCGGCGGCTCGCGGCCGCAGGGCCAGAGGGTCGCCCCCAACTTCTGACCCACGGCCCGATACCGGCGTTGCGGTATCACGTCTCGTAGCCGTAGTGCCGGAGCAGGTCCCCGGCGATGCGCCGGAACGTCTCGCCGTCCGCGGCGCTCATTTCCGACTTCCACTTGCCGATCCGGCCGGCGTCCGGCTTCCGCCCCGTCAGCCGCTGCAGGTGCAGTCGCTCCCCCTTGCTGATCAGCACCGTCCCGTCCTCCCGGTGCCGCGTCTGCACCTCGTCGAGGCGCGCGCGCGCCCCGCGGTGGTACTCCTCCATCGCCGGAGAGAACGGCAGCCCAAGGAAGCCGCAGATGTACTGCAGCACGCCGCGCGGGTTGCGGACCAGGTCCTCGTAGCGGACCTCGGTGTAGTGCCGGCAGTCGGCGGCCTGGGCGCGCGTCGCCTCGATCCGCTCGCGCCAGTGCCGGGCCAGCTCCTCGGCACTGTCCCCCGGCGAGAACCACAGGCCACCCAGGGAGAGCGCCACGTCCCGGCCGTCGCGGATGATGTGGATGAAGTGCGCCTCGGGGAGCAGCTCCTGGATCGCCTTCATGTGGCCGCCGTACAACGGCGTCTTGTCGCCCCAGGACCGCTTGCCGTGGCGGCGGGCGTAGCAGCAGTAGAAGCAGCGGACGCCGTCGGCGACCGTGAACGGCTTGACGCCCTCCAGCGCTTCCCGGAACTCCTCGCGCGGTAGCGCCAGGTCTGCCCACGTCGGGGCCGCGGTGACGGTGTCGAAGAACGCGCGGCGCAGCTCCTCGGGCGGCCCGGTGAGCCCAGCGACTTGCGGGATGAAGCCCGTCTCGGCGGGGATGGCGAATTGCGGGTGGGCGTCGAGCATCAGCCGCAGCAGCGTCGTGCCGGAGCGGGCCACGCCAACGATGAAGGGCGCCGGCGCGTGCCGCAGCGCGGGGTCGCGCAGCCGTGCCGCCGCCCGCCGGGCGCCGCGCCAGCACGCCTGTCCGCCGCGGAGCAGGTAGCGGGCCGACGCCGACACGACGGGCACCCGGCCAGCCCAGTCCCGCAGGCGCAGCAGTGGCGACGCCTCCACCTCGCGCAGGGATTGCCGCAGTCGCTCCGCGTACGCCCGGGAGGCCTCGGCCTCGCCCGCCGCCGCGGCCGCCGTCGCGCGCAGCCGCGCGTTCTCCCGGGCCGACTCCTCCGCCAACCGCTCCCGCGCCGCGCGCTCCTCGGCGAGGACCGCGCCGGCCTGCGCCAGCAGCCGCGCGTTCTCCCGGGCCGACTCCTCCGCCAACCGCTCCCGCGCCGCGCGCTCCTCGGCGAGGACCGCGCCGGCCTGCGCCAGCCGGCGCCGCAGGCGCTCGCCCTCTACCTGCAGCACCACCCGCGAGCGCTCCTGAAGCGCCGGCGACACGGCACGGAGGTACGCGGCGGTAGCCTGGCCCTCCGCCTTCCGGTCGGGCCGTGGTGCCACCGCCCACTCGGCCAGCACCCGCTCGTAGAGCGCCACCAGGCGCGGCACGGCCAGGTGCAGGCCGGCCATGGCGCGGATGCGGCGCGTCACGGCGGCCGCGTCGGCGCGGTCGTAGCGGCGCAGCTCGCGGACGACGTGCCCGGCGGTGACCGGGGCGGTCAGGCAGCGGATGCCGAAGTTCAGCCGCCGCAGCCGGTCCAGGTCGGCCGCGCGCACCAGGGGTCCGCAGCCGTCCGCGTCACAGACGACCACCGCCGCCCCCGTGGCCAGCGCCTCCAGCGCCGACCGCGCCTTGGCGAACACGACGTCGTACCGCCCCAATTCACGCTCCGGGGCGGGACAGGGCTTGCCGCTCTCCCTGCCGAGGACGTCCAGCGTCAGCCCCAGGTCGGCGCAGGCGCGGCGCACCTCTTCCAGGTAGCTCCCCTCCTGGGCGTTGTTACTGAAGACGAGGGCACGGGCGGGCCGCCTCGGTAGCGGGGGGCGCTGCCGGAAGCGCTGCAGATCGACGAAATTCAGTACGAGCTCGACCTGCTCGGGGCGCACGCCGCCCTCGACGACGAGGCGGTCGCGACAGGTGTGATCGACGGCGACGTAACGGCGGATGCGCGGGAAGCGCAGCGGCAACTCTTCCCAGGGGACCCAGCCGTGGCAGAAGTAAACGGCGGGCGTGTCGGGGAAGCGGAGCAGCGCCGTCATCGTTTCGACGTGGTGGTGGCCGTGGATCAGGTCGGGCGGCTCGCCGAGGCGGTCCAGGTCATCGACCACCGGAACGGTCGCCCGGCGCAACTCGGCGGCGACCTCTCCGAGGCTGCTGCTGTAGGCGACGGGGCGGTGGCCCAGGGCGAGGAGGGCGGTGGCCACGTCGCGGACGTAGAGCTCCGAGCCGGCGCGGCCGGCCAGCGTGTTATTGGTGAGGAGGACTCTCAGGCGGCGCATGCTGGGCCTTTCTGCAGCCGGTCCCGCAGGCACTCCAGGAACGGCAGAACGTGCCGGCGGTAGCGGAGCACCTCGGCGTAACCGCCCGCCACCACCCGCACCTCGCCGTGCGCCTCGTAGGACGGGGGCGAGCCGGCGAGGCGCCGCAGCCCGAGGAGGTCGGCGACGGGGCGGAAGGACTCGGTGCGGAAGGCGTCCGCGCCGGTGCGCGTCAGGACCGCTTCCATTTCCCCGCGCAGGGGCCGGTAAGCGCGCGCCGCCGCGACTTTCCGCTTCACCTCTTCGGGCGACAGCTCCAGCCGAATGCAGCCGAGGCCGTGCCACTCCTGGGCGGCGCCGGGCCGCGTCGGCAGCCAGGATTCGTAGCCCGGCAGGAGGACGCCGGAGCCCTGGCGGGCGCGCGCGCGCGCCGCGCCGGCGAGGATGCGACACAGGTCGTGGCTCGGGTTGTAGCCGTCGGCGGGGTCGGACACGAGGTAGGAGACCTGGTGCCGGACCAGCGCGGCGGCCAACTCCTCGACGATGTCAAAGAAGGGCGGGTAGTGCCCGCGGAGGAGGGCCTGGTAAACGTCCGCGTCCGCGAGGGGACCGTAGGGAGGACACGGCTCGGCCCCGCACTGGCGCAACAGGCGGGTCGTCCAGTCCAGGCGGGGCGTGCCGGTACGGCCCGAGCCGTCGGTCAGGACGAAGACGTGGGGCCGGGTGCGGTTCAGCCAGCCGTGCAGGCACAATTCGTGCCCGGGGTGGCCGACGAAGAGGGCCGGGCGCCCCGACGGGAAGCCGTCCTGCTCCTCGGCGGCGCCGACCGGCGCGGCCGGAGAGCGCGGTCGGTCGCGGCGTCTCCCTCCTGCCGGCGGTACTGCCATCGGGTGCCCTCACCTGGGACTCGACACTCCGGCCCCGCACTGCCCGGTCGGGGGCCAGGGACCTGGACGCGGCGCCGGGAGCTTGCCGGGGCGTTCCGGTCCGGCCGACTATATAGTCCCGGTCCGGCGAAGAAGTCAATACCGATGAAATGAGGGGGACGGGGCGGGCGCGGCGGCGCCGGTCAGGGCACTTCGATCACGACCCGGAAGCCGGGCCTTTCATTGTTCGCGTAAGGGTCTTCGGGATCCACGATCCCCAGGAAGGCGTTCTCCTCGGGATCCTCCATGAAAGCGAACTGGAAGGGCCTTTCGCCGCTGTAGCGGGCTCCACGGAGTTCGGTGGTCTTCCCCAGTACGCGCGTCAGCTCCACGCCGTTGCCCGCCATGTCGCGGCAGCCGAAGGGGCTGATGTCGTCCACCGCTTCCCCGAGGGGCAGCGGGCCCTTGAGGCCGCCGACCGCCACCCTGGGCCGGTTGGGTTTGCCATCCCTGGGCCAGTGACCGCGGTAGGGCCCCTCGGGCCGCTCCTTGACCTTCTCCTTCGCATATGGGATGAACCGCCCGGAGGCCTTGTCCCACTGCAGCAACCGCGGCAGCTTCCCGTTGAAGTATTGCCTGGCGAACGCGGTCGCATCGGAGCCAGTGACCCCCAGGACGGGGTGGTCGTCCTTGCGGCCTTCAGCCTTTTCTTCCCAGCGCCGGTCCTTGATCGTGCCCGGGAACTCTCGATCGAAGCGGCGGTAGAGGCCCAGAGACACCTTGTCTTTCATGATGTAGAAGGCCCGAAGGTCACGGAGTTGGACCTCCTCGTCGCCATTCTTGCCTCCCCATCCCCAGTATTGGTACGGACCCCGGGGGATCAGGATGAACTCCACCTCCGGCCCCTGCGGACTCAGCACCCAGGCAATTCGGCGGTAATACCAGCGCCCGTCCTCATCCTGCACAACCCAGTCCTTGCCGTCCTTCAGGCCCTTGAAACCTGGCGGCAGGAACAGCACGCGCGGCTCGGGCAGGAGGCTCCACACCGACCAGCTCAACAGGCCCAGGGCAGCCAGCGCCGTCACGACCGCGAGGATCGGCCGGCGGCGCGGCGGCGGCGGCCGTGCCGCCTCGTCGGCGGCCGCCTGCAGGGCGGCGACGAAGTCCCGGCAATTCGGGAAGCGCTGGTGCGGGTCCTTCGCCAACGCCTTGCGCAGCACGCGCTGCTCGGGCTTCGGCAGCTCGGCGAGGTTCGGCTCTTCCTTCAAAATGCTCTGCATGATCTCGGCCGGCCCCTTGCCCCGGAAGGGCGTCCGGGCCAGGCGGAGGTGGGCGTAGGAGACCGCCAGGCTGAACTGGTCGCTGTGCCGGCTCAGCGAACCGTCCCAGACCTCGGGCGCCATGTAAGGGGCCGTGCCGCCGAACACCTCGGGGCCGAAAATCGTGCATTGCGCCTCGCGGGTGAGGCTGAAGTCGGCCAGCTTGGCGTGGCCCTGGTACAGCAGCACGTTCGCCGGATTGACGTCGAGGTGGCGCAGGTTCTGCTCGTGCAGGAATTCCAGCGCCTCGGAGACGTCGCGGAAGTAAGGCAGCAGCTCCTTCTGCGGCAGCCCCTCCGGGGACGCGCGCATCTGGTCGAGCAGGCTGCCGTCCGCCAGGTCCATGGCGATGTGCAGCCGCCCCTCCTCGACCCAGAAGGCGTTCGGCTTGACCAGGCAGGGACACTTAAGGTTCTTGATCAGCTCCAGGGCGTCCTTTTCCTGGGCAAACGGGCTGGAGTCGTCCGCGCTGGCTTCGCCCGGAGAGGAGTTGATGATCTTGACCGCGACGACCACGCCGCCGGGCGCTTCGGCCCGCCAGACCACGCCGAAGGCCCCGCGGGCAACGCGACCGGAGGCGTCGCGGAGCGGCTCGATCAGTTTGTAGCCCAGCCCCGCCGTGATGTCGGGTTGGGGCGGCTCCTTGGGGGCGATCGCTGTCACTTGCTCCTTCTCCAGGGTGACGGCGCCCGGGCCCGTGCCACTGCCGCTCTCGGGGTCGGGGGCCGGGGGCCCCGTCAGCGGGTTTTTCTGGATCAGCGCCGAGAGTTCGGCGAACTGGGCGGGGAAGCGGCGGCGGTACTCGTCCAGCCCGGGCCGATCGCCGTACATCTGACGCGCCCGGTATTCTTCGTAGACGAGCCGCGGCGACAGGGCCTCGACCGTGCCCAGCTCAGGGAAGCGATGGGCGTACTCTTCCAGGAGGATGCGCTGGTCGCGCCGCCAGCGAATTTCCAAGTCGGTCTTGATGAGCTCGTGCAGGATGGCGGTGCGGACGATGCCCTCCCCCGTTGCGGGGAGGAAGGCGGCCAGGTCCACATTCCCACCGAGGCTGACCGGCTTCCAGGCCTCTTCAAAGCGTTCAGCGGCCTCGTAAAGGAGGTCCTTCTGACCGCTCTGCAGAGGGCCGGGCTCGCTGAAGACAGGCATTCGCTTTCCTCTCGACGCGGGCAGGTTGACGCAGACGGCCGCCCTCTCTCCCGGGCGGCCTCTCGCGAGTCGGGCTGGCACCACCGTCATGTTACCTCGCCGCTACGCAGGACACAATCCCCGCCCCGGCCGCAAGGTCCTGCCAGCGGTGAGGAATCGGTTTTTCCTCGCACCTCGCGGCTGGTCTTGTGAACGGACAATCAGGCACGGCACTGCCTGTGGCGCCCTTCCGGCCGGTGCGCTCTTCTCGCACCTGTGCTTTCTGCCCTCTTTCCGCTAAATCTTCCTACGCCTACTAATCTCCCCGGCCTTTTCCTGGAGGTGCGATGCGCGTCCCGGACCACCCCACCCT
>JBBRPS010000473.1:0-8177 GCA_038227745.1 Gemmatales bacterium | reverse complement strand
CGCGGGCGCTGTTCCCGTACTGGCCGGACGGGGTGTTCGGCCACGCGGACCGGCCCGGGGAGGGCGAACCGTGAGCGCTCCCTCCCCACCCGCGCCGCGCGAGTTCTTCAGCGAAGGGCACGCGCACGAGCATCTGTGCGACCACGTGCTGACCCGGCCCGAGGCCCACGATTGGGCCGTGATCCTGCCCGGGTATCTGACCCTGGTTGACCCGATGAATGACGCCGCTCTCCTCGCCGTCGCGCGTTCGCTGTTTTCGTCCCCGCCCTGCGCGCCCGCGGTGGAGCTGCTGAACGCCTACCTCCAGAGCCTTCGACAGGCGCTCGCCGATGCCCTGCGCCTGGGCTGGTGGTGGGAACAGCGTCGGGGGAAGTACAGCGAATGGTTCGGCCTGGGACTCGATGGCGTGCATGTGATCTGGGACGCCCAGGTCATCAAGACGGGCTTCTTCCCGGAGAGTGTCCGGTCCCCACCGGACGCCCCGCCTCCACGGACGGAGGACCCGCTGCCGCGCCGGAACCCCGCGGAGCGAATCCGGCCCCCTCCGGACTCCCCGGGCCGTCGCTACGGCCTGTTCCGCACCAGCCATTACTGCGTCAGTAAGGTTTATGCCGCGGCGTACCTCCAGGAGGAGGTCTGGCAGGCAGGGGGAGACGTCTTCGTCGATGTCCAGCGCACGCCGCGCCTCGGCAAATGGCAGCAGTGGGTGCTTGAACGTCCTGGGGCGTCGCTTGAGAACGAGGCTGACCCATGAAACCTCCCGCTCCTAACCTGCGCGACCAGGCGCTCGGCTGGGCCGAGGTCTTCCGCGAGGACTGGCAAGAGTGCCGGGACGATCCTGCCTACGCTCCGACGAAAGCCTGGTCCTTGCTGGCGGCCTGGGGGGCGTTGTGCCGCTTCTTCCCTCCGGAGGCGCTCCCGGCCGAGGCTTCTGCCGTCTCCGCGGTCGTGCATCACGACGCGGCGGCTTTGCTGGCCGCGCTGCCGCAGACCCCAGAACCGGCCGAGTGGATCGAGCGCGCCCGGAATCTCCACCGCGCTTGGGACTTCGCGGCCTGCGAGGAGGTGGTGCGCGAGCTGGAACGGGCGGCCATCATGCTCTTCGACGAACTGGACCGTAACTCCCTCGCAGCCTGCATGGCGGCCCGGTTGGCCCCGGACGGCGCGACCGCGGAGCGCCTGGCCGCGTGGCGGCAGCAAGCGGAGGAGGCCGAGGGATGGTTCCGCAATCACGTGGCGGCCTTCCTGCCGACCGCGCTCCTGGCGCGGGCGACCCTGGCGGCCTGTCGGTCGAGCCTGGAGGAAGATGAGGCCCTCTGGGACACGGTCCTCAAGCACCGTTTGCTGGAGGAAGCCGCCGAAGAACTGGAGGCCGACCCTCCTCCCCGGCGACTCTCGGAGTCCGACAAGCAGGCCCTTCAGGCCAAGGTAGACCGCGCCCGCTCGAACGGGCTGGCACAGATCGTCCCCGCTCAGTGGCAGGGCCGGCAAATCCTGGTCTTCAGCCGGCGGGTGTTGCCCCCCCAACTCCTGGCGGCGGCAGCGCCGGCCGGCACCGAACTGCCCGAGTTGTTGGCACTGCGCTTACGCTCTCCGAAGGAGACAGTGGAGGCCCGCCTTTTTCTACCCGCGGGAGTAGCCCCCGTGGACGGGAGCGAAGTGATCCGCCTGAATTGCTACGACATCGCCACGGGGAAAGAGGTTCTGGCGAAGAAGACGGTTTCCCTCGCCGGGATCGAGCGCTCCCTGGACGACCGCGGCCGGGTCAGCTTCACCTTGCGCGAACTGTGCGAGACCGGCCAGGATCTCTTTGTCATTATCGACGGCGAACCCTATACGCCGGAGTCGAGGCCATGACTGCGCATCACCATTCCAGCCAACTCCTCAGGCTGTTCCAGAGCCCGGCGGACCAGCTGACGGCGCGAGACGCCGCGGACCTGATCGAGCACCTCGGCCCCGCGGCGCCCTGGCTGCTCCGCGACGAGGTGCTGCCGCTGTTGGCCGAGGAACACCCCAGCTTCAGCTCCCTGCCCCGCCCCTACCGTCCTGTGCTGCCCACCGCCGCCGGCTGCTGCAGCATCCTGTACGCCGTCCCGGACGAATATCGGTTGCTCCGGCCGGCGTTCCCGATGCCCGTGCAGTGGCGCGCGGGCGGGTCGCACGACCCGGGTCTGCCGTCGAAGCTGCACGACCTCGCCAACCGCGTGCAACGTCATCTCAACCTCAACGGGGCGTGGTCTCTGCATCGGTACAAGCCGTTCGAGCGCCTGCGCCTGGACGTCTTCGACGAGTTCCTCCGGCACGAGTCGGGCTGGGCGCCGCTGGCCGGAGGGCTCTACGTCACGGCCCACGGCGGCAAGCCGCGCCCCGAGGTGTGGGCCACCGGCCGCTGGGACGGCGACGACGGCGTCGTGGGCGTGGGAGGTCTCGACGCCAAGATCGACCTGGCCGCGACGTGGGGGGCGACGGAACTCTTCGTGCCCGAAGGGCAAGCCGGTCAGAACGTGGCCGGTCTGCGCCTCGGGAAACTGTACGGCGGGCTCCGAGCTCCGGCGGACGCCCTGCGGGACTACCGGGCCGCGCTCGACGCCAGGCCCATGCCCGGCGACGCGCGCGCAGAGCGGTTGCGCTTCTACTTCCGCCAGCCGGAACGCCACCCCAACACGACCGCGTTCTACCGAAGCCACTTCCTGCCCGAGATCATCACCGAGCGCCGCCGGCAAGTCGTTACGGATTGGCCCGGATGGGCGCCGACTCACCTCGTCACCGTCGTCAGTGGCAGCCCCGAGTTGATTCTCCTCGCCGCGCGGGCCCTGGAGGTGCGGCATTGTCTGCTGCTCTACACGAAGGCCAAAGACGGTAACGAGGACAAGAACCCGATGCGTCGCGAGGCCGCCGAGATCGCCAGGGAATTGGGCACGTCGTCGCCGATCAAGGCGGAGTGCCAGGCGTTCGCCAACGACGAATCGATGGCGCAGGAGATGTTACAGCACCTTGCCGCCTTCGCCCGCGATGTCTCCGACGAGCGATTGGTTTTCGACGCCACT
This sequence comes from Gemmatales bacterium, assembly GCA_038227745.1. Classification (GTDB taxonomy): domain Bacteria; phylum Planctomycetota; class Planctomycetia; order Gemmatales; family Gemmataceae; genus DASPXY01. The sequence continues at coordinate 5,130 of JBBRPS010000473.1, read as the reverse complement.
CCCGGTTCCAAGCTGATGACCCTGGCCCTGGAGCAACTCGCCGGCCGGTTCCGTCCGAACGCCTCGCTGATCTACGTGCGTCACGAGATGGAACAACAGCGCGTGAGACCCTTCAGCGAGCGCCTGCACCGTTGGCAGGCGGGTGGCGTTGGCGGCCCGTTCGCTCCACCTTCCGCTCCGGGGTAATAGCGGCGGGCCTGGTCCGCGTCTGTGGGAACGCACGCGTTCTCTCGGCGTCTCGGGAAGGCGATCCCTGTGCCGGACTCAATCGCCGGCGCTCGCCGGGCGCGCCGCGGTGTCGGCCGGGATGTGCCGCCGCAACTCCCACAGGCCGATAAACGTCAGCAGCACCAGGTTCGGGAAGAGCAGCGGGGCCAGCGCAGGAGCGCCGTAGACGAAGTTGTCGAACAGACTCGGGGACGGTCCCTCCAGGTTCGCCGCGGTGTGGTAGTAGAAGCCCAGTACCCCGACGCCCGCCTGGAGCAACAATACGGCCACGCACAGCCGCAGCCAGACGCGGTTGACGTGCATCAGAAAGGGCACCGCCAGGAAGCCGACCGCGAAGGCGCTGCTGACGACGGGGATCCACTCCGCCTTGTGGAAGAAGCCGTTCTGCGCGTGGTCGGCGAGGCTGAAGATGAAGTTGCCCACGAACCCGCCCAGGGCGAGCTGCAGCACCCACAGCGGCCACTCGACGGAGTCCACGTCCACCATGCGGTTCATGAGCAGCAGCAGCCCCAGGCCCGTGTACGCCAGCGGGGCGGCGAACGGCGCCGTGTACACCAGGCTGTCGAGCGTCAGCTCGCGGAAGAAGCGACTCTCCAGGTGGTAGAGCAGGCCCAGCACACCGACGAGCACCGCGGCCCCGCCGACGACGAAGCCCAGGACGCGCCACGTCTCGAAGCGCAGGTCACGCCCTCCCTCCTCCCGCCCGGACGTCCGCAGGGCCAGGGCCGCGAGGAGGAGCAGTCCCGGCGCGGTCAGCGCGAAGTAGAGCGGGATATACTCCGCCGGGTGGCGGAAGGAGTTCGTCGAGTGTGCCAGGAAGATGTCCGGGGCCAGGAAGGCAAAGTTCACCAGGACAAACGCCTCCAGCCACAGCCGCGGACTGAGATACCACCTACTTTCCCTTGCCATGACTCCTCCGCAGTTCCTCGGCCATGGCCTTGATCTCGACCGTCGATTTGAGCATGGGGTAGTTGCCGTGCCACTGCACGAAGTCGGCCCCGCCCATGAACGCCCCGTGTTTGGCCGTCCGGCCGTAGTAGTGCCACAGGTCGAAGTAGGCGAAGTCCAGCGGCGTCTCGAACGGCCGGCCCAGCAGCTTGTCCGCGCGCAGCCCCTCGACCAGCGCTTTGACATCTTGCACCTTCTTGTTGGTGACCTCCACCACTTTCTCGGCCTCGTGGTAGACGCGCTCGATGACCGGCCGGGTGTGGCAGTTCAGGCACACGTCCTTCATGTTCGCCTGGGCCAGGGCATAGTTGGGTCGCTTCGGCGAGATCTCCGCGGCGAGGAGGTAGGAGAGGCGCTCGGACGGGTCGTGGGTGACCTTCAGACCATTGAGCCCGCTCATGTGGCAAGTGGCGCAGGTCGGCACGAACATATCGCGGGTGCTGAGTTTCTTCGGGTCGGCGCGCAGGTTGAGCAGGGAGCGCTGGGCCTGGAAGAGGACGCCGTGCTTGGACTCCGTGTAGATCTCGAGCTGGGAGTGATCGGGCCCCATGTGGCACTGGCCGCAGGTGCTGGGCAGGCGGGCGACCTCGACCGAGGCGGTGTGGCGCGTGTGGCACGCGGTACAGGTGCCGATGGTGCCGTCGGCGTTGGGCTTGCCGACGCTGTGGCACTTGACGCAGCCGGCGTCGACGGCCGCCTTCCCCTCGGGCGCGACCAGCGGGTTGGCAGGCCGCTTGCACGAACCGGGGTGGAACTTCTCACTGAACGCCACTTGCTCGGCGGTGAAGTCCTCCGCGCCGCGGACGGCCGCCCAGGACGGGGCGGCATGGCGGCTGCGCAGGAACTGCTGGTAGACTCCCTCGTGGCAGGTGCGGCAGTTGGCGGCGGTCACCTGGGTGTTGAGGACGAAGCCGTGGTGGTCGCGCTTCTGCTGCCCCTCGGCGGGCTGATGGCACTCCAGGCAGTTGACGTTCTTCTGGGCGTGGACGCTCAGTTCGTACTCGTGGACGATGGAGTAGTGCTGGTTGGCGTGGCACTCGGCGCACCGGCCGGAGGCCCGGATAAGGGCAGCGGTGGGCTGGTCGGTAACGGCACGGGGCCGCTGCCGGTTCACCAGGAAAGCGGCGACGAGCAGAGCCGTCCCGATGACGATGGCGATGAATACGGCTCGAAAGGACAAAGCTGCCTCCCCTCACTCGGCACTCATTTTAATCCGGGCGGTCAGGTCGGGCCTGTGCCGCTTGCCTGGTGAATAGCTTATTGAGTCGCGCGTGGGGAAAGAGAGGGGCGGGGTTGTGCCACGGGTTGGCCGCCCTGGAGAGACTGCTGGGTGGGGGCAAGACGTCGCGGGAGGCGGCCAACCCGTGGCACAACCTCTGGCTCTTTCCCCAGGCGCGACTCAGTCGTGGGTGAGGTGTGTCGGGGGGCTGAATGGCCGCCGTTTCTTGCGGTTCCAGGAGGTCCAGGTAAAGCAGGTTCACCGATAAACCCGGGCCAGGTTTTTCGGTCACATCGCCTTATCCCCAAGCCTGGGGAACGGCGCTGGCTCGTCGAGGTCCTGGCGCAGCAGCCGGTTGAACGTCCATAGGCCCTCCTCTTCCCAGGCCCCCTCGATCTGCTCCTTGAGCAGCCGATTCGCCTTCTGCAGGGCAGTCCAGGCCTCGAAGTCGGGGTGCTCCGACTGCGGCACGTTCCCCGTGCGCGGGAAGGCGTCGTGCGTATCGACCGCGAACACGCTCGCGGTGCCGTCCTTGTAGTCCGTCACCTGCAACTTGAGGTGCGGGAAGCCGACGCTGCCCAGGCGGAAGGCGTAACCGCGGAAGGTGCCGTCGTCGCCCTTGATGGCCTGGCAGATGCCGCGGGCCGCGTCCGCCGGGGGCAGGTAGGACGCGATGTCCGCGTCCGCGGGGATGTGGAGGTAGGCGCGCCGCTTCTCGGGGATAGTGCGCTCGCCGCCCGGGTACGCAAAAGTCAGGAAGGTGTGGCAGGCCCGGCTGAGCAGGGCGGTGGTCAAACCGTTCATCGAACAGCGGCCTCCGGGGGTGGACCTCCGCCCGCGCCCGCGACACCCGGACGCGCTGGCTAGCCTCTCGTCGTTCGTGGAAACGGCGGCCGCGGCGGTCCGCAGGCGAGGCGGGCGTTGCGCGCCGTCCTTATCTATAATAGGCAGAGCAGTTCGGGTCGGCCCGCTCCGCGCGCCGCGCCCGCACGGATCCGCCTGACACGCCGCCCCGCGCGCCCGCGCGGGCGGCCCCCCGGGAGAGGGTGACGATGGCCAAGGTATCGAGCAGTCTGCTGGAAATGATTTTGCGCGACGTGTCGGCCGCGGGCGAACAGCCCTGGTACCCCGGGCAGTACGTCCAGGCGACCGGCGTGCCGCGCGACGCCCTCGACGCCTGCCTGGACCAGCTCCGGCTGGCGAACCTGGTCCAGCTCACGGAGTGGGTCCAGGACCACGGCCAGGGCTACACTCTGACGCCCGCCGGCGCGGAGGTCCTCAACAACCCGCGCCTGCTCGCCCGGCTGCGCGCCGGGGGCGAGGTGCCGCGCGCGACTGGGGGGACGCGCCTCCGGGCCTCCGACCCGCCGTCGCTGCGTGAGCCCGGCACCGCCTGGGACCGCGGGGAGATCATCCGCCAAGCCCTGCTCGACCCGGGCCGGCCCGCGGTGACGCAGGCGCTGCTGTTCGCGAACTTCGTCGTGTTCGGCATCGGCCTGTGGCTGGCCATCCGGCACGATGTCGTCTCGAAGTTCCTCAGTTTCGGCGGCGACGCGGTCGTCAACCGCATCCGCGACGAGACCGGCAGCCTCAAACTCGCCGACCTCACCGTCCGGCACCAATGGTGGCGGCTGCTATCGTACTGCTTCGTCCACGGCGGCATCATCCACCTCGCCATGAACATGTTCGTGCTCTACTCGATCGGCTCGCTGGTCGAGAAGATGTGGGGGGCGTGGCGCTACCTCGCCCTGTACCTGATCTCCGGCATGGTCGGCGGCGTCACCCAGCTCCTGGTCAACCCGAATGTCGGCCTGGTCGGGGCGTCGGGGGCGCTGTGCGGGCTGCTGACGTCGATGGCGGTCTGGGTGCGGATGAACCGCGACTACCTGCCGCCGCGGCTGGCCCAGGACTGGATGCGGAACATCCTGACCAACGTCATGCTGATCGCCTTCCTGAGCTTCCTGCCGGGCGTGAGCTGGGCGGGCCACGCCGGCGGCGGCGTGGCCGGAATCCTGGTGGCGGTGCCGCTGAACTTCAGCCGCTTCGGCCAGGGGGCGCAGCGCTGGCTCGGCGCCGCGGGCGTGGCGGCGGTGCCGCTGCTGGCGTTCGGCCTGCTGTACCAGTCGTTGCTCGGCCCACGGGCAACACTCTCCCTCGCCGACCCGGAAGTACGCCAGGCACGCGCGGAGTATCGGCCCGTCCTCCTAACGGTAGATGACCTTGCGACGCAGGCTTACGAAAAGGTTGCCCGACCTATTCTCAAAGGCATGGTCGATCCGAAAGCCGACCCCAAGGAAGCGAGCAACGCCGTTGAAGTCTTCAAGGACGCGCAGGAGAAGTTGGACCGGGGGCAAGCGATCCTTGCCAGGGCTGCTGTTGAGGCGCGTAACCCGGCCATCGGGATGCACCTGGAGAAGGCACGGGAGTTCGTCGAAGGCTGGGCGAAGTTTTACAAGGAGTTCGCCCGGGCCCTGGATCCTGTGCAGAACTGGACGCCCGAGCGACAGGAGGAATTAAGAGAACAATACCGAGTCATAAGGGAGGAATTGTACGCCAGGGTGCGGGAATCGCCACTCTTCAAGGCGGATGCCGAGGACTAGTGTTTCTGGCACGAAAACTTGCATCCAAGTCGGTAGCGATGACAGTGTGGTGTCACTCTTCGGAAACCGCAGAATTCATGCGGAAAGCGCGACAACACGGGCTGTCGCGGCTCTCCTGAATTCAGTGCAGGTTTT
>JBBRPS010000472.1:0-8213 GCA_038227745.1 Gemmatales bacterium | reverse complement strand
GCAGCTCGCGGACCTCGTGCAGCTCGGGGCGAGGGAGGAGAGAGCGTGGCCGACTCGCTCCGCGCGTCGGGCGTTCCCCGACTCGCGGAGCGAGTCGGCCACGATCCGCCCGGGTGGCCGCTCCCTAAACTGTCCTGTGTGCTCGACGCCCTCCGAAATCCAGGGATGATAAGCGATGAGCAAGGTCTACAATTTCACCGCCGGCCCGGCCATGCTGCCGCCCGCAGTCCTCGAACAGGTCCAGGCCGAGCTGCGCGACTACCACGGCCGCGGCATGTCCATCATGGAGATGAGCCACCGCTCCGAGGACTTCGAGGCGCTCAACGCGGGGGCGGAGGCCACGTTCAAGCGCCTGCTCGGGGTCGGTGACGGTTACCGCGTCGTCTTCGTCCAGGGCGGCGCCTCGACGCAGTTCGCCATGCTGCCGATGAACTTCTTGCCGCTCGGCGCCACCGCCGACTACCTCATGACCGGCGCCTGGGCCGACAAGGCCTATGAGGAGGCCGCCGCCCTTGGCAAGCCGCGCGTCGCCGCCACCACCAAGGGCGACGGCTACCGCCGCGTGCCGCGCCCCGAGGAAATCGACCTCAGCCCGGCCCCCGCCTACGTCCACCTGACGTCGAACGAGACCATCCAGGGCGTGCAGTGGCACGTCTTCCCCGACGTCGGCGACCGCCCCCTCGTCGCCGACATGAGCAGCGACATCCTCTCGCGGCCCTTCGACGCCGGCAAGTTCGCCCTGATCTACGCCGGGGCGCAGAAGAACCTCGGGCCGGCCGGCGTGACGGCCGTGGTGCTCCGCGAGTCGTGGCTGGCGAAGGCGAACAAGAACGTGCCGACGATGCTGCGCTACGCCACGCACGTCAAGAACAACTCGCTCTACAACACGCCGCCGACCTTCGGCGTCTACACCCTCAACCTGGTGCTGCAGTGGATCGAGGGCGGCGGCGGCCTGCCGGCGATGGCGCAGCGCAACGCCCACAAGGCGGGCACCGTCTACGGGGCGATCGACCAGAGCGGCGGCTTCTACCGCGGCCACGCGGCGCCGGAGTCGCGCTCGCTGATGAACGTCACCTTCCGGCTGCCGAGCGAGGCGCTGGAGAAGCAGTTCGTTGCCGCGGCGCTGAAAGCGGGCATGGTCGGCCTGGCCGGCCACCGCTCGGTCGGCGGCGTCCGCGCCTCGCTCTACAACGCCGTCCCCCAGGAGGCCTGTGACGCCCTGGCGTCGTTCCTGCACGACTTCGCCCAGCGCAACGGTTGAGGCACTGCGGGCGCCGGACTGCCCTTACGCGACTTCGCGGATCGTGTTCTCGATCACGGTCTTGAGGATGTCGGCCCGGTGCTTCTCGCCGCGGATCAGCGCTTTGGCGAAATGCCAGGCCTGCTCCAACGTGGCGTGGCCGGGCATCGGCGGCTCGTTGGCGTCCACGACCGCCTGCACCAGCGCCGGCCCGGGGTGGTCGAGCGCCTCGCGCAGCACGGCCTCGGCCTTCTCCGGATCCTCCAGCGTGAAGCCGGCCGCGCCGCACGCCTCGGCGTACTTGGCGAAGTCGATCGGCTGCAGATCGACGCCGAACTGCGGGTTGCCCTCGAAGACCATCTGCTCCCACTTGATCTGCCCCAGCGTGTTGTTCTTGATGATGATGACCTTGACGGGCAGCTTGTACTTCACAAGCGTGGCCATCTCGCCCATCATCATGGTGAAGCCGCCGTCGCCGCACAGCGCGATCACCTGCCGGCCGGGGTACGCCACCGCGGCCGCCGTCGCATACGGCAACCCGTTGCCCATCGTGGCCAGCATCCCCGAGGCCGAGAACATCATGTCGCCACGCATCTGCAGGTAACGCGCCGCCCAGGTCGTCACCGTCCCGGTGTCGCAGCAGATGATGGCGTCGTCCCGCAGCAGTTTGTTCAGTTGGTACGTGACCACCTGCGGCTTCATCGGCTTGTCGGTGCGCGTGCCGCGCTCCTTCAGTTCGTCCTGCGTGGGCAGCGACGAGGACGGGGCGTACACGTCGGCGCTGTGGCCGGCGATGTTGGCGTTGGAGCGCTCGCCGTTGCCGCTCCAGTTCTGGATGTCCTTGGGGATGGTGATGTGGACGACGGTGCGCCGCGACAGGGCCGTCTTGATGGCCTCATCGACGACGTTGTTGACGTGCGCCGGCCCCATGATGCGCTCGTTGTAGGCGGCCACGTCCATGAACAGCTTGGTGAGATCGACGTCCTGCTGGTAGTGGGTGCCGATCAGGTCGTGGAAGGTGTGGCCGGTGATGGCCAGCACCGGCTGGCCATCGCACTTGGCGTCGTACAGGCCGTTGAGCAGGTGGATGCCGCCGGGGCCGGAGGTCGCCATGCAGACGCCAAGGCCGCCGGTGTACTTGGCGTGTCCACAGGCGGCTAAAGCCGCCGCCTCCTCGTGGCGCACCTGGACATATTTCAGCTTGTCCTGATTCTGCCGCCACGCTTCAAAGATGCCGTTGATGCCGTCGCCCGGGAAGGCGAAGATGGTCTTCACGCCCCAGTCCAGCAGGCGCTGGATCAGCAACTCGGCCACGGTCGTTGCCATCGTCGTGTCTCCTCTTTGGCGGATCGGAAAAATGAAACGGTGCCCCCGGACCGCCCGTCTCTTCCCCACACGGGAGTCAATATCGAGACAAACCGGCGGCTTGTCCCCACGGGCGCCCTGCGGGTCTCGCCGGGCAGCGTACACGCGCGGAGGAGCATTCCCTTGTTCGCGACCTTCACGAGCCGGCCGGGCGGCGCCTGCGGCGCACCGCCTGCGGGTGCCGAGGCGGCCAGACCCGCCAGCGCCGTGACGAGCGCTACGGCCGCCGGGCAGAGGGATGAGTTGGCAAGGGAGGGGGTGCGGCGCACGGGGTGTACCTCGCGTCGTCGATGGGGGCGATACGCACGTCAGTTTCCCCGGACGCCGCCCGGTCCGCAACGGAAAACATACGCACTTTGCGTTTCCCAGCCGCCGCTCGTCTAATGCCCTTTTCACTTCAACTGTTGCAGGAACGCCAGCAAGTCGCGGAACTCCGTCGCAGTCAGGTTCCGTTCCAGCCCTTCCGGCATCAGGGACGTCGCCTGCCGCTGCAGGGTTTCGATTTCCCCCCTGCCGAGGCGCACTTCCGCGCCGCTGGAGTCCTTCAGCACGATCGCGTCGGCCGTCTGCCGGCCGATGACGCCGTTGAAGACGCGGCCGTCCTTCGTCGCCACCTGGTAGTTGTCGTAACCCTGGGCGATGGTCGAGCTGGGCAGCAGGATCGACTCGAGGAGGTCGCGGCCGGAGCGGACCGTGCCGACCTTCGTCAGATCCGGCCCCACCCGGCCGCCGTCGGCGCCGATGGCGTGGCAGGTCGAGCAGGCCGACTTCGGGCTGAAGAAGACCGCCCGGCCGCGTTCGGCATTGCCGCCGGCGAGCAATGGCTCGAACTCCTGCAACCGGGCCGCCTGTGTCGCCGCGCTCTGGCGGAGCAGCTCGAACAGTTTTTCGCCCTCGGCACGCCGCGGCGCCGGCAGTACACGGACGGCCTTGCGCAGCGCCGTCTCGTCCGGCCTCCAACCGAGGCGGATGGACTCGCGGAGATAGCTGAGGTACGGCCCGGCACTTTCCGCCGTGATGGAACGCTCCATCGCCGGGAGCAGGATTGTGGGCGAGATCAGGGCCTCGCCGTGCAGCGTGTCCAGCACGCTGCGGATCTGCGTTCCCTCGAGGCGGCAGCGGCCCAGGATCTCCGCGGCGGTGAGGCGCGCCAGCGGCTCGTCCTTCTGGGCGAGGCGGCCGGCGAGTAACGCGAACGACCCCGCCGACAGCCGTGGCCGCCGGCCGACGACCGCCCGCAGCGCTTGCAGGCGCAGCTCGACGGGCTCGGCCTTCTCTTCGGCGATGCGGGCGAGGTCGTCGTCAAGGGTCGCCACCTGCAGCACCGCGGCGGTGCGCGCCGCCTGCAACCGCACCGTGGGCGCGGGATCCCGCAGGGCGCGCTTCAGGCCCTCGACCCAGGATTTCGGCAGTTTCGTCAAGCCGCCCTCGGCCATCGCCTCCAGCACGAGAAACCGGCGGTCGGCCGGAGTTTTCTCGCGGTCGCCGAGGGCGTCGGCGACGAGGGCTTGAAGTACACGCTGCTTCTGGAACGCGAGCAGGAGGCCGCGCAGGCCGACCTCCTGCTCCTTCGACAGGGTCGCCTGGTGCAGCCACTCGCTCACCAGGCCGGTCGTTGCCTCTGCCCATTCGGGGTGGCGCTGCAGGACGGCGAGGGCGGTCTGGCGCAGGTTCGCGTCCGAGGCGCCGACGCGCTGCAGGACGACCGCGTGCGTCAGTCGGCCGCGCGGCCGCGGCGGCTGATCGAGCAACAGCAGTGCGGCCTTCTGGACGACCGCGTCCTTCGATCGCAGCGCCTGCTCCAAAATGTCCGCATCGGCGAAGCGGTGAACGGCGTGGATCAACGCATGTTCCAGGAAGCGATCCGGCCGCCGTTCCAGCGCCTGCCACAACGCCGGGAGCGTTTCGCGGTTGCCGCAGTGTACCAGCGCCTGCGCTGCGGCGAGGCGGACGTGCGGCGCCGGTGAGTCCAGCAGGCGTACCAGGGCCGGGGCGGCCGCGCGGTCCTTGCGCAGGGCCAGGCCGCGGGCCGCCGTCGCCGTGACCTCCGGGTCGGCATCGGCGAGCGCCCGGCGCAGCGGCGGCAGCGCGGCGTCATCGCTCAACCCCGCCAGCGCCCAGACGGCGTGCTGCTTCGCGCCGCGCTCGGTCTTGCCCGCCAGCAGCGAGGCCAGCGCACCGGCCGCCGGCTTGCCTCGCGCCGAGAGCGTCCGCTGGGCACGGTCGCGGACCAGTGGACGGCGGTCGGCCAGGAGGGCGGTCAACCGAGCGACGGGAGCGCCGGTCCAGTCGATCTTCATGCCGAGAGGATCGTCGAGCGGGTTCGCGCCGACGGCGCGGACGCGGTAGACACCGCCGGGCGCCCGCACCTTGCGAATCTGCCCCGTCGGGCAGTGATGGACGTACCAGCTCCCGGTGTCGATCACGATCAGGCTGCCGTCAGGCGCCTCCAGCACATCGGATGGGTGGAAATCGGGGTCGTCGGTCGTGACGAAGTCGAAGTTCTCGGTGCGGAACGTCGAGCCGTCCGGAACGAGGACGTGGCGGCCGACCTTGCGGGCGTTGTGCTGCGCCGAGAACAGGTTGCCGCGCATCGCCGCGGGGAACTGCTCGCCGCGGTACAGCGACAGACCGCTCAGGGCGATGGCCGGGAACGACGCCACGGCGGGCAGCGGCGCGCCGGTGAGCGGCAACGGACTGCCTCGGTCCGCGTGCAGCGGGTACAGGCCCCCCTCGACCAGATGGACCAGCGCGTCGCGCACCCCTGCCCTCGGCTGGTGGAACCAGTTGACCGTCCCCAGGACGTCGCCGCGCGGCGTGAACACCACCTCGACCAGGTTCTCGAAACCACGGCTGAGGACCTCGGCGTGCGTGCCGTCGGGCCGGCAGCGCAGCAGGGCGCCGCTCTCGCCCTGCACCCTCGTGCCGTCCGCCTGCTTCAGGTGGAAGCCATCCGGGCGGCCCGTCGTCATGTACAGCAGGCCGTCGGGGCCGAACGTGAGGCCGTGCAGGCTGCCGTTGTCGCGGTGGCCGACGAAGCCGCCCAGCACGACCATGCGCCGGTCCGCCTTGCCGTCACCGTCGGTGTCTTCCAGAGTTATGAGGTCCGGAGGGTCGGCGACATACAACTTGCTCTCGCGCCACGCCAGGCCCATCGGGAAGACGAGCTTGTCGGCGAAGACACGGGCCTTGCGGAAACGGCCCTTCTCGTCCGGGTCTTCCAGGACGCTGACGCGGCAGCGGCGCGTCAGGGCCTGCAATTCCTTGTACAGGTCCAGGCCCGACGACTCGGTCACGAACAGCCGGCCGCGGTCGTCGAAGGCGCCGAACATGGGGAAGACCACCTCCGGCTCGCCGGCCACCTTCTCGATGACGAAGCCGGGCGGGACGCGCAGCCGTGGGCTGGGGACCTTGTCCGCCGAACCTCCGCCGAGGCCGCCTGCCAGCACGACCACGCCGACCAGTGCCGTGAAATGCTTCATCGTTCTCCTTTCGTGTTCCCGAGAGCCCGTCTGCGAGCCTACCTGCTGTCGCGGTGCAGAATCCAGAAAAAACGGCCCGACCTGTAAGAACGGGGCGTTGTCCCCGTAGAGGAGGGTGTAGTGAACAACGCGGGGCCGGCCGACAGGGAAACGGCCCCGACAACTCATCACCTTCTTGATACGGGAGAACGACGATGAAGAAGCTGGCTCTGGGCGTGGCGGCGGTGGCCCTCCTGGTCTGCGGGACCTTTGCTTCGGCCGAGCCGCTGCTCGGGCGCGGGACGTGGGTCGGCCGCGTGGAGGCGTACTCCAGCCGGTACATTAACGAGACGTTCGTGGGCGGACGGCTGGCGGTCGTGTCGATCGTCGGCGACGGCAGTACCGACGTGGACGTCTTCGTCTACGACGCCGCCGGCCGTCTCGTCGTTCGCGGCATCGGGTTGACCGACCGGGAGCGCGTCTCCTTCTACCCCCCCGCGACCGGCCGCTACACCATCGAGCTGCGCAACCTCGGCTCGGTCTGGAACCGCGTCCTCCTCATGACGGATTGATGCCTCCCTCGGAGGAGGGCCGGGCCAACGGCAGGCGGGTGGGATCGCAGATCCCCCCGCCTGTTGCCGTTTCTCCTTGATGGCCGCCGCGCCGCTCGGATAATAACAGGAAAACCCGATTCCTTCCCCGTCGCGGAGCCTCCCATGTCCGAACCATCCTTCGACGGAGATCAAACCGTGTCCCAGCGCCGCGACGGCGCGGCCCCCGCCGAACCGCCTCCCGAGGCGGCGCGGCAGGGGCCGCGCCCTCCTGAAGACGGCTCTCTCGAAATGGGTTCTCATGCCGGTGGGGCCAGGGCGTCGCCGGGCACCGGGGACAGCGTGACGGCCATCCCCGGAGAGGAACCCACCGGCCCGTTCCTGGAGCCAGTGCGCGCTGCGGCCCCCTCTCGCGAGCGACCTCCTTCGATCCCCGGCTACGAGATCCTTGGGGAACTGGGGCGGGGCGGCATGGGCGTCGTCTACCAGGCCTTGCAGTTCAGCCCGCGGCGCTCCGTCGCGCTCAAGCTCATGCGGGCCGGCGCCCACCCGGAGATGCTGGCCCGCTTTCGCGAGGAGGCGAACGCGGCGGCGCGGCTCAGCCATGCGAATATCGTGCAGATCTACGAGGTCGGCGAGCACGAGGGCCGGCCCTACCTCTGCCTGGAGTTCGTGGCAGGCGTCAGCCTCGCCCACAAGATCCAGGGCACGCCGCAGCCGGCACGGGAGGCCGCCGCGCTCGTCGAAACGCTGGCGCGGGCCATGCACCAGGCGCATGAGCGCGGCGTCATCCACCGCGACCTCAAGCCCGCCAACGTCCTGCTCGCGACCGACGGGACGCCGAAGGTCGCGGACTTCGGCCTGGCCCGCCTCCTCGACGCGGACCAGACGCACACCGAGACCGGCGAGGTCCTCGGAACGCCGAGCTACATGGCCCCCGAGCAGGCCTGGGGCAAGAGCAAGCTCCGACCCGTTGGACCGTACACCGACGTCTACGCGCTCGGCGCCATCCTCTACACGCTCCTCACGGCCCGGCCGCCGTTCCTCGCCGACAGCCCCCTGGAGACGGTGCAGCTCGTCGCCTCCGACGAGGAGCCGGTGCCGCCGTCGCGGCTGCAGCCGAAGGTGCCGCGCGACCTCGAAACCATCTGCCTCAAGTGCCTCCGCAAGAAGCCCGCCGAGCGCTACGTCAGCGCTGAGGCCCTCGCGGAAGATCTGCGCCGCTTCCAGGACGGCCGGCCGGTCCTCGCCCGGCCTCTGGGGAAGTTGACCCGGGCCTGGCGCTGGTGCCGCCGCCACCCGGCGCGGGCACTGCTGCTGCTCGTCCTGGTCGTGAGCTTGGCGGCCGTCAGCCTGTCCCTCTGGGAAGCCCGGCACCAGCTCGAGGTCGCCGAGCAACGCTACCACGAGCGCCACGAGGCGGTGAACAAGTACTTTACCGTGGTGAGCGAGAACCTCCTCCTGAACGAACCGGGGCTGCAGCCGCTGCGCAGGGAATTGCTGGAGATGGCGCTGCAGTCCTACCAGGGCTTCCTCGAGGAGCGCGGCGACGACGCGACCTTGCGCGCCGAGGTGGGGCGGGCCTACCGGCGCGTC
>JBBRPS010000471.1:0-8239 GCA_038227745.1 Gemmatales bacterium | reverse complement strand
GGGGTCGATGCCGTGGACGGTGACGTCCTCCTGGACGCTGACGTGGTCGCTGCTGCCGGCGGTCACGGTGTCGTGGCCCTGGTCGCTGTCGGTGTGCCCGGCGGCGCCCTGGGTGCAGGTGCTGCGATCATCCACCCTGAGGAAGAAAGGCTTGTCGATCCTTTGCCGTTAATTGATAGCGACAAAGGTTCCTGACACCTTTTCCTGCTGGCGATTTCTAGTCCCCGCAGGGGACGCTCGGGGGCGCCGGGGCCTCTGCCGACCGGCAGCGCACAAACAGGTGATGCAGTCGGAACAACGTCTGCTCGTACTGCCGGCGGTGGTGGGTTTCTCTGGCGTGGGGATCGTCCCGCCGGATGGTGGATTCAAGGAACCGTCCTGGGGGGGCCATCCCCAACTGGGCAACGCGGGCGTTGATGTTCGCCTCCACATTCGCCATCGCCCCGGCCACGTTCCCGTCGTACACGTAGCCGAGCATCCCGCCGTGCCGCGTTGACCGAGAATACTGCCCGGTGACGAACCGCAGCATCCCATGCGCGACGTACTCCGCCGTGTACGGCCGGGCCTTGCCGTCGTAGACGACGTTCAGCCGCTTGCACTCCAGGCAGAAGTAGATCTCCTCCGAAGGAATCAACGGCCAGAAGGCGATGTCCATGCGCCCGAGTTCCTCACCCGCATCCGGCTCAAGGATGACCGCCTGAGGGTGAATCTGGAACTGGTACTCGCTCCGGTCTCGGCCTTTCCGGAGGGCGGCGCACAGCCGGTTGGAGACGTCGTCCTCGCGCTCGTCCGGCGCGGGTCGCTGCAGCCCCTCCCAGGTGGCAACGACCAGTTCGATGATCTGCGGTACCAGCGGGTCGAGAAGGTCGATCCAGCTGGCGGGGAAACCTTCGATCGTCATGCCTCCTCCTTCGGCGCGTGCATGAGGATCGTGCCGGCGATCTCGTCCGCGTCGTTCAGCGCGGCCGTGCCGGTCCAGAACCGCTGGCTGATCGGCTTCACGACGTACAGTCTGTTTCCGTCAAAGACCTTCAGCCCTCGCACCAGATCGATGACCGATTGCTTCCGGGAAACCAGCGACCGAAGATGGCCGAGCGTGGCGGTCAGGTCAGGGCTCACGCCAGCCAGCGGGTCGAACTTCTCCCCGCGGCGCCCCTTCTCCAGGGATACGATCCCCACCCCCAGGTCTTCCGACGCAACCACCCCGCCGCGAACTTCATACGGCCCCTTCTTCGACCACCCGTTCAGGGTGTCGCAGAGTCGCTTCGTGTACTCCCCCCGCTGCTTCGCAGAGGAATGGATGATGGTCGGGACGTCGAGCCTCTTCCGCGTGGGTCGCACGCTGGGGATGATCACCCGTACCGTGTCCCTGATGAGTATCCTCTCCAGTCGATCCAGGTCGAAGTATTCCTCGACAAGCGGTTCGGCCGCCTCCGTCACCTTTCGGACGATGTCCTGGCGGTTGGCGAGGTCGGCTGCCGCTTGCTCGGAGGCCTTCACGGCGATCCGGGCCACCTCCGCCACGATCTCCGCACACCGCTTCGGGTCGGGCCCGTCTTTCGGCAGGGGGAACGGGAGCCGCAGCACCTCCTCGACGTGAATTTCCTGGCGACTCACCCCCCAGTTCGAGGAGGTGTGGAAGAGGTAGTATCTCGCAAGGGGCGATCGGAGGTAGGCCGCGAAGAAGATCAGGAGGTTGTGATCTTTCTCCGGCCCGTGGATGCCGCGGACAGCATGTTGGAAAGAGACATCGAAGCCGACGAAAGCCGTCTTCGAGAAACCCTGCGTCACGAGGACGTGCGGTGCTCGGAAGATGCTCGTGTCCCTGATCAGACGCCTGACCTCGATCTCGTCCGAGGGAAGTTCCTCGCACTCCTGCTCCAACAGAAACAGGGCCAGGGCTCGCGACCGGGCTGGGATGAAGAGCTTACCCGGGAGCGTCAGCATCTTTCTGGAACTGGCCGGGTCGTTCACTCCGAAAGGCTGGAACCCTTCCGCGATGAACCACGGCTTGTCCCCGCGCTGGCCTGACTGTCCGGTGATGTCTCGAAGCCGAGGGAAGGAGGACAGGCGATCGAGAGGACGCCAGTCCCTCGGGGTGGCCCAGAACCGCAACTTCCAGATTTGGGGGGCGTCTTCGCCCTTTAGGTCTTCAAGAATGTCCCGCAACTTCAGCGTCGTCCGATCCTGGGGCTGGACGGTGATAACCTCGGCCTGCGTGATGTTCCAGTCGGCCTTCGGCCCCCAGTACTGGATGCGGTGGGCCGTTCCGGGGGCCGCTTTCCGGTAGCGGGCGACGACCGCCGGATGCCGCGCCTCCTCGAACAAGAACCGCTGGTAGTCCGCCAGGTTGATCACCCGGTCCACCGCATGGCGCCGCAGCCATTCCGCTTGGAAGGAAAGGGCGGCCTTGCTGTGGTTGAACAGGGTTCCGCACGGCAGGACCAGGCACACGCGGCCGCTGTCGGCAAGGTGAGTGGGCGCCTTCCAAACGAAGGCGGCTGCGATCTGCTTGTCCGGCACGGGAAGCCCCTTTGCCTCGCACCAGACCGCTGGCGCAGTACCTTTTCCGAGCACGCTGCCCCAAGGTGGGTTGCCGATCACGAGATCCACTCCGATCGGGCAGCAAACGCGGTCGTCGAAGAAGTCCCCCCGCCAGATGTTCCTGTCGGAATTCTCGGGGCGAGGCTCCTCAACGTCGGGGTCGAAGACCAGTCGTGGAAGCGCCCGCCCCTTCTGCTGCAACTCCTGAATGTCCCGCGGCAGCAGCTGGTCGAGGTAGGCCAGGTACAGGCTGAAGGCAGCGATCCGGCACGCCGTCCGGTTCCTGTCCACGCCGAACAGGCTGCTGCGCAAGAGCGCCATCAACTCTTTCGACCGCCTGGCGTTCCTGGCGGTGGGGTTCTGCCGGGTCCACTCCTCCGCGAGGCGGTTGAAGATCCCGACGAGGAAGATGCCGGACCCGCAGGCCGGGTCGAGGTACCGCTTCCCGAGAAGGGTCGCGGTGTCTTCGAGGGCCACATCGAGTACCACTTCCGCCAGGAACCGCGGGGTGTAGAATGCCCCCTCCCTTTTCTTCCGCTTGTTCCGGTCGTTGACGTCGGCGCCCTCCGGCTTGGCGGCCTTCAGGAACCGCTCGTAGATCGCGCTGATCGTCTCGACGGGGATGACGCCGAAGTCGTAGGCCCAGAAGGACCGCTGCCCCGTCAGGACCGTCGTCCCACTAAAGAACTCGTGCAGGGGCCCGAAGTGGTCGTCACGCACGAGCGCGGCCTCCGCCTTGAGGTCGTCGCTGAACAGGTCGCCGTTGAAGTCCTCCCCGAGCTTTCCGAAGAGTTTGTAGAGCCAGTCCTTCGCCTCAGACCTTGGCTGGTGGCCGAGGATGTTCCGTAGGTGAGCGAGTCCGGAAATCCCCAGTGCTTCGAGGTACGGCGCGCCGATGATCTCCCGGTCGAACAGGTAGCAGGTGAAGACCAGGCGGCACAGGAGGGCATCAAGAATCTGGGAGTCGAGGTCCCCGGATTGACCCGACGCCATCTGCTTGCGGGTCTCCTGGAGGTTGTCGAGCAGTTCACGGTCCACGCGATGCTTCGGATCGAACGCCCTCGTGTTCCGATGGAAAAACTCTCCGGTTTCGAGGGAGAGCAGGAAGCCCCGGAGCGGCTCCGCCACCCGCTGCAGCCGGTCCACGAAACCGGCAGGCTGGTCCGTATTCCCGCCGACCGGGGAAGGCCGGATCAGGCCGGAGTAGATGTGTATTTCGTCCGGCGCGATCAGCACCAGGACCGGAGCGCCGCCGTGGTTCCAGAAGCGACGGTGCAGGTCGGCGACGTCCGCCGGGTCGATGCCGTCAACCTGCTTGAAGTAGGCGAGCGGGGCGTGCTCGGAGCAGAGGATGCCGTTCAGGCCGAGGAGATCGAACGCCCGCCGGAGGACGTGGGCCTGGGGGGCCGATGGCCCGGCAGCGTTGATCTGCTCCTTCCGAGAGAAGAAGATCGGCGGCGACTGGTCGGCAACGCCGAATTGGCTTTGCCAGTCTGCGCCCGGTGCTGTGGCCATGCGTCGAGACCTACCCTTGGTTCACGGGTGCAGGCTCCGCCACGATTTCGTAAGACCAGCCGTCAACATTCTTTACAGACCGGATCGAGTAGCCGCGGTCGCGGAGGGCGGCGAGACAGCGGCACACGGTCGGTCGAGAAACGCCAAGGGCCGTTGCCAAGGTGAGGGTGGATTGCCCCCCGGCTCGGATCAGGCCTACGAGGGCATTCAGGCGGTTCTCGATCTCCCGGGAACGCACGTAAAGCATGCTGCGGTCCTTTCTCCCTGAAAAGCGTATTCAGGAAGTGATACACTTGTCAACGGTAGCCGCTGCTTTTTGGACAGAGAACACGCATGCCCCGGCAGCGCGCTTGGAATTATTCCCCGGGAGAACCCCAGCCGTACGCTACCCCTGCTTGATGCGCGTCCGAGCCGCATCCGCGGCGGCGATCGGCATCCGCGGCGGCGCGGTCTTCCACATCAACTCGACTTCCTCCTTGGTCAGGCCGTACGCCTCGTTCACGCAGTCGCTCAATCGCAGCTCGATGTCCGCTGCCTCCGCAGCTGCCTTTTTCAGCGGCGTGAGACTCTCCGCGAAGCCGTCCCGCAGCGCACGGAGGGCGGTGGGGCCGACCGGCTTGCTCCGGCCGCGCAACTTCCGCACTTCGGCCACGAACTGCTCTTCGTCGAGCGCCACGGGGGCCTGGAGCCGCTGGCTGGGCCTGGGGATCTCGTACTCCGTCCGCAGCCAGTCCAGCACGTTCCGGATTCCCTTGTGCCTCTGGTCCGCCACCTCGATCAGCCGCTGCACCGAGGCCTCCGCGGTCGCCCGCTGCACGTCCGTGGGGCGGGGGATGGGGAAGCCTTCGACGAACTCGGTGAAGAACCGCAGGGCCTCGTCCTTGCCGTGCTGGGCCTTCCGCCAGGCGAACCACCAGCTGATCGGCGCGTTCATGACGGCCATCAGCCACAGGTCGTCGGAGGGGAGGAAGTAGACGGTGTTGTTGGAGAGCGTGTCGCCCGCGTCGAAGCACATCTGCGGCTGCCAGGTGATGTCCTGGTAGAGCACTTTGGGCTTGTCGAAGCGGTCCCAGTAGGCGCAAGTCCGCAGCTCCCACCAGTACCGCCCCTGGTCCTGGCGCTTGATGAGCCCGTCGCGGAACGGCTGCAGGTGGGCGTAGATGGCTGGGTACGTTTTCGCGAACACCTCCTCGGCCTTCTCTCCTGCGTCGGCCCACGGCCAGGGGTGGTCGCCGCTCGACTTGAGGGTGAGCATCCAGAGCCCGGCCCAGTCGGCACGCCAGCGGTCAATGTCCTGACCGCGGAGGTAGGGCCGCAGCACCTCCGCCGAACGCGGGTCGCTCGCCACCAGGGCGTTCTTCTTGGCCGTGTCGATCAGGAACGCCTCGTTCAGTCTGGTCTTGATCCCGAAGAGGGGCCTGACCCCGGCGAACTCCTTCAGAGGCAGGCCCGCCCGACGCAGCTTTTCCAGCAAATCGTCCGCCGCCGGCGGCTCCAGGGACCACGGCCCTGACCCGATCCGGGCCCGCGGCACCTCGAAGCCTGACTGCTCGATCTGCTGGGTCAAATCCTCGATGCGCAGCTGCTCGCGGGAGATCGCACAGACACGGCTCGTCTCCGGGGCGGGCCCGCTGTCCGGCTTGCGGGTGATCAGGATGCAAGGGAACACGTCGGCGTCGAGGAAAATCTGCTTGGCGTGCCCGAAGTCCACGACGGACTCCACCCAGCTCTCGCCGCTCAGCACCTTCCGCAGGGGCTCGCCGTACCCGGCGCGCAGCCATTTGTTAGTGACGATGAAGCTCAACCGCCCCCCAGGCCGCAGGAGGCGCAACCCCAGTTCGTAGAAGTACACGTAGAGGTCCGCGACGCCGTCGTAGGCACTGTAGTGCTGCTGCAGGTACAGCTTGATGGCCGAAATCCATTCCTGCCGCACATAGGGCGGGTTGCCGACCACGACGTCAAAGCCGCCCTCCTCGAACACCTTCGGGAAGGCTACCTGCCAGTCGAAGCCTCGCGCGTCCACGGCCGGGTCGGAGATGAGGCTGTTGCCCGCGCGGATGGTGTCGTCCAGGCTCGTGAGTGGCTTATCCTTTTCCGCCGTCTTGATCCAGAGACTGAGGCGGCCGATCTCCACCGCCTCATCGTTGAGATCCACCCCGAAGAGATTGTGCTGGAGGATCTGGCGATCGAGGTCGAACAGGCTCCGGTGGCCGCGCAGCAGCTCCAACTGGTCGTTCGCCCGCATGTAGGCGGCGTGGAGTTGGTCGAACGCCTCAATCAGGAAGGCGCCACTCCCGCACGCCGGGTCGAGGACGCGGACGTGCCCCAGGTCTTCCTGCCACTCCTGCCAGAAGCTGACGAGCGCCGCCCTCTGGGGTCGGTTGATGACCGCCTCGTCGTACGCGGCGGGGTTCGTGAGCACCTGCCGGGCCGTCCCCTCCGCCTGGGCGGCGATCCGTTGCCGGACCTACTCGAAGCGATCCCGGAGCACGCCGCCGAGGGCCTGGCCGACGATGTAGCGGGTGATGAAAGGCGGCGTGTAGAAGGCCCCCTCCTTCTTCCTCCGCGAGACGTGGTCCTCGTAGGTGGCGGCTGCGGTCCGGCCCTCCAGCTCGTCGTGCAGCCGCTCCAGGTCGGTAATGGACTGCTCGAAGATGTGGCCGAGGATGTCCACGTCCACGAGCGTCCCGCCGAACTGCCCGTCGTCGGTCGTCGCGACGTGGCCCGGCCGGAAGTCGTAGCCGGCCAGGGTCTCGAAGTACCGGCAGACCTCGTCGGGGACGCCGAGCCCGTCGAGGAAGGCATCGTCCGCAAACAGGCCGCCGTTATACGCCGGAATCTGCAGGGCGGGATTGCCTTTGTTGATTGCCCGGAAGAGCCCGCGGAAGTTCTCCCAGATCGGGCGGGGGTTGTACGGGTCGGCGTGCTGATAGGCTTTCTGGACGGTTTGAGGTGGCAGCAGGCCGCGGTCCTCGGCGAAGCAGCAGAACAGGACACGGTCGAGGGCCTTCTGGGTGGCGCGCAGCAGCGCTTTGGGATCAGCCTTGGAGTTCGCCCGCCGCAGGTGGTTAAACGCCTGCTCGCGCATGTCGGCGTAGCGCTGGTAGAACTCCTTGGTAAGTTCGCGGCCGACGCGCTCCGTGGCGGCCAGGAGTTCGTAAAAGTGGCACTTGCCCGCCAGAGGGACGACGCGCTCGGCCCCGAGCAGGAACACGAACTTTTTCAGAGCCTCCGGATCCTTGGCCAAGGCGTCGATGTCGAAGCGCTCGTAGGTGTGCTGGTTGGAACCCTTGTGGTAGAGCCGGGTCTGCCGCATCGAGGTCACGATGACCCAGTCGCAGGGGAGGTTGATGGCGTAGCGGTAGCCCTGATCGACCGCCGACATCTTCCGGCCGCCGTGGGGCCGGTCGAGAGGGTCCTTCGGCCCCTTGCCCTCGACAGCCACGACGAAGCGCTCGTCCTTTTTCTCTTTGAACTCCCCGAGGACGGCGTCGGCGTACTTCCCGTCCACCTGCACGTGCTTCTCACGGGAGAAGGTAAATCGCTCCTTGGAGTCCACGACGCGGGCGTAGCCGAGGACGCCGCAGAAGACGTCCGTGAGGAAGTCCGGCAGCAGTTCCTTCTCGTTGAGGCTCTCGGACCTCGGCGACGAGAGCAGGTCAGCCCACCTCTTCATAATGGGTGCGATGCTCGCGGGGTCCCGGAGCAAAAAGCCGTCGAGGTGGGGGCGGAGGACGTCGGGCCGGAAGAGCGGTTTTGCGTCAACGGGCATGGGAACCTCGGATATTGGGGAGTCAGTCGCACCCGAGGTGATTGTCGCCGATTTCGGTTGCGGGGGAAAGGCGCAAGGCTGAGGACCGCCTCGCTGATGGCTCGGGCTGCGAGGAGCCTGTCTCGCTGGAGCGCACGCTCAAGGTGGAACTGATCGCGAGGGCCAAGAAAAAGACCCTCGACCTCACGCCCGTCGATGGTGAGCCGGGAGCCTACCAGGCTGTTTTCATTCCGGAAATTGGTGTCAGTTCATTTTCTCGCCGCCTAGCGGGCGGCGAGAAAATGAACTGACATTGCGCCAAGAAAGCTTGGGGAAGGAGGCGAAGATGTAACGATTGCACCTTCAAAACCTTTCGTAGGGACCCTGTGGGTAACCAATCCCACCCGGTAGAGCTTGGCCAGCAGCCGG
>JBBRPS010000470.1:0-8280 GCA_038227745.1 Gemmatales bacterium | reverse complement strand
CGCACATGGAGCCATCCCTCCCCTTCACCCGACTGGAAACGGCGGCGCGGCCGGACGTGGCCGTCGTGCTGGGTTCCGGCATGAGCGCCGTGGCCCGTCGCCTGGAGCGAGCGGAGAGCGTGCCCTTCGCGGACATCCCAGGACTGGAGGCGACATCGGTCGCCGGCCACGGCGGTCGCGTCACACTCGGCGACTGGGCCGACAAGCGCGTCCTCGTCTTCGAGGGCCGGCTGCACTACTACGAGGGCCACTCCTGGAGCAAGGTTGTGCTGCCGGTCGAGACGGCCTACTCCCTCAGCGCCCGCGTGCTGCTGCTGACCAACGCCGCCGGCGGCATTCACGACGCCCTGACGCCCGGCAGCCTGATGGCCCTCCGCGATCACCTGGAATGGACGCGGCCCTACTGCTGGCGCCTCCCCGGTCCCGGCGCCCTGGGGCCGCCGCGCCCGCGCCCCTATTCGCCGCGCCTCCTCGGACTGCTGGCCCAGGCCGCGCGTGGGCTGGGCATGGCACTGCACCAGGGCATTTACGGGGCGGTGACCGGGCCGTGCTACGAGACGCCCGCGGAGATCCGGGCGCTGAAGGCCTGGGGAGCGGACGCGGTCGGTATGTCCACGGCACGCGAGATCCAGGCGGGGCACGATGCGGGCATGGAGTGTGCCGCCCTGTCGTGCATCACCAACCGCGCGGCGGGACTGAGCGATGCGCCGCTCGGCCACGAGGAGGTCCTGACGACGGCCGCGGCCCAGGTCGAGCGCCTGGCGGATTTACTCGAAGGGTTCCTGCGTCTCGTCTGACCGCGCCCACGGGCCGGGGAACCCCAGACTGGCCTGGTTTCCTCTCGCCGTTGCGAGTAATGTTCGCCCCCGGACCGGGTGGCCCGGGAGCGCTGTCCCGCCCCGATCCGCCCGGCGCGGGAGGACTCGCTCATGTCAGCCTGGCGTTGGCTCGCGCGCACCTGGCCTCGCCTGGGCCTCGCGGCCGTCGTGCTGGCGGCGGCCGGCCAAACCCTCCTGTGGGTCTTCCTCGTCCCGATCTACCAGGCCCCCGACGAGGCCGAGCACCTCGACTATGCCCTGGCGATCAACGCCCATCGCGGCCTTTTCCTGGTCCAGAACTCCGCCTTCCGGTCGCTGCCCGGCTCCGTGCATCCGTACACGCTCTACCTCCAGAAGCGCGCGCACACCGTGGACGTCGCCTTTCACCCGTCGGTCAAGATGCCCGCGGGCTATGGCACGGCCGCGTTCTACGAAGCCCTCGACCGGGACGCCCCGCCGTCGGCCTGCCGGATCGACACCCCCAGCCAGCTCGCCGCCCTGTACCCGTTCGGGTACTACGCGCTGCTGGCCGGCTGGATCGACCTGGTCCGCCTGGGGCAGGAAGGCGTCGTGGCGGTCTTCTTCGGCGCCCGCCTCTTCTCGGTCGTGCTGCTGGCGGCCAGCCTGCTCCTGAGCCACGGCACGGTGCGACTGCTCGGCTGCCGACCCGGGTTCAGCCTGCTCATCACCGCCTGTATCGGCTCCTTCCCGCTGACCTCGTTCCTCTCCTCGTACGTCCAGCCGGACAACCTGGCCTTCACCCTGGTGTCGCTGTGCTTCTACCTCACCCTGCGGGCGCGGCGGCGGGAGTGCAGCAGCGGCCCCCTCGCGCTGCTCGGCCTGGCGCTGGGCGCTTTGCTGGTGACCAAGACGCACTTCTGGCTGTGCGTCGCCCTGCCCGCGCTGGCCATGCTCGGCACGGAACTCGGCTCACTGCGGCGGTGGCTCCTCGGCCTGCTGCTCCTGCTCCTGCCCTCGCTGGCCCTCGGCGCCGCCTACTGGTGGACGGTGCGCGGCACGCCGAACTATTTCGCTCCCACCGCGGAGCGCTCTCCCTCGCTGCCGCTGGCCTTCCTGCACGCGGTGAAGGACTTCCACCTGGGGCAGACGCATAAATCCTTCTGGGGCCTGTTCGGCTGGCTGGACACGCCGCTGACCGTCCGCGACGCGGACACCACGACGGCGGTCTGGTGGCTCATCCGGGCGTTCGCGTGGCCGCTGGCGGTACTCGCTCTCTGCCGCTTCGGGCGCGTGGCGTACCGGCTCGGCCGGGTAGCGTGGAAGGGCAGGCGCTGGCTGGCCGTGCGCGCGGCCTTCTCGAACCCGGTCGTCAACAGCTACTTCTTGTTCACGGCGTTGATGTTCGCCCTGTACATCCGCACGGACAACCGCTTCGGCGCCCAGGGGCGCAACTGGTTCCCGTTCCTGCTGCCGATCTTCCTGGTCGCGCTGGTGTACGCCCCGAAGGCTCTGCCGCGGCGGCGCGGTCGTGTCGCGCTGTCCGGCGTGGCCACCGTGGCCCTGCTGCTCTTCAGCATCTTGGGGAACTACTATGCGCGGGTGAGCATCGCGCAGCGTTATTATCTCCCGTGCGCCGCCGGGCAGACGGAGCAGGCCGCGCTTCCGCTGACGAAACAGCGGTAGACGGCTTTCCCGGGCTACAAGGCCGTCCGGCACATTCGGTAAGGCCATCACGTAGGCGGCCCTTGCACGGAGAAGCGGCCGCTGTAGCCCTGTTCCGGCGTGCCATCGACCAACTCAAAGATCAGCTGGCAGATCCTCATCCCGGCCTTGAACACAATAGGAAGCGGCCCGGTGTTCCAGATCTCGAGCTGGATCGGGTTACCGACGAACGTGGGGTCTTCGTCGTTGAAGCCAAAGCCGGCGTGAATGGTGGGCGCCGTGACGTGGACTCCCAGGCCCAACCGCGCCAGACTGCTCTTGCCCTCGACGCGAGCGGCGATGCGCGAGCGGTAAGGGAGTTGGATTTTCTCGATCGTCCAGCCCAGGCAAAACTCACCAGGCTTGAGCGGATAGCCGTTGTCAGAGATGTCAACGACTCTGCCGAATAGCTCCAAGAGCGCCAGGAAATCAAAGCCGGGATCCGCGGGTGAGAAGGACGCGGGCGCCCCTTCCCTGGTCAGATCCCAGAACCGGAGCTGCGCTGCCAGGCGAAGATCGAGTGCCGTGGACGACCAAACGCGGACATCCCCGGACGGATCGGGGGTGATCCGGATCCCCCGCCTCGTCAGGGCGGCGCGGATCTCCCGGTCAGAGAGGATCATTGGGCCGCCCCGTTACGCTGAAGCATATCCCCGGAATGCACCCAGATGCGGTTGCCCCCACTGTCGGGTTCGTGCGGGAACTCGATCAGCACCGCATCGTGCTTCTCATCAACGCACACGACTCCGACGGGGAGATATGTCTTCTCCCCGACCACGGTCAGAAAATCATGTTCGACACGGATGTACTCACGGTGGCCATAGATATCCTTCACGACGGCCGTGCGCTCGGAGTCCCGGAACCCGCGGCCCACTTTCTCACAAATTACCTGGGGCATGATCTCACACTCCTGCACAGGGGACAGGTGACGACTCGATGCCATGATACCGCGCGACGCCCTGCCTGTTACAGGGTCACCACCGCGTACTCCCCCAGGAACGCCTTCAGCCCGCGCTGCACCGCCCACACGTCCAGGCCCAGCGACAGCATCCGGCAACCCATGCCGACGAAGCGCCGCGCGTGCTCCGCGTGCGGCGGCAGGATCGCCCACGGCACGCGCCGATCCGCCGCCGCCCGCGCCACGCGCTCGTACGCCTGCCACAGCCGCGGGTGCTCCCACTCGCCGGGGATCCCCATCGACTGGCTCAGGTCCGCCGGGCCGATGAACAGCAGGTCCACGCCCGGAACCGCGGCGATGCTCTCCACATCTTCCACGGCGTCGGCGTGCTCGATCTGAATGGCGACGAAGGTGTCGGCGTTGCTGCGGCGGAGGTATTCCGCCAGGGGAAGGGTGCCGTAGCGGCCGTCGATGCCGGTGCCGTTGACGCCGCGCAGGCCCTCGGGGTGGAAGCGTGCCCAGCGCACCACGTCCTCGGCCTGGCGTGCCCCGCGGACCTGGGCGGCCATGACGCCGCCGGCGCCGGCCTCCAGCGGCCGCATCACCGTGGCGTAGTCCGTGGGTGCCAGGCGCACGAACGAGTCCAGCCCGGCCAGGCGGGCGGCACGCGCCGCCTGTTCGATCTGGGCGACCGTCAGGCCGGCGTGCTCCTGGTCGAGCCACACGGCGTCGTAGCCGCCGTCGAAGCCGACGATCTCGACGAACTTGGGGTGACAGAGCTGGCCGAGACCGAAGACCCGCACCAGCTTGCCCTGTGCCAGCAGCTCTTTCAGACGCGCTCCCATGCCCGGGCCTCCTGCGTTGCCGCGAAGGTGAAACCGGGGGTATCTTGGGGAAGCGGGCCTGCGGGTACAAGTACCCCACCCGCCGCGGGCTGGGCGGGCGGGGGTACGGTCGCCGGTCGGGGGAGAGGCGGACGCAGTTATGCGGACGGCCGGTAGGAACAGAACGCCCGGAGGACCTCGTAAAGGTCGGGGGTGATCGTGACCTCGTCGTCCAGGAAATCCTGGAGCCAGAGGTAATTCCGGCGCTGGGCCAGCGCCACCAGGGGCAGCATGTCCCGCAGGCTCACCCGCACCGTCGGCTTCTGGGCCTGGGCGACGGGCGAGTCTTGCGTCGAGGGATACACACGCAGTTGCGCAGCCATTCCATACCTCCCTGTAGCATGGCGGTCCGCCGGCTGGCTGGGCGTGTGCGGCAAGGGCCGCACGCGGCCGCGCCGGCGTCCGTCCGGCACTCGCAGTCTTGTGAGTGCTCTCTCCAACCATCGGCAGGAAGGGGCCGGCGACTTCGGCCTTTTCCCGGGGACGGCCGCGCGGCGTGCGTATAATAGCCGGCAGCACCGTCCCGCGTCGCCCCAGCCGGAGGCCCGTGCCGCCAACGATGCCAACCACCTTCGCCATCCTCGGCGCCGGCGCCTGGGGGACCGCGGTCAGCCTGGTCCTCGCCCAGGATCCCGACCACCGTGTCGCCCTCTGGAGCGCCCGCCCCGAGAACGCTCGTGAGCTGCACGAGCGCCGCGAGAACGTCCGCCTCCTCCCCGGCGTACCCATCCCCCCGAGCGTCCTGCTCACCACCGACGCCGCCGAGGCCGTCGCCGGCGCCGACCTCGTCGTCGTTGCCGTCCCCACGGTCCACCTGCGCTCGACCCTGCAGCGCATCGCCCCCGCCCTGGGTCGCGACTGCCCGATGGTGAGCCTGGCCAAGGGGCTGGAGATCGACACGTTCTGCCGGCCCACGGACATCCTGCGGCAGACGGTCGGCGTCGAGCGGCTGGCAGTGCTGAGCGGGCCGAGTCACGCGGAGGAGGTCGGCCGCGGCCTGCCGACCAGCGTAGTCGCGGCCAGCGCCGACTACGACCTGGCGCGCTGGATCCAGCAGCATTTCAGCACCGACCGCTTCCGCGTCTACACGAACCTGGACATGACCGGCGTCGAGCTGGCGGGGGCGCTGAAGAACGTGATCGGCATCGCGGCCGGCATCGGCGACGGGCTGGGGTTCGGCGACAACGCCAAGGCGGCGCTGCTGACGCGCGGCGTGGTGGAGATGGCGCGGTTCGGCGTGGCGCTGGGGGCGGAGCCGCAGACGTTCCACGGCCTGGCGGGGATCGGCGACCTGATCACGACCTGCATAAGCCGGCACGGCCGCAACCGCCATGTCGGCGAGAGCCTGGCGCGCGGCGAGAAGCTGCCGCAGATCCTCGCGCGGATGAACATGGTCGCCGAGGGCGTCTACACGGCCCGCAGCGTCCACGAGCGGGCGGCGCGGATGGGCATCGCCATGCCGATCGCCGCCGAGGTCTACCGCGTCCTGTATGAGGACAAGGGCCCGCGCGCCGCCGTCGATGACCTGATGCTGCGCGAGCCGAAGAGTGAGAGGAACTGGTAACCCGGGCGAGGGCGGCGCCCGACACAAGCCCGAAGCGCCAGCGAGGGATCCCCTCGCTGGCGCTTCGGGCTTGTGTCAGACCTCCCGCGCCGAGGATAACCCTCAACGAGGGCGACGCCGATGCTCCAGCACGCATTCAAGGAGTGGGCCGCGATCTGCAAGGCGCTGGCCGAGGGCAAGCAGGGGCTGATCCTGCGCAAGGGCGGCGTCGCCGAGGCCGGCGGCGAGTTCCGCCTGGAGCAGACGCGCTTCTGGCTGTTCCCGACGTGGACGCACCAGCAGGCCAAGGGACTGCGGCCCGAGGCGCTGCCGCTGCTGCAGCAGGCCGAGTCCGAGCGACCGCCCGCGGGCGTGGTGCGCCTGAGCCACTTTGCCGAGGTCACCGGCGTGTACCACGTTCACGACCTGGTGGCGGCGCTGGTGCTGGCGCACCTGCACTTCTGGTCCGACGAGACGGTGCGGAAGCGCTTCGAGTACCGGCGGCCCGGCCTGTTCGTGATGCCGGTGCGCGTCTACCGCGCGGCGCAGGCATTCGAGCTGCCCGACACCGCCTACTACGAGGGCTGCCGCAGCTGGGTCGAGCTGGAGCGCGAGCTACCGACCGAGGGGGCGGTGCCGGTGCTGAGCGACAAGTCGATGGACGACCTGCACCACAGTCTCGACCTGCTGCTCAACCCGACGGCGCTGGCGTAGCGACGAGGGGAGGAAGAGCGCGAAACGGCAAGCCAGCTCCGCGCCCGGCACCCACCCGTCCTCCCCCGGCCGGGCGTGGGCCTTCCGCGATTCTCCCGTTCAGGAGGTGGCAAATGTCGCGTGTGCATGGAACCCTGGTGCTCGCCCTGGCCGCGACGTTCGGCCTCGCGGTGCCGGCGTGGGCCCAGCCGCCGACCAACCGCACCGAGGCGCGCGCCGTCCTCTTCCGCCCCGACGGCAAGACGCTCCTTTCCGCCGGCCTCGACGGCAGTCTCCGCGTCTATGAAGTCGCGAGCGGCAGGGAGGTGCGCCGCACCGAGGCACACCAGGAATGCGTCTACGGGGCCGCCCTGTCGCCCGACGGCAAGCACGTCGTCACCGCCGGCGGCGACAAGCTCGTCCGCCTTTGGGACGCCGCCACTCTGAAGCCCATCCGGACCTTTGAAGGCAACCAGCAGGAGGTCATCGCCGTCGCCGTCTCGCCGGACGGCAAGACCGTCGCGGCGGGCGGCGGCGACAAGAGCATCCGCCTCTGGGACCTGGCCACCGGCAAGCTGCTGCGCCGGTTCCACGGCCATGAGACCAAGGTCACCGGCCTGGCGTTCTCGCCGGACAGTAAGCTGCTCGCCTCGGGCGGTACCGCCGCGGCGGTCGTGCCGGGGTTCTTCATCGGCGCCATCCACGCCGACCAGGTGCGACTCTGGGACCCCGCGACCGGCAAGGAGGTGCGCAAGCTGTCGCTGACGGGCACGGTGGTCGCGTTCAATCCCGACGACCAGAGCGTCGCCGCGGGCGGCATGTTCATCACCGGCATGCCGATCGGCAAGGGCGTGAGCATCCAGGGCGGCGGCCGCCTCGGCGTGGCCACGACGTCCGGCAAGGAGCTGCTCTCGGCGAAGGGGTACGGCACTGCCGTCGCCTTCTCGCCCGACGGCAAGTTCCTGGCGACGGCGTGGGGCAGCCGCCAGCACCTCGGCCGGTTCGTGATCGAGAACGAGACGCGCGACCGCCGCGTCGGCCTGTGGGAGGTCGCCACCGGCAAGGACGTCCTGCACCCCGGTGAGGACGGAGCCATCGTCGTCGCCGTCTCGCCGGACGGCCGCAAGGCGGCGGTGGGGCGCCTCGACGGTTCGGTGCATTTCCTCGACCTGGCGCCGGCCGGCTGGGCTGCCGGCAAGCGCGCCGACGATCTGACGGTCGAGGCGTTCGACCGGCACTGGGCCGCCCTCGCCGGCGAGAACGCGACGTCGGCCTATGAGTCGCTGTGGGCGCTCGCGCTGGCGGGCAACGCCGCCGTCGCGCTGCTGAGGGACAAGGTGCAGCCGGTAGCGCCGTCGGGGCCGCGCGTGCGCGAGTTGTTGGCGAAGCTCGACAGCAAGCGCTTCGCGGTGCGGCAGGCGGCCTTCGGCGAGCTGAAGAAGCTCGGGGCGGGCATTGAGGCGGACCTGCGCGCCGCCCTCAAGGGCCAGGCCTCCACCGAGGTGCGCACGCGCGTGCAGTCGCTCCTCGAACAGTACGCGAAGCGCCCTGGGAACTCCGACGAACTGCGGCAGACGCGGACCCTGCAAGCGCTTGAGCGAATCGGCACGCGGGAAGCGCGGGCGCTGCTGGGGCGGTTGGCGGAGGGGGCGCCGGGGGCGTGGCTGACCGAGGAGGCACGGGCCGCGGTGCGGCGCATGGACAGGAGGGGGATGTAATTACAGAATCATAAGAGCGCCTCAAAGGACGTGGGGCAAGTTGCCAACTAGCCATTTTTTCCGG
>JBBRPS010000469.1:0-8290 GCA_038227745.1 Gemmatales bacterium | reverse complement strand
TACAAGAAGAAGCGCCCCGAGCATCGCCACCTGCCCCCGTTGCTGAAAACCTTTGCAGAAGCAGTAGTTATAACATAGCAAACGGTATTGATCTTAGCCACTGCCCCAAGGGGACGGTGTCCGGCTGGTTCTGGAAGTACGAGGTCAGCGGGACGATCATCTACTACGTGGACTGCTGCGGCGACTCGCCACGGCAGCACAAGGTATTCTGCAACTGGAGCAAGGAGATGAATTGGTGCGCCTACCCCAGCAAGGCATACAAGCAGCATCGCACCAAGTACATCTGCACGCTCGCCCTCTGGAAGCGGGAGCTGATCATCTCCAAGGACAGTGCTGGAGATGAGTTCGTGGACAAGGTATAGACCCCCTGGCCCTGGTCCCGGGAGGAGGGGTGCCGCAGCGGTGGGAGCAACCAGCTTGCTTGCGGCCCCGCCAGTCCAGAAGGATGAGGTCGGTATGGAAGGGAACTGGGTACTCGCCGTTGCCACCTGTCTCGCGCTCCTGGCCGGTTTTTCGGCGGTGTGGTCGCCCTGAGGGGAGAACATGTTCGGCGTGTCCGGACTTCGTTCTCAACAGCTTCAGGCCCAGTATGAGGGGACAGGCAAGAGACACCGGCCCTGGATTCGCTATGGCATCTGGGCGCTGCTCTGGGTGGCGGGGCACGTTGCGGGAGGGGTCTTGCTGGGCGCCGCCCTCGGGTGGCTGGGCAGCGGGCTGCCGCCGGCAACGCAGCCGGCCGGGTTGGTCGTGCTCAGCGGCGGCTGCCTGGGGATGGCTCTCCATCAGTTGCAGGTCCTGCGCCTGCCGCTGCCTCAGCTGCACCGGCAAGTCTCGCGCTTGTGGCTGGTGCGGCTTCCCTGGGACCTGGTGGCCCTGGGCTACGGCCTCCAGCTGGGCTGTGGCGTCGCGACGCGCATCAAGGTCGCCACCACCTATGCCGTGCTCGGCTGCGCCTTCCTCTCCGGGTCCGCTCTGGCGGGCGGCTTCATCCTGGGCGCGTTCGGCGCCGCCCGCTCCGTCCTGCCCGTCGTCCTGGGGCCGTGGGTGGCCTCGCCCAAGAGGGCACTGAGCTTCGCCCTGAAGTTCGATGACTACGCGGGCCGGGTCGGCAAACTGAACGGCGCGGTCCTGTTGGCGGCGGCCGGGTTCCTGGCCGGCCTGGCCTGGCACACGCTGGCTGCCTGAGGTTACCATGAAGATCCTGGTACTCGATCCCCGGAGCGGCGACAGCTGCGCCGACCTGTTCGTGGTGGACTTCGCCAGTGGGGCCAGCGACCGGCTCCGCCTTGGCTACGTGCCGGAGGTCCACTACGACGCGGCCGCCGGAGAACTGGCCGTGGTCGATACCGAGCTGCCGCAGACCAGCGGGGTGCCCGCGCGCTACTGGCTGAAATGCTACGACCTCGGGACGCTGCGGCAGACGCGCCGCCACGAGACGCCGATGCGCCCGATGTACGCGGGGTTTCCGGGCCGATCGACCCGCCTGGTCTCCAGTTCCTCCGGACGCTATCTGTACTTCCTCCAATCCGAGGGGATCCGCCGCTATCCGGAGGAGGACATTTTTCGGCTGCGGGTCCACCGCTACGACCGGCGGCACGACGCCATCGAGTTGGGGGACCTGGTGGTCGATTCGTGCCTGTTGGACTTCGGCCCGTTGGGCGGTAGCGAGGACGAGCTGTTCCTCCATCTCAGTTGTGACTTCCCCAGCACCATCGCCTTCGGGAAGTTCCCGGCCCCGGGGCTGACGCTCCTGCGGCTGGAAGACCTGCCGTCGCGCAGCCACTCCCCGCGGGAGACGTGCGGATCCTGGCTGGCCAGGGAGAGCGGCACGCTCTACTGCGTAACTGGCGAGGGCAAGATCTACCGCGTGCGCCACGCCGAGGAACCGGCCCTGCTTCTGGAGTTGCCTTTGACCCCACCGCGCTCCGTCCCCCTGCACCACCTCTACGGGGGCGGCGGCCGGCTGTTCGTGGGAGTCGCCGCCGATGACAACGAACGTAGCCTGGGCCTGGCCTCCGAAATCTGGCAGGTTTCCCTATCCCACGGGACCGTCGCCAGCGTGACCAAGCTACCCCTCCCGGTAATGAACTTCGTCACCACCCCCGACGGCGCGACGCTTATCGGAGTCAACCCCTATGCCACCACCCTCTACCTGATGGACCTGGGCTCGGGCAAGCCCCTCAAGCTCATGGACGACTTGGGCGTCAGCCCGGCGGAGGTGCTGCTGGTCCCCTGACGCCGAGGGTGTCCTTGGGCGGGTGTCCCCTTACTGAGTCCAGCCCGGACAATGCCACCCTTCGTTTAGCCGCGGTTCGGCGAACCGCGTTCGCCGAGCGCGGTTCGCCGAACCGCGGCTAAACGTGGTGACTTTAGCCACGCTGGACTCAGTAATTGAGGTCAGGGTGCAGAGTTAGCCCCGTGGAGAAAAGCATGACGACGGTAACTGTCCAACTGACCCCGGAGACCGAACGGCAACTCCGGCTGCAAGCCAGCCGGCGCGGGCAGACCCTGGAGACGTACCTCCGCCTCCTGGCCGAAAAGGCGGCGAGCGGTGACACCGAGCCCCCCGACATGCTCAGCCAGGGCCTTGAATGGCTCACGCGCCGAGGGGCAGAGGAGGTGCGGGCCGCACGCGAGCGCATCCTTGGCGCGTCTCCTCCTCCGCGTGACATCCCGGCTGGCCAGACTGTCCTCGACGTTGTGGAGGGGAAGTGGCCCGGCACCGAGACGGACGCCGAAATTCGGGATGCCCTCGATAGGATATCGTAGTGTCAGAGCTACCGCCTCTCTACCTCCTGGACACGAACGTCCTCGTACATCTTGTCCGCGGGGATGAAGTCTGGGCGCGCGTCCGCGCGACCTATCAGCCCCTTCTGATCGACCCGCGCCCGATCATTTCCGTGGTCACCGCCGGAGAACTCCGGTCGCTGGCGCTCCAGTTCAATTGGAAGGCGGACAAGATTGACCAGATGGAGTTCTACCTCGGGTACTTGAAGCCCGTATCGATCGACGATCCCGAGATCATCCGGGCCTACGCCGTGATTGACGCCCACGGCCAACGGACCGGGCAGCCGCTCGGTAAGAACGACATCTGGATCGCCGCCACGGCCTCGGTGACTGGCGCTCGTCTGCTCACCACGGATAAGGATTTCGACCGGCTCGACCCGCACTTTCTGTCGCGGGACTGGATCAACCCCGACACCGCGTGAGCGGTCAACAGCTGACAAGCAGTCGGTGGGGGGACCCTGGTGTACGGTGAGGGCCGGGAGAGGGACGCGGACATTGGCGGGCGCTCAGGGGTCCTCGCCCGTCAGGTAAATCGCGCCCACGTCGAACCCCTCTTCGGGTGTGCTGTCGTCCGCACCGGAAACCAGCAGGCAGGGCTCGTACTTTTCGTGGCTGTAGGTGTAGAAGGCCGCGCTCCAGTGCCCCGGCCGGAAGTAGCGCAGTCGGGGTGCGGCGCTCTACTCAGCATAACAGGTCCGGCGCGGAGGGAAAGCGGGCGAAGCGCTGCCGCCGGGGCGAGGCGAACGGCCGGCTGACGCCGGCCGTTCGCCAGGAGGTGCCTGCTTCCCGCACTAGCTGATCGTTTCAGAAGTTCGCCGCCAGCGCGGTAGGGTGGGCACTGCCCACCAGTTCACGGAAGCGGTGGGCCGTCGCCCTCCCTACGGCGCCACGCCACTGGCAGCAGACTTGTCAAACGGTCAGCTAGCGCAAGCGCAGGACGCCCAGGGCGACCAGCAGGCCGAAGAGAATCGCCAGGATCAGGATGAGCGGGACCAGCACGAAGAAGACGGCGGCGACGGTGTTCGACCTGCCGGTGCGGCCGTTGTAAGCGTAGCCACATTTCGGACAGCGAACGTGCGTAAGCAGGGCCGGGCCGTAGAAACTGCCCCAGGGCGTCCAGGTGACGCGCGTTGCCCCGCCACTGCCACAGCGCGGGCAGGGGTGATAGTCCCGGCCGCGCCGGCCGGGGCGCGGCGCTTCATCCTCCGCATCGCGCGGGGCGCGCGGGCGGGCCGCGGGACGGCCCTCCCCGATGGCGGTGTCGGGGGCGGCCTGGCGGGAGACGGCGCGCGGCACGGGGCGGATCTCTTCCACCCGCTCCGCCTCGACCGGCAGGACAACGGGGGCCGCGTCAGCCTGCCCGCCTTCCGCCGCCGGGACGCTGACCACGGCGGCGCACCGGGGACACTTCAGTTGTTGGCCGGCATACTCTTCGCGGACCTGCAGCGGCGAGTTGCAACCGGGACAGGAAATCGTGAGCGTCATGGCGGTCTCTTCCCCTCGGGGTCGTGTGCGGGTCCGCTCGGCAGTCTGCACGCATCCGCCCGAGGGAGATGCACTTCCGCTGAGTCTGCTCGAAAGCCTGGCGAATCCGTGAGAACGATGGCATCATCGTATGCGGGCGGATCCGGTCGAGGCAAGCGGATTCCCACCGACCTGAACCGCCTCCCGCCGGACACCGGCCCGTGGCCTCCCGGCCCCCAGGGGTGGCGGGAGGCCCGCGGAGGAAGATTGCCTGAGTCGGCGGCTTTTCGCTTGACATTACCCTATGTGGCTTTTACACTTAAAAACACCATTCGGTATACCGGCTGCCCGGTACGTTCGGCAAGGAGAACTCACAGGTGACGAAGAAAGAAATCGTGAAACAGATCTCGGAGGAGCTTGGGCTGACGCAGCTCAAGACCAAGGAGATCGTTCAGAAAACCTTCAAGGCGATCGTGGACACGCTGCTCCGGGAGAAGCGCATCGAACTGCGGAACTTCGGCGTGTTCGAGGTCAAGCGGCGCAAGGCGCGCAAGGCGCGTAACCCGCGCACCGGTGAGAAGGTGGACGTCGAGCCGAAGAACGTGGTGACCTTCAAACCCGGCAAGGAAATGGAAGAACGCGTCCGCCAGATGGAGTTGATGTCCGACGGGGCTTCGACTGATCGGGGCGGCCTGGAGGACACGAACGGCGCGGACGATCGCGGCGGCGCCGCGGTCAAGACCAAGCCGGTCCGCACGCGCAAGGGCTCCTGAGCCCCGGCCGCCGTCGCCCCAACCTCAGACTGCAGCTGTCCTAACACCCAGGCGACCCCTGGGTGTTCTTCTTTCCCCGGCACGGTCCAGGTGCCCGTGAGGGGCAGCAAAGTTTTCTTCAAGAGAGAAATCGCTTCCACCGATATTATCCGCATGGCCCGCAAGCTCGGTGGCGTGGAGTTCGCCGTCCCGTTCGGGGGCGGAGGCCGCACCCCCGGGCGCCGACGCGGCAGGGAGGCATGGCATGCGCCGTTTATTGTTCCTGGGGGCGGTGGTGAGCCTGATGACCGCCAGCGTGGGCTGCTTCGTCAACCAGTATTCGAGCGACCCGAACGTGCGCATGGAGCAGCTGCTCTTCCAGTCGGAAGACCTGCGCCAGATTCACGATGAGTGGCGCCGCTTCTGGATGAACGACCAGCCGTCGCACATGACCTATCAGCGCGTTCACGGCGGCATCGGGCCGTGAGCGCGGGCGGCCCACCCGTTGCAACGGGTGGGCCTGCCTCACGGTGGGTTGCCCGGGCTGCGGGGGCGGCGTAAAAGGACTGGAGAACTTCCGGTCCGCCGACCCCGAACCCGCGCGACGCGCCTCATGGACATCGACCTGAACTGCGACCTGGGCGAGGGCTGCCCCTTCGACGAGGAGCTGCTGGGGCTGATCGCGTCCGCGAACGTCGCCTGCGGCGGCCATGCGGGCGACCCGTCCACGGCCCACGCCACCCTCGGCGCGGCAGCGCGGCACGGCGTCCACGCCGGCGCCCACCCCGGCTTCGCCGACCGCGAGCACTTCGGCCGCCGCGAGTTGGCGCGCACGGAACAGCAGGTCTTCGAGGAGTGTGTCTACCAGGTCGGCGCCCTGGCCGGTCTGGCCCGCGCCGTGGGCCGGCCTCTCTCCCACCTCAAGCCGCACGGCGCCCTGTACAACATGGCGTGCCGCGACGACGCTTACGCCCGCCCAGTGGTCGCCGCCGCGGAACTGTTCAGCCTGCCGCTGCTCGGCCTGCCCGGGTCGCGCCTCCAGGCGCTCAGTGCCGGCCGTTGCGAGTTCGTCGCGGAGGGCTTCGCCGACCGCCGTTACCTGCCCGACGGCTCACTGGTGCCGCGCTCCCGCCCCGACGCCTTCGTCGAGGATCCCGCCGACGCGGTGCGTCAGGTCGAATGGCTGGTGCGCGAGCGCGGCGTGCGTACGGTCTGCGTCCACGGCGACAACCCGCAAGCGCTGGCGTTCGTGCGCGAGCTGCGCGCCGCGCTGCTGCGCCAGGGCATCAGGATTCAAGCCTTCTCATGAGCCTGCGCGTCGTTGATCCCGGCCTGTACACGCTCGTGGTGGACTTCGGCCGGCCGCACTGCCGCAGCCTCGGCGTGCCGGTCGGCGGCGCCGCGGACCGCACCTCGCTGGCGCTGGGCAACGCCCTGGTCGGCAACCCGCCCGACGCCGCCGCCCTCGAATTCAGCCTCATCGGGCCGATGCTCCAGGCGGAGTGCGACCTGGCGTGCGTCGTGTACGGGGCGCCCTTCGAGCTGACCGGCACGCCCCGGGACTTGACCGTCGGGAAGACCTTCACGCTCCACGAAGGCGAGGTACTCCATGTCAGAGGGACGCACGAGGGGATGCGCGGCTACCTCTGTGTGCGGGGCGGCCTGCAGACGCCCGTTGTCCTTGGCAGCCGCTCCAGCCTTGGCCCGGTCCAGGTTGGGGATCGCCTCCCTTGCGCCCCGGGCACGATCCGCTCTCGGTTCTGCCTTCTCCCACCGGCGCGCGGGCGGCAGCGCAGGATGGAGTGGTGGTCTCCCGGGCCCTTTGAAATGCTCCGCGTCCTGCCTGGTCCGCAATATGACTGGTGTCCCCGCTATGTGCCGTTCTTGGCCTTGCACGACGGCTGGGTTCTCCCGCCGGTGTTCAAGGTGAGCCAGTCGAGCAATCGCATGGGGCTGCGGTTGGAAGGCCAACCCGTCCCGCTCCTGGACCGCGAGCTGGTGTCCGAACCGGTTTGCCCGGGGGCGGTACAGGTGACGCGCGACGGCCAGTGCATCGTCCTCGGCGTGGATGGCCA
Source organism: Gemmatales bacterium (assembly GCA_038227745.1). Taxonomy (GTDB): domain Bacteria; phylum Planctomycetota; class Planctomycetia; order Gemmatales; family Gemmataceae; genus DASPXY01. The sequence goes on along the minus strand of JBBRPS010000469.1, from coordinate 1,212 downwards.
GACCATCGGCGGCTACCCCAAGGTCGCCCAGGTCATCAGCGCCGACCTCGACGTGGTGGGACAGCTCCGCCCGGGTGCGGGACTCTATTTCATCGAGGTTAGCCTTGACGAGGCGGAACGCCTCTACCGCGAAAAGCAGGCGGAGGTCGCCGCCTGGGTGACGCGGTTGCGGGCCTCACTCGGCTCCTGAGCGGTGGTCCGTCGCGTGCCTTCCGTGTAGATTGGGAGTGTTCGCCGCCTGACCCAACACACCGAAGGACGACCACACCCATGCCGAAAGTCTTGATCGCCCCGGCGACGCTCGCCGGGATCGAGGGCCTGTACCTGGACACCCTCCGCCAGGCCGGCTTCGAGCCCGTCTACCCCGCACACGTCCGCCAGCTCACCGAGGACGAACTGCTCCTGACCCTCAAGGACATCCCGGCCGCGCTCGCCGGCTCCGAGCCGTACACGCGCCGCGTCCTCGACGCCCATCCGCAGCTGCGCGTCATCGCACGGGCGGGCGTCGGCTATGACGCGGTGGACATGAAGGCGGCGACCGAGCGCGGCGTCGCGGTGGCGATCGCGCCGGGCACGAACCAGGACTCGGTCGCCGAGCACACCTTCGCCCTGATCCTGGCGACGGCCAAGGACCTCATCAACCAGCACGCCGGCACGCGCGCCGGCCGCTGGCCGCGCCGCTCGAACCAGCCCCTGCGCGGGCGCACGCTCGGCATCGTCGGCCTGGGCCGCATCGGCAAGGCGGTGGCCATCCGCGGCGCGGCGTTCAAGATGCCCTTGCTGGCCTACGAGCCGTACCCCGATCACGCCTTCGCGAAGCAGTACAACGTCACTTTCGTCCCGCTGGAAAAGCTACTTGCCGAGTCCGATTACGTCTCGCTGCACGTGCCGCTGACCGAGGAGTCGAAGTATCTCATCAACCGCAAGACGCTGGCGCTGATGAAGCCGGGCGCCGTCCTGGTGAACACGGCTCGCGGCGGACTGGTGTGCGAGGCGGACCTGCTGGAAGCGCTGCGGAGCCGCAAGATCGCGGGGGCGGCGCTGGACGTGTTCGAGGAGGAACCGCCGCGGCCGGGGGCGCTCTTCGAGCTGGAGAACGTGGTGCTGACGCCGCATGCCGCGGGCGTGGATTTGCAGTCGCGCGACGACATGGCGGCGTCGGCGGCGCGGGCGATCGTGGCGCTGAGCCGCGGCGATTGGCCGGCGGAGCAG
>JBBRPS010000468.1:0-8294 GCA_038227745.1 Gemmatales bacterium | reverse complement strand
GCGTCATCCAGCCGTACATCGCCTCGCGCATCGCCTGGTTGTAGGCGTGCGGCGACTCGAACGGGACGTGTTTCAGCTTCTCTTCGACTCCGAAGAGTTTGAAGACCGTCCGTGCCCGCGCCACGCTCTTCGCCGCCTCGGCGACGCTGAACTGGTAAGCGTCCTTGGTGGCGCTGACGACCAGCAGGGCGCGCGGCGCGACGAGCGCGAGGACGTCGCCCTCCTCCGCGAAGCGCAGCGCCCCCGGCAGCACCTCGCAGACGCAGCAGGCGGCGTGCAGATACGCCTGGTAGGTGCCGACGGAGCAGACAGGCACGGCGGCGGCGAAGCGCTCGTCGAGGGCGCCGGCGTACATCGTCTGGTTGCCGCCGCCCGACGCCCCGGTGACGCCGAGCTTGTCGCCGTCGACTTCCGGCCGCGTGCGCAGGTAGTCGACGGCGCGGCGGTTGTCGTAGACCTGCTGCCCGAGGAGGGTCCGCCCCGCCGGCCAGAGCGTGGCGCCGTACAGGGCGCCGTGGTAGGTGCCCAGCGCCGGTTTGGTGTAGCGCTCGCCGGCGCCGAAGGCGTCGACCGCGAGGACGAAGAAGCCGAGCTTCACCAGGCCGAGGCAGCGCGCCTGCACCACCGGATCGCGGCGGGCGCCGGGCCAGTGGCCGTGGACGACGAGGACCGCCGGCGCCTTGCCCGCCGCGCTCTGGGGGACGTAAGCACTCGCCGTCACCCAGACGTCGGGCAAGCTCTGAAAGAGGATTTTTTCGACCCGATAATCGCCACGCTTCAGGACGCCGACGACCTTCGGCTCGAGCGGGCACGGCTTGTCGGGCACGGGGACCGCCATCGCGGCGAACATCGCCTCGCGCAGCGCCTTGCGGCGCGCCTCCCAATCGGCGCGTGAAACGGGCGGGACGTCCTTGGCGTGCAGCGCCAGCGCCTGAGTCCGCATCAGATCGTCGAAGGCGTTATCGGGCATGGGGGAACTCCGTGGGGCTCGCCGTCTCGCGCACGCGCGCCAGCAGCGCCTCCTTGACCAGCGGCGGCACGAACTTGTCGAGGTTGCCGCCGAGCGTGGCGATCTGGCGGATCAGCGTGCTGCTGACGTGCGAGTACTCGTCCTTCGCCATCAGGAAGACCGTCTCCAGCTCCGGGTCGAGGGCCAGGTTGGCCAGCGACATGCTGAACTCGTACTCCATGTCGCTCGTCGTCCGTAGCCCGCGCAGCATGACGCGCGCCCCGGCGTCGCGCACGAACTGCACCGCAAGGCGCGTGAACGGCTCGACGATCACGTTGCCGTAAAGCCCCACGACCCGCCTGACGAGGTCAACGCGCTCTTCGAGGGTAAAGAACGTCGATTTTTCCGGGTTGATGCCGACGCCGACGACGATGCGGTCGAAGATCTCGCTGCCGCGGCGGATGATGTCGACGTGGCCGAACGTGATCGGGTCGAACGAGCCGGTGTAGACCGCGGTGCGTTCGTCGGGTGGGAGGGGCATGGGCCGCCTTTCCGTGTCAGGAGGACGCCGGCCGGGTCAGCGCTTGCACCAGCCGGTCGATCTCTTCGTGCGTGTTATAGCAGTGCGGACTGACGCGCAGCCGCCCGGCCCGCAGGTTGATGACGATTCCCTCGTCGAGACATCTTTCCACCAGCGCCTTGCCGTCGGCCCCCGGCGGAACGTGCAGCGACACGATGCCCGAGCGTTCGTTGTCCGCCCGGCCGCTGAACACTTCCAACCCGGCCTGCTTCGCGCGTTCGCACAGGTAGTCGGTCAGGGCGAGGACGCGGGCGGCGACCTCGTTGACGCCGGCGCCGAGCAGCAGTTCCAGGCTGGCGCCGAGGGCGTGGATGCCGGGGACGTTGAGCGTACCGCTCTCCCAGCGGCCGGCGTGCGGCTTGAGGCGCAGCTCGACCCGCGAGAAGTCGTTGGCGTTGACGACGCTGTGCCAGCCGACGCCGACGGCGTGCAGCCGCTCCACCCACTCGCGGCGCAGGTAGAAGACGCCGGCCCCCTCGGGCGCGACGAGCCACTTGTGTCCGTCGGCGGCGAGGGCGTCGACGGGCGTCTTTTGCACGTCGAGCGGCAGGACGCCGAGGCCCTGAATGGCGTCGACGAAGAAGAAGGCGCCGCGCTCGCGGCACAGGGCGCCGACGGCGTCGAGGTCGTTGCGGAAGCCGCTGGCGAACTCGACGAAGCTGAGCGTGACCAGGCGCGTGCGGCCGTCCATCGCGGCGCGGACGTCGTCGACGAGGACGCGGGCGCCGCGGCTGGGGACGGTGCGCAGTTCGACGCCCTTGCTCGCCAGGTTCATCCACGGGTAGAGGTTCGACGGGTACTCTTCCGCGGCGGTGACGACGTTGTCGCCGGGCCGCCAGGGGAAGCCCTCGGCGACGAAGCCGATGCCCTCGCTGGTGTTCTTGACGAAGGCGACGTCAAGGGCGTCGGCGTTGAGGAGGCGCGCGGCCAGGCGGCGAACCTCCTCGACGCGGCGCATCCACAGGTGCTCGTGGACGTCGCCGTTATCCGCCAGGTCGGCGGCGTATTCGGCCATCGCGCGCTGAGCCGGCGCGCTCAGGGGCGCGACGGCGGCGTGGTCGAAGTACGCCCACCGGCGCGTGACGGGAAACTGTTGGCGGAGTGCGGTCCAGTCCATGAAGAGCAGCATACCGGGAGACGTCGGGAAGTCCCAGGGAAAAACGTGACGTCTCGCCGGGAAAGATCGGGTGTGACACGCGCCCGTGCCGTGTGGTAGCGTAGCCTCTTGGTCGTAGACGTTTCCGCCCACCACCCGAGGCGAATCATGCGCTGTTTCCACGCCGCGGCTTTGCTCGCCTGCCTCTTCCTGACCCCCTCATCGGCCGTCGCCGCCACGGTATTCGGTCAACGGCCTGGAGTGGCTCGTTCGAGGCGCGCCAGCGCGGCCTTGGCGTCGGTCGTGAGCGGCACACGGGGCGCCCCGCCGGCCAGTCGCTTGAGCAGCTCGCGGGCGGACGGCGACCCGATCTGCTCCAGCGCCAGCACCGCCCGGCCGTCGCGCAACTGGTCCTCGGTCAGCGTTCGCGACGTGAGCTTATCCAACAGGTCATCGATCCGCCGCCGAACTTCCGCCGAGGCGGTTCCTTCCTTGGCCTTGCGCAGCGCCGGCTCGGCGAAGCGTCCCAACAGGGCCAATTCCGCGGCGGCGGCCTCGCGGGCGGCGAAATCGTTGCTGTCGAGGTCGGCGACCCACGTCCCGAGGCGGTCCGCGTCGGGGGCGCGGGAGGGGCGCACTTCCTTCGCCAGGAGGGCGATGGCCTTGTCCCCGGCGCCGATGAGGGACCAGAGCGCCGCGTAGGCCGTCGCCGCGTCGCGCCGCCGCAGGTCGGCCCAGAGCGCGGCCAACATCGCCGGGGTGGCATCGACGGCGGGCGGTCGGACCTTGTAGCGGCGGACGTCCCAGAGGAGGATGGTGGTGTCGGCGCTGCCGGAGGCGACCGTGTGGCCGTCGGGGGAGAAGGCGACGGTGAGGACCGGGCCGGCGTGGCCGACGAGTTTGGCGAGTTCGTTGCCGGTGAAGACGTCCCAGAGCCGCACGGTCTTGTCGTCCTCGCCGGCGGAGGCCAGCAGGCGGCCGTCGGGCGACAGAGCGACGGAGGCGACGCTTCCCTCGTGCCCCTTCAAGGTGCGGATGAGGGCGCCGCCGGCCACGTCCCAAAGGCGGATCTCATCGTCCACGATACTGTTGGTGTATTTCCCCCCGCAAGTAGCCAGTATGTGCCCGCCGGGCGAGAACGACAGGGCCACAATTCGGCGTTTGTGGCCCGGCAAGGTGTGAATGGGCGTCCCGGTGATCCAGTCCCAGAGTTGGAGACTCGGGACGCCTTCGGGGACGGCCATACCCACCGCCGTCGTCCGTCCGTCCGGGGAAAAGGCGACGCTCATGGCGCCGCCGGGCGAGGACGACTGAAGCCGGGAGGCGGGCTTCCCGGACGTCGCCGAAAAGAGATGCACCGCCCCGGAGGCACCCGCAACCGTCTGGCTATCGGGGGCAAAGGCCAGGGAACGAAAGCCCCAATAGGGCGAAGCATTATTGATTATGTAGGCGGTTTTCTCCCCCGAGCCGATGTCCCAGACTTGCAGGCCGGCGTCTTTCTGGAACGGGGTCGCCTGCCTGAGGGCGGCCAGGCGGGTGCCGTCCGGGGAAACGGCCAGCGCGGGGGCAGACGTTTCGCCGCTGAGGGATAACGGGGGGCCGAGAGTCAATTGGCGGCGTTCCTTCCCCGTCGCGGGATCCCAAAGTCGGACGGTAGTCCCGAGGTCGCGCGAGACCAACGTCTTGCCGTCCGAAGTGAAGGCAGCCGTGACGACCGAATGATGATGCCCCGGCAGAGGCAGAACCTCCCTCCCGGTCGCCGTCTCCCAAATACGAATACTGCGGGAATACCCGCAAGCCAGAATCCGGCTCCCGTCCGGGGAGAACGCAATCGCCCGGAGCGACGCGCCGCCCGCGGGAAACTCGCTGACTTTTTTACCCCCATCCGCACTCCACAAGCGAATCACGTCCGTCGTGTCGGTGGTCGCCAACAGTTTTTTGTCCGGCGAGACCGTCATCCGGAGCAAGGGGGTGTTAATCGAGCCGGTCTGTTGGCGCTTCTTTATGTCCCAGAAGCGTACCGTCTTGTCGAGGCTGGCCGAAACAAGGGTCGCGCCTTGATCGACGAAAGCGAGCGAAACGACGGGCGCACTGTGCCCTTTCAACTCGCCGACTTGTTTGCCCGTGGCCGCGTCCCAAAGGCGGACGCCGCTATGATCGGAAGGATCCCAATATCCCCCGCCCGAGGCAATCGTTTTTCCGTCCGGCGAGATCGCGACGGCCACACTCAGGCTTGATTCGTGGCGAAGGATTATTGAATCGGGCGCCGCCGCGCCAAGCCGCAATAACTCGCAGCCGAACCCCCTGTCGCCGATGGCGATCGTCTTCCCGTCCGAGGAAATGGCAAGTGTTGCCGCGTGTACTTTTGTTTCGATCGTCTCTTGCTTTCCCGACCGGAGCCTCCGAAGGTGGAGCGCCTTGTGACTGTCCGTCGCAATCAGGGTATTGCCGTCCGGGGTGAAAGCGATTGGCGCCCCGACGTCCTCAAGCGCCAGCCTCGGGAGGGCCAAGCCTGACGTGGCGTCGAAGAGGGTCACCCCCCAACCGCCAGAAGCGACCCCAACGGCCTTCCCGTCGGGGGAATAGGCCACGGAATCGAGAAAGGAATGGAATTGGCCGGTGTAGCGAAGTCGAGTTGTCCCGAGTCGGAGACAAGCCCCTTCCGGTAGAGGATCGCCCAAGAAATCCGAACGAGACGGCTTGGGAAGTAATGAGAGGTTCGCGAGATCGTCTCCGGACGATGTCGCAGGCCGCACCCGCCCGTCCGTCCCAAGTAACGTCTTCGCGCAGAGGCAGAGGATCGCAATCCGAACCAGGCGCTGGGGAAGGGATGCCATAGATTAATTATGGATATTATCTATCCATTGATTGTTATTACCGGTATCCTCTTGCCAACCGCGATCGTTCGCGAGGATGATCGTTTCATCCACAGACAGGCCGATTTTATTGTTCTGGACTACATTGTTTCTGCTGTCCAGCGACACTCCGTAGCCGCTCGCGCCACCCACCCCGTTCCCGGAGATGACGTTTCCCGCCGCGACGGTGGTCCCGCCGATAATATTCCCGTTGGCGCCGCGTTCGACGAAAACGCCGTCGTTGCGGTTGCCCAGAGCCTTCGTTCCTGCCGCGTCTGTGCCTATATAGTTGCCCTGAATAATGTTTCCGGTCGTCTGGGGAATAGCCCCCAATGTACGGATAACAACTCCGAAATCCATATTGCCGATACCTGTTGCCCCATTTCCAGATATGACATTTCTTTCCGCATTCAAAGTTCCGCCGATCGTATTAGAAAGTCCTCTGACGCTCACGCCGCCATTTACATTTGCTATGGCATTCGATCCTGTAAAGTCGGGGCCCAGGGAGGAGTATAACCCGCCGGTGGTGTTGCCGACCTCGATCTCGACGCCCAACTGCTTGTTTCCGGAAATGATGTTGCTCGGGCCGTTGCCGGCGACGCCCACAAAAGTCATGTTGGCATTGTTGATGTAGACGCCGTCCTTCGTGTTGCCGAGCGCGGCCGTGCCGGCTTGGTTCGGCCCGATCTTATTGCCGGCCACGACGTTGTTGTGGGCGGCCGCCGCGCTGATCTGCACTCCGTGGTTGGAGTTGCCCGAGATGACGTTCCCTTGGCCCGCGTTCGCGCCGCCCACCTTGTTCCCCGGCGCGCCGGCGACGGACACGCCGTTCGACCCATTCCCCTTGGCGGCGTTCCCGAGGGAGGAAGTGCCAATCAGATTCCCGAAGATCTTGTTGCTCGTGACGTCGGCGCCGGACAACAGCACGCCGTTCCCCACATTCCCGGAGATGACATTCCCGCGTTGGACGTCCCCGATGTTGTTGCCGGTAGAGCCGGCCAACAGCGCCACGCCGTCTTGGCCGTTGCCGAGGACGGTCGTCCCGTCTTTCCCGAGCCCGATCTTGTTGCTCAGAATCCGATTGTTGTTGGCCCCGAAGACCAACACGCCGTACCGAGTGTTCGCGGAAATCACGTTCGCCTCGGCAGCCACGCCTCCGATCGTATTGTTCGAAGCATCGACGGCCACGAATACCCCCGCCTCGCCGTTCCCCTGCGCGGCCAGGCCGGTTTTATCCACGCCAATGTTGTTCGCTGTGACCTTGGCTCTTTGGGCGCCTGCCCCGTTGAGGTAAACGCCGTATTGAATGTTTCCCGACGCCGTTGAGTTCTTGACGACGGCGTCCGCCTTGTCAATCGTCACGCCGATGTCGTTTGTGTTCTGCTGCCCTGCCGGGGCTGCCGCGCCGGCCGGCGGCCAAGGCCCGTAGACCGGCTGCCCGTGTCGGACGCGCAGATCGCCCCCCGCCCCGACGATGGGAATGGGGCCGAGGTAACAGCCGTCCACGACGTCCGCGTTGCCGTTGAGTTCGATGCCGCTGCCATCCTTGAACGCGCCGATAGCCAGTCCTTGAATCGTGGTGCCGTCCGAAGTGACCGTCAGCCCGTTCGCGCCCGGGATATACTCGCCGTCGATGATGATCCAGGTGCCCGGCCCGTTCGGACCGCCCTGCGAGAAACCGTCGATCAGCATGGGGTGGCTGATGGTGGGCAGCGCCCCCAGGCCGGCGCTGAGGATGATGGGCGGGGACAGGCCGTAACTGCCGATGTGGAACGCGACGGTGTCGTTCGTGCCGCCGTTGGCCTGCATGATCGCCCAGCGCAGCGTGCCCGAACTCCCGTCATCCCCGTTCGACGTCACCGTCCACGTCGTGAGCACCAGACGGTCTTCGAGCGCTTCCACGCCGGGACGGAAGCGCGCCGCCAGCCTTGCGGTCCCCGTGGCCGGGGACGACGCCGCGAAGGAAGTCCTCAGCCAACGCGACCAACGGCTGCTCGACATCGCAACGTCTCCCGGGGACCGGCCGAGGGACAACGCGGGCGTCTGCCCAGGGGCTTCTCGACCCGCGCTCTCCTCAAACCTCGTCGTCCGAGGATACTACCCATCCCCCTTCAGCATTGTCAAACATATTTTCAACTTTTTCCCTGACGAGTTGCGAAGACTCGAAGTAGGAGGACACGGCGTCCGTCGCAGGCCGGCGGCGCTCGGGACGACTGGCAGCACGGGGGCGGGTGGGAATTCGACGGCTTACCGTTTCGCGCCCGCGCGGCATGGGGCAGGTGCGAAGCGGCAAGCCGGAGTGGTCGCGCGGCGACGCAGACCTCTTGCCCTCCCCTGACCTATATTGGGGCAACGGCTCAGAATCTCAGCCGGCCGCGAAGTGGTCTTCGGGAGGGCGTCGATGCGTACCGAGAAGCTGTTGGGGTTGGTCCCCGTGTTCGCCGTGCTCTTCGCCGGCTGCGGCTCCGGCACGGTCGAGGAGGGAGGCGCGAAGGGCGAGGCGGCCGAGCGCCGCGCGAGTCCGCCGCCGATCGACATTTCCCTCGCCGACCTTCTGAACGCCCCGCGCGCCGACCTGGCGGCGCGGGCCGAGGAAACCGCCGACCGCGTGCGGCTGCAAGCCAAGGCCCAGGAGGACGGCCGACAGGCGCGGGCGTTCTTGCCCGACCTCCACCTGCCGATCGTCGTCCCGGTCCTGCGCGAAGCTCGCTATTCCGCCGAAAAGAGCGCCAGCCTGCCCCCGTATTACACCGGCGGGCCGGATAACGAACTGGCCTTACACTTGGCCCGCCACGGCGACGTCGAGGCGGCGCG
>JBBRPS010000467.1:0-8307 GCA_038227745.1 Gemmatales bacterium | reverse complement strand
GGTCAGCCCGAGCAACAAGGACCGCCCCGGCGAGCGCCGCGCCTTCGCGGCCAAGACGGCCGCGTACCTCCAGCAGGGCGTCAGTGTGGTGCTGATCGACATCGTGACGAGCAAGCGTTTCAACCTGCATAACGAGGTCGTCCAACTCCTCGCCGCCCCGGCCGACGCCGCCTTGCCGGCCGACCAGGCCATTTACACCGCTTCCTACCGTCCCACCCTGCGCGACGAGAAGCCGCAGATCGACCTCTGGCGCGAGCCCCTGGCCATCGGCGCGCCGCTGCCGACGATGCCGCTGCGCCTGACCGGCGACCTGTTCGTCCCGGTACAGTTCGATTCCACCTACCTGGAGACCTGCCGCCGGCGGCGGTTGATCTGAACGCCAAGGCCAACCAGCACACAGCCGCACGGTGCGTCTGCTCTGGGGGAAGCCGGCGTAGCAGCCACAGCGCCGCGGAAGTATAATCATCTCATCCCCAGAGACCCAGCAAGAGGGAAGTCGTCATGGCAAGTGCCCCCGTTTCGAGTAATCCGGCCACGGCTACCGCCGCTGCGTCCAGCAGCCGGAACGACAGCGGCCGTTCGTCCGAACAATCCCTCCAGGAGCTGACGGCGGAGCGCGACCGTCTGCGCAAGGATTTGGCGGAGGCGCGCGACGAAGGGATGCGCCTTCGCTGCCAGGCGGAGATGCTGCGCCAGGGAGTGGTTCGCCGCCAAACGCCAGGAAGAGGAATACCGAAAGTACATCCGCAAGTTGACCGGAGAGGATCCGTACATCAGCCCACAAGAGATCCTTGAAGCGGAGAAGAACGGCCTGACGATGGAGCAGATCCTCGCGGAGATGGAGAAAGAGGCAGCCGCGAACTCTGGCGGGGGCAGGCCCCTGTGCGTATTCCAGAATGGGGACTCGGAGAGAGGATGAGAGAGACGGCCTCGAATTCTGGCGGGGGGTAGGATGGCAGAACCGCCGCAGCCGTTCCGTTACGTCCACTGGTTCAAGCTGTTACCCGGTCATCCCCTCGTACCTCCTTCCTGATCTATCGCAGTATGACAGTCCCAACCCTATTCCTGATCTCTGCCGCAGAAGCTGATGTCACCCTTGCCGCAGTACTGCGAAGTCGGCTCCCGGACCTGACCTGGTCGCAGGTTCGGCAACTCGTCGCCGCGCGCCGCGTCAAGCTGAACGGCGAACTCATCCTCGACCCGGCCCGCCGCGTCCACGAGGGCGAGACCGTCGAGGTCCTCGGCCAGTCCGCCCCGAAGCCGCGCCAGCCCAACGCCGTCGCCATCCGCTACCTCGACCATCACCTCGTCGTCGTCGAGAAGCTGTCCGGCGTCAGCACGGTCCGCCACCCCGCCGAGCGCCAGTGGAAGAAGAGCCGCAAACTGCTCACGCCGGCGCTGATCGACCTCGTGCCGCCGCTGATCGTCGCCCGCGAAGGCCCGGTGCGCAAGGGGCCGCCGCCGCGCCTCCGTACCGTCCACCGCATCGACAAGGGAACCAGCGGCCTCGTCGTCTTCGCGCGCACCGTCGCCGGCGAAAGCGGCCTCGGCAAGCAGTTCCGCGCCCACACCGTCGTCCGCCGTTACCTCACCATCGTCCCCGGCCGCGTCGGGCCGCAGCGGATCGCCAGCCGCCTCGTGCGCGACCGCGGTGACGGCCGCCGCGGCAGTACCACCGTCCCCGACCTGGGCAAGGAGGCGGTGACGCACGTCGAGGTCGTGGAGCGGCTGCCCGGCTACACGCTGCTGTCGTGCCGCCTGGAGACGGGGCGCACGCATCAGATCCGCATCCACCTCGCCGAACTGGGTCACGCCGTCTGCGGCGAGAAGGTGTACAACCGCTCGCGCGGCGGCGCGCCGCTGCCGGACCGCAGCGGCGCCCCGCGGCTGGCGCTGCACGCGGCGGAGCTGGGGTTCCGCCACCCGGTCACCGACGCGGACATGCACTGGCAGATGCCGCCGCCGCGCGACCTGCAGGAGTTCCTCGAACGGCTGCGGGCCGGTGGGGCAGGGCAGGGGGGAGGCGACGGGAAATGACCATCGAGATCAAGTGGACCGACACCGACCCGGCGACGGGGGTGCGGCGTTTCCTGGCCGCCGAGAAATTCGCGCGGGTGTGGCGCTTCCGCTGGAAGCTGCAGCGGCGCGGCGACTGGACGCGCGGCCTGGAGCCGACCCTGGCGATGTGGGAACACGTCCTCGATAGCCTCAAGCGCCGCTACCGCCGCCGCGAGGGCGTCACCGACGAGGACGTCGAGGAGGTGGAGCGCCTCGTCAAGGCCCTGCGGTGCAAGGCGGAGGAAGAGGAATAAGGAATTTCCCCACTCGCCCCGTTTGTCAACCCGGCACTGCGTGTGCTAAGTTTGAGCGAGTTCCTCCCTGGCACCGCAGCCGGACCTTTTATGCTCCGAGAAGACGTCTCCGCCTACGAAGACAAGCGCGACCCCGCCGCCAACCGTCGGTCCTGGCAGCGTGCCGACTCCGCACGGCCCATCCCGCGCCGCAGCTACACGGCCGAGGACTTCCGGCCCCTGGATGCCTGGATCACGGACCTGTCGCGCGGCGGCATCGCCCTGCTGCTGTCGCGGTCCGTGCGCCCCGGCGCGCTGCTGTTCATCGAGCTGGAGAGCCTGCCCGAGATCGACCCGATCAAGACCTGGGCGACCGTGGTTCGCTGCGACGACGCGGGCGACGGCAACTGGGCCGCGGGCTGCGAGTTCGTCGTACGCCTGAGCGAGGAAGACCTGGAGGCGGTGCTGCGCTGATCGTGGGTCAGGATGCCCATCCTGACAGGCCCCGTCAGGATGGGCATCCTGACCCACGGCGCGGCCTCTCACCCCCGCGCCAGCTGGCCCGCCGCCGCGGCCACCGCGCGCTGCGCCTCCTCCGGCGGCAAGATTTGACGCCGCGTCTGCAGCAGCGACACGCCCACGTCGTCCGCCCCCGCCTTGAGCAACTGCGCGCGCAACTTCTCCACCTCCTCCCGGTCCCCCCAGCGCCCAACCAGGATCTTCGCGTCGTGCGCCGCGGAGCGCACCCGCCGGCACAGCGCCACCGCGTGGCTCAGCCTCCCGGGCGGCAGCACCGCGATGCACACCACCACCGGCCCGTCCGCCGCCGACCGCACCTTCGCCTCCAACCGCCGCGGCGGCACGATCTCCAGCTCCGCACCCATCGGCTGCAGCAACTGCCCGAGCATGCGCAGCGCCAGCTCGTCCTCCCGCCCGCCGGCCGGGCAGCCGAGCACGCGCACCGCCGGCCGCGCCGCCGCGCCGTTGCCCGCCGCCGCGCCGGCCTTCGTCGGCCCCACCGGCCCCATGTGCGCCAGCACGTCTTCCAGCAGTTCGCGCGTGGTCCGCACCACCTGCCGCTCCTCCTCCGCGTTCACCTCCTCGCGCGCGCGGTCGGCGCGGGCGCGCACGAGCGCCGGCAGCAGCACCTGGTCGTAGACCTCCTCGGGCGGCCGGTTCGTCATTTGCTCCTGCACGAGCTCGGTGGCCTCGTCCTGGTCGCCGGCCAGCAACCGCTGGTAGTAGCGGTCGGACGGCCCCAGCGGCGGCGCGTTGCCCAGCAGCACGTCGAAGAAGCGCAGCGGCGGCACGTACTTGCCGATCACGACCAGGCACACGGTCAGTGGCGTGGACAGCAGCAGGCCGAGCGGACCCCACAGCCACGCCCAGAAGGCCGCCACGACCAGCAGCATCATCGGCGCCACCCCCGTCCCGTGGCCGAACAGCAGCGGCTCGACCAGGTTGGCTATCACGAGCTCCAGCGCCAGGAAGACGGCCAGGACCAGCAGGGCGGACAGCCAGCCGAACATGACGAGGCTGAGGGCGAAGGGCAGGGCGGCAGCCACCCAGATGCCGACGTAAGGGACGAAGCGCAGGGCCGTCGCCAGCATGCCCCACAGGAGGGCGTAGGGTACGCCGATCAGGAACAGGCCGGCCGTGACCCCGAACCCGACCATGGCGTTGGTGCCGGTCTGCAGCAGGAGATAACGGCTAACGCGGTGGGCGGCGTCGTCCAGGGCGCGGGTGGTGCCGGGCAGGTGCCGTTTGCCGACCAGGCGGATCAGGCGGTCGCGCAGGTTCTCGCGCTGGATCATGATGAAGATGGTCAGGACCACGACCAGGAAGGTCTGGGCGGCGAGGTCCAGCATCGGTCGGGCCAGCGAGGGCAGCCAGCTGAGGACGGAGGGGCCCTGTTTGTCCCCCTGGACGATGACGGGGATGACCTCGTCGTGCTTCCCCGGCGGCGGGGCGGTGTCGCCCATGTGGAGGCCGGCCTTTTCAAGCTCCTCGATCTGCTTGATGAGGCCGCGCAGCGGCTCCATGATGCGCTTGACGTTGTCCTTGTACTGGGGGTCGTTGATCGTCGTCGGCAGGCTGCGGATTTCCAGGGCGGCGACCGAGAAGACGGCCCCTAGAATGGTGAAGCCGAGGGCGGCGGCGATGAGCACGCTGACGACGCGGTGCAGGCCGTGCTGCTCCAGCCAGGAGGCCGGCATGGTCAGGACGAAGGCGAGCAGGACGGCGAGGGCCAGGGGGACGAGTACCACCTGGGCGAAGTACAGGACGGCGGTGATGAGCGTGAGCGTGCCGAGGGTATAGAAGGCACGCTGCAGGCCGGAAGTCGAAGGGACGGAGGAGGCCATTGGGGTATCTCTCGACGGAGTCCTGCCGGTCGGGGGTAAGCGCGGGGCGGGCGGTTGCGGCACTGCCGGTCCACGGTTCAGTTCGGGCAGGGAGAAAGACAGCAAACGAGGTGCCGAAGAGGTCGGGGGACGGAGCCCCCTCCTACAACCCCTCCCTGTAGGAGGCGGCTCCGCCCGCCGATCTGCGAGGTCGGGGGACGGAGCCCCCTCCTACAACCCCTCACTCCAGGTATTCAGGCCCCGGTGGCTTTGCCGCCACCGCCGCCGCCTCCCTCAGGAATCGGGGGCAGGTTCCTTGTTCTGGCCTTGTCCGTGGATTAGAATTGAGGCGGTGCATTCCCGGAAACGAGGGTCACGACCATGAACCTTACCATCGACTCCACCCAACTCCGCTCCGAGGCCGAGACGCACAGTCCCGCCCTGCCGCTGCGGCTCCCGGTCCCGCTGCGGGAGAACGACGAGGTGCTCCGGACGATCCGCGCCGACTGCCGCCTCGCTCCGGACGAGTACCTGGAAGAAGTCCGCGTCCCCTTTGGGGGCGAATGACTTGCCCCTGTTCCAGCGCCTCGTGGGACTCGAGACGGAGTACGCGCTCCGCTACCACCCCCGGCAGCCAGGCACGCGCCGCCCGTCCAACGCGACCCTCTTCGAGCGCCTGCTCGCGAAGGTCCGGGCGAAAGTCCCGGCCGTTCCGTCACACCTCCACCCCACCGAATGGTTCCTGGCGAACGGCGGGGCGGTGCATTTCGAGCGGATCCCCCTGGTCATTCTCGCCGAGGCCGGCCTGGTGGAAGGCGCCACGCCGGAGTGCCGGGGGCCGCGCCAGCTGCTGCTCTATCAGCGCGCTCAGGATCTGCTGTTGTCGCGGGCCGCGGCGGCCGACGACGGCGACGGCAGCGTGACGCTGGTGAAGCACAACCGCGACGGCGGGGTGAACTTCTACGGCAGCCACGAGAACTACGAACTGCTGCTGGCGACCGGGGTGCGGCTCGGGCTGTGGCGCCTGGCGATCGTCTTCCTGACGCCCGTGGTGATCGTGCTGGCGCTGGCCATCGCCCTGGCCCTGGTCGTCTCGCTCGGCCTCGGGATGCTGGTCGCCGCCGTCGTCGAGGCCTGGCGGCGGCGCTTCCACAAGGGCAGGGACAGCCGCCTGGCGGCGCTGTTGGAATCCGGCCTGCGCTGGCTCATCTTCGTGAAGTCCTTGCCGCTGACGTTGCCCTGGGTGCTGTTCCTGCAGCCGCTCGCCTTCGGCCGGCAGCGGCGGCAGTTGCTGGCCTTCCTGGTCAGCCGGCCGATCCTCGCCGGGGCCGGTTCGGTCGAGGCCGATGGCCGGTTCGGTCTTTCCCCGCGCGCGCCGGCGATCGCGGCGGTCAACAGCGTCACGGCGGAGAGCTTTCGCGCGGTCTATTACTTCGGCCACGTCTTCAAGGGGATGGTGTACCTCCTGGGTGGGGACATGGGGGCTTATCGCCAGCTGTTCCGGCGGCGGCAGCGGCTGCAGATCACGGTTGGCGACTCCAACATGGCGCAGACGGCCGAGTACCTGAAGATCGGCACGACGCTCCTGGTCCTCGACGCCATCGAGGCGGGCGCCCTGGCGGACGCGCCTCGGCTGTGGCGGCCGCTCCGGGCCTTGCGAACCCTCTGTGCCGACCCGGACCTACAGGCCCGGGTGCGGCTGAAGGACGGGCGGTCCTGGACGGCGCTGGAGATCCAGCGCTTCTACCTCGACGCCTGTCGCCGCTTCGTGGACCGCGGCGCTGCGCCCCACCCGGAGGCCGAGGAGGTGCTGCGGTTGTGGGAGGAAGCGCTCGACGCCCTGGAGCACGACCCCGAGCGGCTTATCGGCAAGCTCGACTGGGTCACGAAGCGCTACCTCCTCGACAGCCTTGGCCCGGAGGCCTCGGTGGCCGAGAAGCGCAAGCTGGACCTGCGCTATCACGAGCTGTCGCGCGACGGGTATTACCTGCAACTGGAAGCGGCGGGCGTCGCCCCGACCCTGGTCGAGCCGGAAGAGGTCCTGCGGGCCATCGCGGTGCCGCCGGAGGGGACGCCGGCCACCCGCCGCGGTCAATTGATCCGTGAGTACGCGGGGTCGCCGGGGCAAGTTCGCGCGACCTGGCACGGGGTCTTTATCACGGAGGGGCGGCGCACACGGGTGGTCCGCCTCTCGTGAGACCCGGTGTCGGGATAAGGGCCGTCATCATGACCGACGGACTGGGAGTTGACTCACCTCGTCGCTCCCTCACAAATCGTCACTTCGACCCTCCAGATAGTCGATCACTTTGCGGAAGTGGTCATTTACCCGTTTACAATCCGGGTCTTCCTCCTCGTCCATGCCCCAGGGGTAGGCCGAGTCCAGCGCCCGTTCCAGGCCCTCCCGGGTCAGGTCGCCCGAGTCGCACAGGATCCGTAGGTCCTCCCGGTCGCCCGCGTGAAACCGTCGGAGCTTCGTGACGGCCAGGTCATGCGGGTCGAGCTGTTTCGGCCGGAGGACTTTCCAGTCCCCGGGCAACTCCACGGACAGCTTGCGGTAGCGCCCGGGCACGGGAGGCAGCCCCTCGGGGACGCCCTCCAGGTACAGCCCCCATTTGTTCGCGTTCGGCGTCCCCTTCCCGAACAGGTCGAAGGCCTTCACTTGCAGTTCCGGCACCTCCCCCCGCGTCACCAGGTCCACATCCTTGGTCGCCAGGCTCAGGCCATAACGCACGATCAGCGCGGACCGCCCGAGCAGGTACAGGTCGAGCCGCTCCCCTTCCTTGGCGTGTTTCGCCAACTCCTCGTCGATCGCCTGGAGGAAGCGCACGATCTCGCTCTTGTCCATACGGTTACCCCTCCCGAGTCCGAGGCGCTCGGCCCTCCGCCTGCGCGAGCGTGACTAACCCCTCGGCCCGCTGCCGGAAGGTCGCGAGGTCGGCGGCGTAGCTGATCCGCCAGCGCTTCCACACGGGCGAGGTCGACGGCTTGTGCGCCGCCCGGCCGAGGTCGTCCCACCGCTCGGGCGCGGGCTTCTTGACCCGCTTCACGAAGGCGGTGAGATCTTCCTTGCCCGGACAACCCCCGGGAAAGCCCCCGATCCGCTCCAGCGCCAGGGCGACGTCGGCCAGCCACGCCAGGCGGTACACCGTCCCCCGCCCCGTCTCTTTGGTAAAGGCCCGCAGCAGCAGGGCGTTCCAGTGGTTCCACGCCAGGACCGCCGGCACCCCCTCCACGATCCGCGCCTCCGGCTCTCTCCCGGCGACTGCCAGAGCAACCACCTCTTCAGGGCGCCGGAACGCGCCCGGCACGGCGGGCGCCTCGACCCACAGGTCCACCAGCCCAAGGCTGCGCAGCTCGATGGCGATGTCCCGTACCCCGCGCCCCGGCCTGTCGCTGCCGGACAGGAACCGTTGCAGAGGCAGGTCCAGCGCCCGGGCGATCTGGAGCAGTTGACCCAGGCGTGGCGTGCGCGCGCCCGTCTCGAAATAGTTGATCTGTTGGCGCTTCAGGTGAGATCGTTCGGCCAATTCCGCTTGCGACAGCCCCCGCTCGCCTCGGGCCGCGGCCAGGCGTGGTGCGACTTCTCCCGACTTCAAGACGTCGTTCTTTGCCCGGTGCATGGCTGTCTCCTCCCTCTAGTACCTCGCGGCAGAAATGAGTGGCCGTTCGTTTAG
>JBBRPS010000466.1:0-8335 GCA_038227745.1 Gemmatales bacterium | reverse complement strand
GTCCGAAGAAGCCTGCGCGGAAGCGGAAGTACAACAAGAGGCATCCTCATGTCGCCACCTCCAAGCTGTTAGCCGAGCGAGGAACCAAGACGCGACCGCTGAATACCAAACAGAAACCAACACCTTGAAAGGGCTGGAGGGTACGCCCAGGTCTGGCGAGCTTACGATCTGCAACTTCACCGTCATGTCGCCGTCAAAGTGCCCAAGCCGAACCGGACGCTGACCAATGAGCAAGTCGATGAGGTGTTGACCGAAGCCCGCCAAGTCGCCCACCTGAAGCACCCGAACATCGTGGCCGTACATGATGTCGTCAGAGAAGGGGCAGGGTATTTCATCGTCGCGGACTTGATTGAAGGTCAGACACTGGCCGAACGGCTGCAACGAGGGCGGATGCCCGTTGGCGAAGCCGTGACCTTGCTTGCACAGGTCGCCAGAGTGATCGACTACGCTCACGCCCAAGGCGTCATCCACCGCGACCTGAAACCGGCCAACATCTTCCTCGATCACGCAGGACAACCGCACGTCGGCGATTTCGGCCTCGCACGGTCGCGCGAAGACCTGATCGACGGCAGCGACCGGCGGGGCACGCTGGCGTACAGTTCTCCTGAACAACTGGAAGGACAAGCCCTGGACGGTCGCAGCGACATCTGGAGCCTTGGCGTCATTTTGTTCGAGATGCTCACGGGTCGGCTGCCGTTTGCGGACGACAACCCGGCACGGTTGCGACAGACGATCCTATCAGGGACACCGCCCGCGTTGCCCGGCGTTCCCGAACCCCTGGTTGATGTCTGCCTGCGCTGTCTCGCCCAGAAGCCCGAAGATCGCTACGCCCGTGGAAATGATCTGGCCGTCGCCCTTGAAGCGGCGTTGCGACCAAAGAAGCCTCGGCGATGGCTTCTCCCCGTGGGTATCCTCGCACTCGCTCTGATTGGGGTTGCGGCGTGGACTTTGTGGTCAAAGTTTCAGCCAGAACGCAGCGACACACCAACGACCGTTCCCCAGCCTGAGACAACTGGGCCAATTCCACCAGTGGTGAAGCATCCAGCCCGTGACGACGCCTTCCGGGTGCTTCAAGGTCATGAAGGGGCCGTGCGTTCCGTGGCCATCACATCGGATGGCAGCATGGTGGCCAGCGGTGGCGAGGACGGGCACGTTCGCCTCTGGCCGGTCCAGGGCGGCAAGGCCACAATCCTCGAACACGATGACGCGGTCAACGCTGTCCGCATTGGCCAGCGAGGGCACATGGTTTTGACGGGAACCGCGAAAGGCACGGTCACTCTCTGGGGGCTGCCGCCGCGCACCAACCCTGAGAGGATCGCGGCTGAACTTCGATTCCTGGCCCCACCCCTTGCCGGGTATTGGCCATTCGTGGCCGGGTGCGCTCCCTTGCCGGACTCGCCTTGGAAGGTGCGGACCTTACCGGCTCGGGTCGGCAGCGTCAAGGCGGTGGCGATCTCGGCAGACGAAAGATTCATCGCCTGGGCCGGTGCGGAGAAGCTCGAAATCTGGGAGGTGGGGGGCGACGAGCCGTTGACCGTGGCCCGCACGCCCGGTGAGACGGTTCATCACTTCGCCTTCCTGAACGACGGCTTTCTTCTCACGGCCTTCGGGTTCGGGACCGAGAAGAAGATGACAACACGCACATGGGTCATGCTCAAGGTGAACGACCGTTGGATCGCTTCGCCGCGCCCGCCGGGGCAGAACCTTGAACTCTTTTCCGACGTGCGCGGCTTTGCCACGTCGCCGGATCGCTCGACAGTGCTGGTGACCCAATCCGCCGCCGTCCGCGTCTTTTTGCAGGACGCCAAGGGTGCCGGGTTGAACTTGTCCGGCTCGTATGAAAGCCCGAAGACCGCCTTGGAGACCTCGATCCTCTTGGGGGATCAACAAGCCGCTACCGTCGCCGAGGATCGCACGCTTCGCGTCTGGCTGCTGAAGAACCAAACGGAGTTGGCGACCTTGCAGGGGCACACGAAACCCATCACTGCCATCGCTACGAGCGTGAAAGGCGGCATCATCGCCACGGCCTCTGAAGACGGCACAGTTCGACTCTGGAAAACTCCATGATTTTCAAGGCTTCGGGGACATCGTGTCCTCGATCTGGCCACATTCGGTAGTGCTTCCGGCGGTGATCGAGCTGATGCAGGGGGCGGACGGGCTTGTGGACAAGGCGGTGAGGCCGGAACAGGCTCACCTTTCCTACCATCTTGAGTAATACCCCCAACGAAGGTCGAAATTCGTTGGCTGGAGACAGAAATGGCCTTCTTCCAGCACTCCAGCCACTTCCGAGCCTTCCAGCGAAGGAAAGGAACCAAGCAACGTCCCAGCCCCGCATTGCGCGACGTTGCTTTGGCCTGTTCGACCGTTGCCGCCTCTTTGACATCGAGAAGTTCTACATCTTCTACAACAACGTCATCCGTTCCATACCACTCGTCCTTGCCGCTGAAGGTGGGGGCTTTGATCCTCTCACCCTTGTCCGCCCGCGAACGCCACGACCGACGCTGCCGACGATTGACCCACTCGTCGTCGCGCCACCCTTCCTCGACGCGCAGGGTGTAGGAACACCAGTTCCACCGCCGATCTCGGAGGTAGCCGTCCACCCAGGCCGCATTGAGGTCAAGGCGCGGTTTCCTCCCTCTGGTGGACTTCGCGTTCAGGATCGCCGCCAGGGTGACGTGGCCAACATCGCTGCCGACGCCGACGTGAAGATGACGGTCCCCGTCTTTCGGGTGCATGACCATCTTGATGATCGCGTTCTTGTCAAAATGCTTCCTGACGAGGGCGGTGACGTGCCGTTTGGCCCAGGACTCCAACGCGGGGTTGTCGCGCGGGCCAAGATGAACGATGAAGTTCGAGAAGTGCCGTCGCTTGTTGAAGCTGCGACAGTACGCCGACGCGATTTCGCGGCGGTAGTGGTAGCCGTGGATTTCGCAGAACGGATCGATCCGATGCCGGTCAATCCGGGTGCCGTTTTTTCGGTAGGCGTACTCGGGCCGACAGGTGCAGGTCGGCTGATGATCTTCCAGGCCGACGAAATCGTCTGGTTCGTCACCTACAATACTCATGGCTCCTTCGTGGCCCGGCAGGAATGACAGATGACTGCCGGGCCACTCTATTCTATCCTTCTCGCCGTCATTCTTGTCGGGAACCTTACTTCGATCCGTCAAGTCGGTTGACAGTCTTCGTTGAAGTGCCCACCACCGCTGGTTTTTTCACCCAGGATTCCGAGTCTTGACGGTCGCGCAACGTGTACACCCTGGAGTAACTTCAATCGATAATGAGACAACTCATGAAGAAGATCATCTACCTGAACAAGTGGAACGCCAACCTTTATCACGTCATTTTGGCCCTTCATGGCGAGCAGATCGACTCCACCATCACAAGTCGCGTCTGTACAACTTTAGATGAGGCTCGCCATCTGGTGCAGCGGTGGCAGCAGCAACACGCAGTTGGCGCGGAGGATGTCCGCGACAACAGCGCACTCGCCCTCAGCGAACTCCTGGCAGGGATCGAACCCACGGAGTTCTCGTCGCTCAACAACTGACGTGGGGCGAATTTCAACGATGCCTGTCGGAGAGCTACTCGGTCTTCCCCTGGCCAACTGAGGATCATCACGATTCCCATCACGATAGCCTGACAAAACCAGGGCAATCGTGATCGACGGCCAGCACCTCATCGACAGCCGCTATTGACTTTAACATTGACCCTGCATATACTTATGGCATGGCATTCGTGCTGACCGAACGCCGGGTTGTGCCTGAAAATCCTTAGGTCGCCGGTTCGATCCCGGCTCTGTCCACTAGACGTAAGCACCGCAATGATAATAACTTGCGTGGCTTTCCCTTTGTAGCCCGGCGGGCGTTTCCAGGGGCGTTTGTAGCCAATTTGTAGCCAATCGCACTGGAACTGCCTGCTTTGTCGCACAATAGATGCGCACTATAGACTTTTGTACAGTAATGATCGGGGTGCCATGTCGTTCACCCGTCCACTTTCTTCTCCGCGGGCTGGCGGAAGATGGCGTCGAGCTTCGACGCCGCCCGCTCCTGCATGCCGGGCAGGACGTGCTGGTAGGTGTCCTGGGTCAACCGGGTGGTGGAGTGCCCGAGGCGTTCGGCGACAACCTTGCTGTCCACGCCCGCCAGCAAGAGCAGGGTGGCGCTGGAGTGGCGCAGGTCGTAGGGGCGGATCGGCGGCAGACCAGCCCGTTTGAGAAGGGGGCGAAACGACCGGCGCAGGACGTTGCTTTTGCGCAGCCAGCCCCCTTCCGGGGCGCAGAAGATCGGGCCGTCGCTCTGGTAGTTGCCCTCGGCGAGCATGCGCTTGCGGTGCTCCGCCAGGGCGTCCAGCGCGAAGGTACTGATCGCCACCCGCCGCCGCGCCTTCTTCGTCTTCAACTCCTTCAGGTTCAGCGTGCCCTTGACCTCTTCCAGCGCGCGGACGATCTGCACGGCACTCCCCGCCCAGTCCACGTCCGGCCAGCGCAGGCCGAACGCCTCGCCCTCCCGCGCGCCGCTGTCGAGCAGGAAGACATACAGGGCGTAGAGGCGGTCAGCCGCCGCCTCGGCGAGGAAGCGCTGCACCTGATCGGGGTCGAGGACCTGCATCTCCTCGGGCGTGTGCCGCGGCTTGGGCACGTCGCGGGCGACATTGTGCGGGATCAGCCGCAGGCGCACGGCGCGCTGCAAGGCCACGCCGAGGGTGACGCCCGCCTTCTTCTGCATCGACGGCGACACACCGGCAGCGGCGAGATCCGCGTAGAACTTCTGGACGTGCAGCGCGGTCAGCTTCACCAGCTTGACGCCACCCATGTGGGGGATGATGGCGTTGTTGCAATCGCGCTCGTACGGCAGGAATGTGTGGGCGGCAACCGTGGGCTTGATGGCGGCCAGCCAGGTCCGCAGGTAGGCGCCGAGCGTCAGCACCCCCGCAGCGGGCAGCGAGCCCCGGTCCGCCGCCGTCTGCATGTCCCGCAGTTTCTCCTGCACCTCCTGCTTGGTCTTGCCGTAGACCGTTTTGCGCTTGCGCTTCCCGTCATCGCCGTAGCCAAGGCTGACGGAGGACGCCCACTGGCCGTCCGCCCGCTGATAAATCGACCCCTCACTCCGCCCCCTACGCTTGCGTGCCATGTTACTCCCCCTTTCGGTGCTTGAGCCACTCCTCGATTGTCGCCAGCTTGCACCCAAGCTCTTTGGCGATCTTCTTCGGAGTTTTCCCATCCGCTGCAAGTTGCCGCGCTCGTTCTTTCCGTGCCCGGTAGGCACGGCTGCGGCAGGCTTCCGAACAGTAATACTTGCTGGTCCTCGCAATTTCCGGGGACAGCGCGAACCAGCGGTCGCAGACCTTGCACTGCCGGAGTTGCCTGTTCCCGGCAATGGCCTGGGCGAACTGCAACCACATCGCTCCGCCCAAGGTGCTCGGCACGATGTGCAACGCCGGCTGGCAGGCGGGTCGTTGGGTGATCTCGAACCGGGCGACAATCCTCACCTCGTTGAGCTGCTGATCCACCACCTCCTGGAGTTCGCGCATCGACTTCGTGTCACCCTTGACGGTTCGGACTCGGTCCCACAGATCCACCGCTTTTCGCATCTCGTTGATCGCCTTTTCCCACTCCTCGAAGAGCTGGGGGATCGACATGAATTCCGCCTCTTCTTCGTACCCTTGACGTTCGTCATCAGACTCGAAACTCATGCCCTTGCTCGGCCCCCACGCCCAGAGCCCCCCCTCGCCAAGATGGCCGTACTCGCTGGCGAACGCCCGGATGGCTTCTCGTGACGTCGGCGTTGCGGCAAAGGTGCGGAACAGGCCGCTGTGCTCTTTCAACGGTTCGTAGGTACGGAACTTCCACTCCACAGGCGCGAGGCTTTCGCCTCTGTGGATAGCTTGCCATCCTGACCCGAATTTTGGAGAGACGAACTCTTTCCCCCAGTCGTAACCCTTAATCGCGACCTTCCAGGTGAACCCGGACATGGCACGTGCCTCCATTTTCCACAGAAACGCCACAGTAAGTGTAGCTGTACCGTGTTGAACAGGCAAGGACGACAAGATACTATACGGATGACACGGGACCGATCCGGCTTTCCGTGGTGGAGGCCCATTTATGCATAAGAATTTGATCCCCGCAGGTCTGGCTCGGGTCGCGGAAGCATCCGCATACTTGAGTATTAGCAGACCGAAGTTGTATTTAATTATGGACGCAGGAGAGCTGAGTTACGTCAAGCTCGGCAAGAGCCGCCGCATCCTCTGGGCGGAGCTTTTGAAGCTAGTGGCGCAGCACACGGTGCCGAGCCAAGACGAGCAGGGAGCCGAGAACGCCTGACCGCGCCCGCGGCGGTACTCGCGCACTGCCGAGAGGAGGGGCCGCACGTGCCCGGCTGCTGGGTCGTGGACCTCGTCCCGGGGCGGCACGTCTGGCCGCCCGCAGCGCGCCGGCGCGGCTGGGCGAGCTTCTTCGCGGCCAAGGAGCGGCCGACGATCAGTAAGGGCAGCCGGCCGGTGAACGACACGGCAGGCGGGCCGGCAAGCGGCGAATAGAGGACAATTGGCGTCCGTTAATTGACGGGCACCTGTCGGCGACCACCGACAGGTGCCCAGGGAATCCGTTCACTCAGGAGGAGACGACTCCATGACGACTAGTGCACAGAACAGTACGTCGAAAGGCAAGAAAGGTAGCACAGCGTCAACCAACAAGAAGCCGAAGGCCAAGGCCAGCAAAGTGAAAGCCGCCCCGCAGTACGCAGTCGGACTCCGCTTTGGCACTAACCCCAAAGGCATCACACTGGACGCCGCCAAGGTCGATCACGCGAAGCTGGCCGACATCGCCGAGCAGGCCGCCGGCAAGCAGCTCCAGGGCGTCAAGGCGGTGATGCAGGCGACGAGCATGGCGAACTGGCCCGCTGAGGCCCAGGGGATCTTCTGGGGCTTGTGGCGAGCGGTCAAGGACGGCCGGGACGTGTCGCTGGTCCTCGACGGCAAGCCGTACGCCCGGCCGATTGACGCCGCCCTGGGCGTGCTCATCAGCCCGGACATCGACCCCGAAGCGTTCAGCCGCTCGCTGGCGTTTGTGGGCCAGACCATCGCCCGCTGCTACCCGCCCGAGGACAGCGCCGTATACATCGAGGCAGCGGTAAGGAAGCTCCAGGAGCTGGGCGTCAAGGGCAAGCCGCTGGAGGCCCTGCGGTCGCAAATCCGGAAGCGGCTGAAGGCCGCGCACGCCGCCAGCGGGCTCGTCGGCAACGGCGCCACGGCGCCCAAGGGCGAGGTCAACCCGTACGCCCTTGCCCACCTGTTCCTGGAGCGGGAGCACCGTCTCGACGACGACGAAGACGAAGACGAGGACGAAGACGACGAGGACGACGAGGAGCAGAGCAGCGGCGCCGTCAACAGGTGGCGGTACGGCCTGCGCTACTACGACGAGCAGTTCTACCGCCGCCGCACTGGCGTCTGGGTCGTGATGACCGCGGAGGACGTCCGGCTGGAACTGACCGCGTTCCTCCAAGAGCAGGCTCCGGCCGAGACCAGTTCACGGCGCATCGGAGACGTGCTGGTGAACGTCAAGAGCCTGTGCCGCCTGATCATCGACAGGACGCCCGCGCTGCCCATCTACCTCGGCAGCGACGACAGCCAGGCCATCACGAAGGACAGGAAGCTGCTCGCCTTACAGAACGGGTTGCTCGACCTCGACGCCCAGGCCAAGGGCGGGAAGCCCAAGCTGCTGCCCCACGACCCCCACTGGTTCTCGACGAGCGTGCTGCCCTACAAGTTCGACCCCGTGGCGAAATGCCCGAAGTGGGTCAAGTTCGTCCGCGAGGTTTTCGACGCCGACGCCAAGACCGGCAAGCCGGCCCAGGACGGCGACCACCGCATCGACGTCCTGCAGGAGGTCTTCGGTTACTGCCTGCTGCCCGACGCCCGCTTCCAGAAGTTCTTTGTGTTGACTGGCGACGGCCAGAACGGCAAGGGCGTCACGGCCCGACTGCTGCGGGCGATGCTCGGCGCCGAGAACGTGACCAGCGTCGGCATGGAGGCGCTGGGCGAGCGGTTCGGCCTCGCCCCCTTGCTCGGCAAGTTGGCCAACGTCTGCGGCGACTTGAACGAGGTGGACAACGTCGCCGAGGGCGTGCTCAAGCAGCTGACCGGCGAGGACGTCCTCACGATCGACCGCAAGCACAGGGACGCCGTCGAACTGGTGCCGAACGTGAAGCTCGTCTTCGTCTGCAACGATCTGCCGCGCCTCCGGGACAAGAGCAGCGGCACCTGGCGGCGGGAGATCGCCATCCCCTACCGCAAGCAGATCGCCAACGGTCAGGTCGACCAACAACTGACCCGCAAGCTGGCC
>JBBRPS010000465.1:0-8338 GCA_038227745.1 Gemmatales bacterium | reverse complement strand
CCGCCTCAAGTCCGACGGCTTTGAACTCCACCCTCACCCGGCCGCCCCGCCCCTGGCCCTGGAGATGGCGAGCGCCGTCTTTACCCTGGGGGCCAGCGCCTGCACCGAGTGCTACGTCACCAGCCGGATGCTCGCCGAGGGGCCGAAGGTGTTCGCCTTCGACGCCCTGACCTGCGAGGTCCTGGAGAACTTCTGAGCGGCACGCGACCGCAAGACCGTTGCCGCGGCCGTACTGGCAGTTACCATCACGATCTTATCCCCCGATGAACGCATGGCTAATCCTTTGTCGCCTTCGTAGCTGAGGGAGCCGTAGGCCCCGATCCGGGTTCACTTCAGGACGATGGTCGCGTTGTGAACTGCCTTCACCGCGGACTTGGATTGCTGCCGCAGGAGCGTGAGCAACCGCCCCGTCTCCTCGTGCGTGAGCCCCCTGTTCTCCACCTGCTTTCGGACTAATCGCCGCCTTTCGGCATGCCCCGGGTCCAGCTGCTGGGCCCCCGTGGTAGAAGACAGCAAGGAAATGTCCCAGGCACCCACGCTCAATTTGGCATCGTATCCGAACTCTTCCGTCGAGACGAAGACGTTCCCATTCGCACTAAAGGCCATCCCGCTGAGTTCCGACTTCGAGGTGCTTTTCCGAAACTTCCGGTAAGCGATTGACGTGAGCGTGACGGATTCGATAAAGCAGTAAGATTTCCCAGGCTCTCGTTTGATCTGGCGCAACTTGTCGTAGGGGATCTTTTGCGTGTCGTTGTAACTGATGGAAAAGTCGTCCTTGATGACGACTTCCGCGGCCTGGTCCTCGCTCAGTTGCGAGGTGAACGTCGTGTACCCACCCCCCGCCGACAGGTTGCGAGACACCTTCCCCTCATAGAGCACGTTGTTGATGGGGTCGAGCAGCAACGCTTCCCTCGCCGGTCGGAATTCAACGAGGGCCCGAGCGGAATCGAATACTTGCGGTTTGCCCACTGGCGCCGGGGAGTCGGAAACGAGTACGAGACCCACGATGGCGAGGATCGGCTGTTTCCCAGTCGAACTCAGCTTCACGGTGCTTCGGTCCGTAAGGATCGAAAGTTGCTGGGGCTTGTCGTCCAGGGCCGATTCCTGGAACCGGACGGAGGATCGCCACTGGCCGATCGTGTACCCCAACGGCAGCAAGACGAGTACGGCGGCGATCACACCCCAGTGCGCTCTCACGCCTGACCAGACGGGCCCTGCCCACTGAGTAAAATTTGGCATTTTTCCCCCAGAGAATCACCACAATATCGACGTCCCGGGCCGGGTGCCACGTCGGGCCGCCAACCCCTGGCAAACCACACGACAACGAAGCTAGTCGTTGAGGAACCCGATGTCCAGAACGCCGCTCTGGCACTTCAAGCCCTTGACCACGCGGGCATTGTCGAGGAGCAACTTGCGGATGCCCCGGTAGCCGAGGTCGGCGTATTTCGGGTGCGACCACACCAGCGCCGCCGCCCCGGCCACGTGGGCCGCCGCCATCGACGAGCCCTCCTCCAGGCCGTAGTTGTTGCCGGGCTGGCAGCTGAGGATGTCCACCCCCGGCGCGGCGACGTGGACCGAGTCCTTGCCGAACCCGCTGCCGCCCACGGCGAAGGCGGCCCGGCGGTCGTTGCGGTCCACCGCCATGACGGACAGGACGTTCGGCAGGAGGTAGGAGGCCGGATATTCGCGCAGGCTGAGGTCGTCGTTGTCGTTCTCGTCGTTCCCCGCGGCGGCGACGAAGAGGACCCCCTTGTCCGCCGCCCGCTTGACGGCGTCGTAGACCAGCTGATCGTACCCCAGCTCCGCGAAGCTGGCGTTGATGACCTGGGCGCCGTGCCGCAGCGCGTAGTCGATGCCCATGACCGCGTGCGTGTTCGAGCCGACGCCCGTGCGGTCGAGGAAGCGGACGGCCATGATCTTGACTTTCCAGTTGACGCCCACCACCCCCTTCTTGTTGTTCCCGCGGGCGCCGATCGTCCCGGCGCAGTGCGTCCCGTGGCCGTTCTGGTCCTTCGGGTCGCCCGTGTCGAGGAGGAAGTCGTAGCCGTGGACGTCCTTTTTCTTCGGGTCGGGCTTCGGGTTCGTCCACATGTTGTCCTTGAGGTCCTCGTGCCGGTAATCGACGCCGGTGTCGAGGACGGCGACGACGACCTCGGCCTCGGTGAGTTTCTTCCAGGCCTTCGGCGCGTTGATCGCGCGCAGCCCCCACAGCTTCTCCCAGTAGGCGTCGTTCGGCGTGCCGCCGGTGTCCTCCTTCGGCAACTTCGTCTCGGGCCGCCTGGACGACGGGAGGCGCACGGGGCGCTCCAGCTCGACATGGTCGGCGCCCGTGAGCTCGCGCAGGCCACGGACCGAGGCCGCCCGGAGCCCGCCCTCCTCCTTCGGCACGACGCGGAAAAAGGAGCCCGGCGCGTAGTCCTCGAGGATGCGGTAGCCGAGCGCCTCCAGTTCGCGCCGGGCCGTCTTCGGGTTGGTGTACCGCACGAGGAGGGTGCGGGCCGGCCGCGGACTGTCCTTCGTCGTCTCCTTGACGTTCGCCCCTTCCCGGGTCAGCGCCGCCCGTGCGGCTTTCAGATGCGGGCGGGGCACCTGAATGACCATCTGGCCGGCCGGCGTCTGACCGACGACTCTGGCGTCGGTCTCACTGAGGGCCCCCAGAGTCTTGAGCCGCGGACTCAGCCTCCTGTCCGCCCCCACAGTCGGGCGTTTCGAGGGGGTCACCAACAGCATGGCCTTCCCCGGCTGGCCGGGCAGCGAGAGGATCAGCCCGCCGAGAACGAGGACGGCGAGGGCCAGAGCGACAGTTTGCGCGCGCGACATGGTCATTCTCCACAGGCTTCGCTGGTGAATCGAGCAGGAGGCCATCCAGGCCAGGGGTGTGAGAGGGAGGGCCACAGGCGCTTTCCGGCGCAAGCTGCCCCTCGGCAATCGTCGAACGGCAGGCCCCATCACTTCGTGCGAAAGGCGTTCGCGGTGAGCGAATCCGCCCATTTCCCCCCAGCCGCCCGGCCTGTAACGCCTTCCCGGAAAGGATCGCTGGTCCGCAAGCGGCGGGGGATGGATAGGAGGGGCGGGGAATGCGCGACGGCAGGCGGAATCCCTCTGGTAACAGAACCCTTTGCCCATTATACTCGTCTAATCTAGAGGAGAGGCCTCCTGGCCCAGATTCGCTTCCCCTTCCGCATCCGCCGGGCGAGGTTCGCGGGCCAGAAGGTCGTCGCAGCGGCACGACCGGATTTCGCTGCGCAAGTCGGCATCTGAATTGCACTTCAGTGGGATACGGGCAGCGCAGCCACCCCTTTTGCTCCGGAGGTGGCGTGGCGCTCTGGAAGGGAAGAGCGCAACCAGATCGGGGCGTCAGGAGGTGTGTCATGCGACTTCTTGGAGTTTGTGTTCTCGTCATCGTCGTCGCCGCGCCCGTATGGGCCGGCCGCCAGGGTCAAGCCGTGAAAATCCTTGAGCAGTGGCAGAGACAGAACACGGGCAACATGAAGCCCAAGGCCAAGGTCATCCGGTCGGCGGAGGACTGGCAGCAGACCTGGAAGGCGGCCCACGCCAGGACGTTCCCGTCCCCCGAAATCCCCCAGATCGATTTCAACACGCACATGGTCCTGGCGGCGTACTCCGGGGCCAAGCGGACCGGCGGCTATGCCATCGAGTTCACCGACGTGAGGGTGGCCGACGGCACGCTGCGGGCTTACATCCATGAAGAGACACCGGGGAAAAAGATCAAGAGTCAGAACATTACCTCCCCCGCCTGTTTCGCCGTGGTGCCAAGGATCGACATGAAGGTCGAATTCATCAAAAGCAAGGAATGATAGGGGATTTTGCCGGCCACACCGAGGACGCCGCAGCGCCTGGCGCTGCGGCGTCCTTCATTTCCATGCACCCCCTCGTGTCCGCCACTCATGAACACGCTACTGCGCCCCGCCGGGTGCCTGCCGCCCGCTCACCCCAGTAGCCGGACGCTGCGGCTCAATTCGAGCCGAGGAGGCCGTCGGTAGGCCGCTCCCTGCGTCTCTCCGCTCCCCCGGGAGCAGGGACTGCTCCGGCGGAGTCTTCGTCCCACCCCCCTTGCCGGCCTGGGCGTTGAGGAACCCGATGTTCAAAACGCCGCCGCTCGAGCACTTCAAGCCCGTGACCTTGCGGGCGTTGTCGGTGAGCAGCTTGCGGATCGCCTTGTAGTCGCTCTTGGCGTATTTCGGGTGCGACCACACCAGCGCCGCGGCCCCGGCCACGTGCGGCGTCGCCATCGACGTGCCGTCCATGGCCTGATAGCGGTTGCCGGGCTGGCAGCTCAGGATATCCACACCGGGCGCGGCGATGTCTACCGACTTCTTGCCGTACCCACTCCAATCCGGGACGACGTCACCCTTGTCCACCGCCATCACCACGATGATGTTGTCGAGCGCCTTGAAGGTGCCGTTATCGATGGAGTAGGAGCAGGGGAACTCCCGCTCCGCCGGGTTGTCGTTATCGTTGCCGTCGTTGCCCGCCGCGGCGACGAACAGGACGCCCTCGGCGCGCGCCCGCTTGATCGCGTCGTAGAGGGCCTGGTCCACGCCGTTGCCCCCCCAGCTGGCACTGATCACCTTCACCCCCGGACGGGCGATGGCATAGTCGATACAGCGGACGGCGTCGAAGTCGGAGCCCTGGCCGTTGGCGTCCAGGAAGCGGAGGGCCATGATCTTGACCTTCCAGTTGACGCCCACCACCCCCTTCTGGTTGTCCCCCAGGGCGCCGACCGTCCCCGCGCAGTGCGTCCCGTGGTCGTTCTTGTCCGCGGGGTCGCCGTTGTTATCGACGAAGTTGTAGCCGTGGAGATCCTTTTTCTTCGGGTCGGGCTTCGGGTTCGTCCACATGTTGTCCTTGAGGTCCTCGTGCCGGTAATCGACGCCGGAGTCGAGGACGGCCACGGTCACGGTGCTGTCGTGGATCGTTTTCCAGGCTTCGAGGGCCTTGATGACGGGCATGGCCCACAGGCTCTTGAAGAACGGGTCATTCGGGGGGCCCGCCTTGACCGCCTCGACCTTCATCTCCTTGCGGATGGGCGTGGGGATGCGCAGGATGTGCTCAAGTTGGACGTGGTCGAGGTTGGGCGACTTGCTCAGGGTACTGATGGCGGCGGCCTGCACCTGACCGCCCTTCTCCTTCGGGGCGACGCGGAGCAGCGAGCCCGGCGCGTAGTCGTCGAGGACCTCGTAGCCTAGTTCCTTCAATTCCTTGAGGGCGGCCTCCTTGTCCTTGTATTTGACGAGGAGGACCCGGGCGCGGCGCGGGGCGTCGGCGGCCGTCAATCCCGTCCGCACCTTGGCGCCGATCTCGGTCAGCGCCTCCTTGGCACGGGCGACTTCATTCTTGGGTACCTCGATGATGAGGGAGCCGGTCTTGGTCTGGCCGTAGAGGGTGCCGCCGATGACGGCGAGGGCGTGCAACCCCGGCCCGACCTTGCTGCCGGCCGGCGCCGCCTTGGGGGGCGTGACGAAGATCCTGGCCTTCAGCCCTTCCCCGCCGCGGGCCAGGCATAGGAGGGGGGCGGAAACGGTCGCGGCCAGGACGAAATACACGACGTTGTTGTGGAACACGATTCATCCTCCCGAGAAGTGGTGAACGGACATCGCGGGCGACTCCCCCAGCAAGGGTGGCCCCCAAGAAGGCCGGGGGCGGGCCCCGGGCGTCGTGGCAGGAGCGCGTACATCATCGGCCTGGGGAAAATCCGAGTCAAAGGGTAAATTGGGGAAGCGTTGGCGGTGTGCGGCGGTCGCGACCGTCACAACCCGCAGATGCCTCTGCGGTTCGGGCTCGTGCCGGCCTTCCCGGCGGCCTGGAAACGCCTGCGATCTCGAGCGTCTGTGCCATCGCCCGGGCCGCGGCTCACTCGAACGAACTCGCCGGCCTGCCCGGGGATTCCGGGGTAGCCGTCCTCGCCCGGGGCGCCCGCCAGCCCGGGGTCGTCGTGGTCACACCACAGGGCGCCGCCATCATTCGTGTCGGCCGCCCGGCCCCCGATCTTCGGCTTCGCGGCAGGCGCGTCGGTGATCGGATCCGGTGGGTTCTGGTTCGCATCGTTCCCCGTGATCACAATAGGCATCTCAGTTCACTCCTTAGCAACCCGGAGGGATCCGGTCCAATTTATGGGTCAAGCGGATCCTGCCCTCAGATGCCCGCACCGTCTTCGCGGAGGCGGGTGGGCTTCGTTCCGTGCCGGAGAGCTGGCAGGGAAGACTTTGCTTTCCCGCCGCGGGTTGCCCCCCCCAGGTCACCCCGACGGCTGATCTGCGCCCGGCTGGCCTCCCAGACGGCTCGCGCCGGGAGAGGAAATGTCCCGCCGGAGAGCCCCCGGCGTCGCCCAGTCACCGGAGTCTCTGCCAGCGGGACAAGGGAAGTGTACCAGGCGCAGGCGGGGCCTCAAGAGGAGCAGTGTGGTAGCTCTGTGGGTTCTCTCCTGACGAAGGTGCAAATAGACGAGCCGGCCAGCGCCATGCACCGATAAGGCACGTCGCCCGGTTCACTTCTCCTTCCGCGGCCTCCCCCGTGTCCGCTTCCTCGCGGGGATCCCCCCGACTCGGCGGGGGACTTCCGTGGTCGGCCCCTCCCGGTTTCGGGCCGCGGCGCCGGCGCTTCGAGGAACGCCGTGCGGTCCACGCTTGCGAGTCCCCGTTGGGCAGGGTGGCCGTGCCGAACCAGAGGCGGACGCGGCCCTCTTCGTCCTTGACCGCGGGTGAACCGGCTCCTCATGGCCTCGATCCTGCGCCTCGGCCGCTTACGCACCCGCTCTACCGAGGCGCGTCGCTCGCTGCGTGGCTTCGACTCGCTGCCGGCGAGCGCGATCCTTTCACCTGGATCACGCGGACCCGTCCAGGCGACCGTCAGCCCCCCGCCGCGTCAGCCGCCGGTCGGGACAACGGGTTCGCAGTTATCTTAACGGCGGTAAAAATAGGCCGCGTTGTCGGCGAAAGAGGTGCTACCGCGGTCAACCGTGTCCCCATAACCAGAATGGGAGACGCGGACGGCACCGAGGCCCACCGGACACCGTGTCCAGCGCGAGGGCCAGCCAATCCCCTCCCAGCCCGCGACACCGGCTCTACCCTCACGCCTGCCGGCGCTCGCCAGGGTGAAGCCGCAGGGAGTTGAGCGGGGCCATGCCCTCGGGCACCGTCGCCCGCAGGCGGGCGAGCGTCTTGAGGGCGCTCAAGTAACGCCGCTGCGCGCTCTCGCTACGGCGCAGCCGGATGGCCGTCTGGGCCGGCGAGGTGCTGCCAGGGGCGGCGAGGGACATCTCGGCGTGCTGCACGGCGAGGTGGCACGTGACCACCTGGTTTACGAGCAACTCCTCCATCAGCGTCGGGCGCAGCCCGGCCAGGTCGTCCTTCATCTTTTCGAGTTGCCGCTTGACCGACTCCCGCATCAAGTGATCCTCCCCGGCGACCAGGTCGAGCCAGGCCGCCTCGGCGTGACGGGCGAGGTCGCCGACGTGCTCCCAGACCTCCGGGCAGTCGTCGAGGAGGCGGCGCAAGTTTGCCAGGGCCTGCGCGCTGCCGCGGTTGGCGCGATCTGCCAACTCGCGAATGGCCTGCGCCCGGGTGAGGGCGGTCGCCCCGGGAGAGGCGACCCGCGCGCCCGGCACGCCGTCGACGGCGGGAGTCGCGCAGGCCGGCGACGGCTTCGGCGCGGGGCCGGCTCTCTTGCCGGAACGCCGCGCGTCTGGGGCCGCGGCCTTGCCCGGTCGTGGGCGATGGTCCGTTTTCTCACGCGCCGCCTTTGCTGGTGTCGTCATGACGCTTCCGACGCCTCCACTCTCCGTGATGTTCGTGCAGCCCCGCCAGGAGGAAGCTCGCCCCGGCCAGCAGGGTCGTCAGGGCTCGTAGCGCTTCCAGGGCGTCTTGGGCCGACGCGACTCGGGCCTGTTCGGCGTGCAGGGCCTCGCGCTTGGCCTGCCGCTGCTCGTCCTCCTGCCGGACGTAGGTCTCGGTGGCGGGTCCCGTCCCGCAGTAGATTTTGCGCGGCCGGCCGTTGATGCGGACGCTCTTGATAGTAGTACATCCCGCCGCGCTGCCGCCGTTCCCAGCCCATCGGTTGTGCTACCTCGCACGATTTCTCCCGCCGCCCTCACTTGCCGCGTGTCGGGGGCAGGGCCGCCAAACCCCAGCCGCGGAGGACGCCCGCGATCTCCGCCTCGTACCCGCGCCGGTGGGCCGCCTCCAGCTGGTCGATCTTGGCGTCGCGGGCGGCGTCGTCGGCCGTCTTCCCCCAGCGCCGCTCCCACCGGGCCAGGGGCTCCTCGACCAGTTCCAGGGCGAGGCCCCAGTGCCGCCGGGTCACGTAGAGGTAGACCTGG
>JBBRPS010000464.1:0-8339 GCA_038227745.1 Gemmatales bacterium | reverse complement strand
GTGAGCCAGATCCCGCTGCGCGAGGCCCGCGCTCGCCCCCCGCGCAGCGGGATCTGGCTCACCGCTCGCGGCTAAACAGGGGGGGCCTTGCGCCCGGGGTCGGGGCGGCGGGCGAAGCGCAGGCGGCGCGGCCGTTCCAGCCGCTCATAGTCCCCGCACCTCATGCGGATGGCCTCGGCGTGCATGTGCGACTCGAAGACGATCAGCGCGTCCGGGTCGAGCGCGTCCTCCAGCAGCGTCTCCAGGCCGTAGAGGCGGCCGAACGGCGTCAGGACGCCCCACTCGCAGTCGCGGAAGAACTCGGGGATCTCCTCCGCCTCCGCCAGGCGCACCGGGCCGCCCAGCGCCCGCCCGAGCAGCTCCAGGTCGGCCTGTGCGGTGGCGGGCAGCACACCCAGGAGACAGCCGGACGGCCCCCGCAGCAGCACGCTCTTGACGACGTACTGGCCGGGGACGTGCAGGTAGCGGGCGCGCCGCTGGGCGGTGAAGGCGGGCGGATGGTGGAGGGTCTCGAAGGCGACCTGCTGGTCGGCGAGGAAAAGCGGTACACGCATCTGGCCCCTCCCTCCGCTTCCGAGGACCGGGACGCTCCGGCGACCGGGTTCGCCGGGCATGTCCCTTTCGCCCTCCCTCGACTATAACGAACTGCTGCACGCCGGATCCCACTCAACTTGCCCCTATTGCCACGCGCCGCCCCGCCCCGCAGTCCTCTCGTGAGGGAAATGCCGAATGCACACGCTCTTCATCGACGACGAGATCGAGGTCCTCCGCCCCGACCTGCCGCGCGGCCGCTTCCGTTCGGTGCTGTTCGACTTCGACGGCACGCTGTCGCTGATCCGCGAGGGCTGGCCGCAGGTGATGATCCCCATGATGGTCGAGGCGCTGCGCGAGACCGGCACCGCCGAGACGGAGGACCAGCTGACGGCGGCGGTCGAGGACTTCGTGATGCGCCTGAACGGCCGGCAGACGATCTACCAGATGATCCAGCTCGCCGAGGAGGTGCGCCGCCGCGGCGGCCGTCCGCTGGAGCCGCTGGCGTACAAGCACCGCTACCACGACCTGCTGATGGCGCGCATCGAGGGGCGGTTGGCGGCGCTGGCGTCGGGGGCGGCGCGGGCGGAGGAGTGGGCGGTCCCCGGCAGTCACGCCCTGCTGGACGGGCTGCGGCGGCGCGGTGTGACGCTGTACCTCGCCAGCGGCACCGACCTGAAGTACGTCCGCCGCGAGGCCGAATTGCTCGGCGTGGCGCCCTACTTCGGCGAGCACGTCTACGGAGCGCTCGACGACTACGAAAACTTCTCGAAGAAAATGATCATCGACGCGATTCTCCACAACCACGGGCTGCGCGGCGAGGAGCTGCTGGGATTCGGCGACGGCTTCGTGGAGATCGAGGAGGTGAAGGGGGTGGGCGGCGTGGCGGTGGCGGTGGCGAGCGACGAGGAGAAGCGCTGCGGCGTCAACGCCTGGAAGCGCGATCGGCTGGTCCGGGCCGGGGCGGACCTGGTCATCCCCGAGTACCGCAGGCACGAGCGGCTGGTGCGCTACCTGTTCGCCCGACCCGGCCTTACGGCGCCTTGGCGGACGTTTCAAAGTACGAGATGGTCCGGTGTCCGGCCAGCACGCCCTGGAAGGGCGTGGTGCGGACGACCGGGGCGCCCTGGTTCTCGCCGGGCACCATCAGACCGCGCGAGCGGCGGGCCGACGTCACCTTGCGCAGCGCCCCCCGTGCCTCCGCGTAACTCTCGGCGCGGATCCCCCCCCCCGAACGGAGCTGCACCGACCGCGACCCCACGTCCGGCAGCGCCTCGACCGGCGCCGCCCGGAAAACGCTCAGCTCGATCTTGCCGCGCTTGCTGTCGTCGGCCAGGCTCGCCAAAGCGGACTCGCTGTCGTCCAGCACCTGGAACGGCTCGAACGCCTTGTCCGGCGTGTAGTAGCCGCGGATCGTGTATTGCACGCCGGGGTCCAGCACCCACATCGAGTACTCGTCCGGCTCGCGCTCCATCCCCTCCTTGCTGAGCGTGTTGACGCCGTTCACTTTGAGGATCACGCCCAGCCGCTCCTTCGCCTTGAGGGTGAAGTACACTTCCTGGCCCTTCTTCGGCGTGGGCAGCCGGCCGTCCGCCCCGGGCTGGACCTTCTCCTTGTCGTAGTAGGCGTCGAACTCCAGCACGCTGTCCAGGGTCTCGTCCGCCCCCTGTTTCGGCTCGGGCTCGATGCCCTTGGGGTCCGGCTTGACGGCACTCTTGACCGCCTCCTTGTCGCCCTCCTCGAAGGTGACCGTGTTCTCCAGCGAGCGCTTCGTCACGAAAAAGTTCCGGTTCAGATCCGCGAGCAGCAGGCGGTTCGTCGGCACCGTGAAAGTCGCCAGGTCGTTCGGTTTGGCCGCGGACGGCGTGTACTCCTGCAGGACGATGGTCGCCTTCGCCATGTCGGGGCTGAGCTTGACGACGCCGGTCAGGAAGGCGTCGATCTTGACGACCTCCTTGCCCCAGGCCAACGGATACGTGCCCGCGAACAGCTTCTGCAGACCCTCGGCGGTGAGGTAGGTCGCACCCTTATCGCGGTTCGCGGCGACCTGGCTGGCCCCGCGCGTCACGCCGACCGGGTTCTCCTCGTCGTTGGCCAGGATCAGGGCGTTCTCCAGCCGCGTCGCCATTAGCGAGTTGAGGCGGCCGACGTCGAAGCGCGGCTGCCCCTTGCCCACCTGCACGCGGAACTTCAGCACGCCGACGTTCTTGTAACCCTGCTTCTGCAGGTGCTCCATGACCGTGGCGCAGCTTCCCAGCATTTCCTTGTCGAGCACGTCGGCCCGCGCGCGCGGGGCCGCCGCCGACCAGACGGCGAGGGCCAGCGCCGCCGCCCCAAACCTGCCGACAAGATTCCATCGGATGAGACGCTTCATGACGAACTCCCTGCTGACCTGGTGGGTCAGGATTCCAATCCTGACATATGGATCTGTCAGGATTGGAATCCTGACCCACGTGGCGAAACCTCTCCTACTATCCTATGCACATTTGCCGGCGGAACCGGCAGCAAATTCTCAGCGCCGTGCCTCCCGCCGCACCAACTCGAGGCCCTCGCCGAGGCTGGGGAGGAAGGCGATTGGGTTCTGCTGGTCGCCCGAGGTCAGCACGCCATCGCTGCGGAGCTGGCGCAGCATCGTCTGCACCTGGACCGACACCTGGGCGAACAGTTCGCCCGGCTCCAGCGCGCCGTTCTTGTTCCGGTCCGCCTGAACGAACCGCTCTTCCAGCGTCCGCCGGATCGCCGCGGTGAACAGGCCGAACGTGCGGCCGAGGTCGATCGTGCCCTCCTCGTAAGCGCTCTCCTCCGGCCGGCACGCGGCGAGGATGATCGGACCGACGCCGTCCTGCGTCAGGATGCGCACCGGGTTCGACGTGGGGTTCTCCAGCCCGCTCCGCGTGTCGCCGGCGTGGCAGGTGTCCAGCAGCAGCACCTTGTGACACGGCAGCCGCACCAGCGCCAGGTACAGCTCCTCGAAGCTCACCGTGGTGTCGCGCAGCCGCTCGACGTCGAAGTCCGCACAGCAGTACAGGAAGCTGCCCAGGCCCTTGAGGCGCGCGGGCGGCAGCTTGAGCAGCTTCTGCAGCTCGCCGGGGCGCGTGCCGTGGCCGCCGAGGTGGAAGACCAGGCGGTCGTCCGGCTTGACCCGGCCCTCGAGTTCCCGAAGCAGGCGCAGGACGCTGTCGCGCGTGGCCTGGCCGTTGAGCAGCGGCGGCGCCAGGTGGACCTTCTTGTACAGCGCGCCGGCGCGGCGCAGCCACAGGCGGAACATGGCCTGGGCGTCCTCGGCGGCGTGCAGGCTGGCCAGGCGCGGGCTGGCCTTGCGGTAGTCGCTGACGCCGATGAAGACGCCGTACAGGTCGGGCGTGACCGGCGGCCGTTCGTACACCACCTTCACCGGCTTCGCCTCGCCGCGCACGTCGCCCTGGTTGTAGCTCTGCAGCGTCAGCAGGTTCGCGCCGCGCCGCAGCAGGCTGCGCGGGATGGTCCGCTTGCGCACGAAAGCGCCCTTCGCGTCGAGCTTCAGTTCCGCGGGCGTCGCCCACTGCGCGAACAGGTAGTCGTTCACCCACAGCAGCACGCGCGTCAGGCGGTGGTTCTCGCCGCTGCCGCGCGGCACCGCCGTCAGCGCCACCTCCAGGTCGCTGTCCGTCACGGTCCCCGCGGACGCCTCCAGGGTCACGGCGGGCGGCTCCAGGTCGAGGAACGCGACCCGCGCCGGATCGGTCTTCCAGTCGTCGAGCATGGCCTTGACGCGCTCCGGCTTGTGGAACTCCTTGCGGAACTGCTCGGCCTTGTAGAACTCCGGGCGGCGGTACGGATCGTCGTAGTTCCGCTGCCAGCCGATGAGGTAGTCGCCGTTGGTCGAGGTGTCGTAGTAGTAGTCGCGCCAGCGCCACAGCACCCAGTCGCCCGAGCGCGTCGGGAAGAAGCGCCACAGCGGCCGCTGGCGGACCGTGGTCAACGCCTCGATCAGCTTGCCTTCGTCGCCGCGCTTCCACGCCAGGTAGATCTCCTTGCCCGGCTCCGTCCCCTCCAGGGCGGCGAGGCCGGCGGCGGCCGTGCCGACGTCCTTCTTCGTGTACTTTCCGGATTTGTTGTAGAGTATTTTACGGGCGCTGACGACGAGGAGCAGCTCGTCGCCCTTGCTGAGGCCCGTCTCCCAGGCGGGGCCGCCCGCGTCCACCTGGCCGACGAACAGCCGCCCCTGGCGCACGAAGAAGCTCGCCCCCAGCTCGGGGTGACTCGGCCAGTCCTCCAGGCTCCAACCGGCCACGGTTTCATCGCGCGAGGCGCTCACGAGCCGGCGCCGGTCCGCCGAGAGGGCCAGGGCCATCACCTCGCCCTCGTGCCCGGTCATCAGGCGGCGCAGCCGCGGGCCGTCGTCGTTCAGGTCGAAGAGGCTCACGCCCCACAGGTGGCCGACCGCCAGGCGCACCGGCCTGCCCGGCACGCCCGGCGCCGCCTTGACCGCGGGCAAGAAGGCGTAGCAGCGCGGCAGCCAGTCGCGATGCCTGTCCGTCGGCAGCTCGTAGATCTTCCCCTGCGGGCTCTGGACGAACCAGATGTAGCCGTTCTGCCGTTTCTCCAGCGGCGGCAGGTCGGGGCCTTCCAGGGCAGGATCGATGCTGTGGAGGATCTTCCAGCCGCCCTCTTCCGTTGCGGGGGCCTCCGCCTTGAGGGCGTTGGGCGGCGCCCATTTGCGCTGCTGCAGGTCGAACACCTTCCAGGGGCCGGCGCCGCGGTCGTTGGGGGTGGCGGGGTCGCGGTTGCGCTTCTCCTTGAAGCTGAGGTAGCGGGCGTCCGGCGACAGGGCCACCGCCCACAGGCCGCTGCCCGGCCCGCGGCTCTCGTCCACCCGGGTGTTGGTGCGCACGTCCCACACCGCCGTCTCGTGGTCGTCGCCGCCCGCGATGGCCAGGTGGACGCCATCAGGATGGAAGGCCAGGGCCTCGGGGTGGTAGGTCGGCGTCGGCCCGGGCGACAGCCGCAGTCCCGGGTCGGCCGGGTCGCAGAGATAGACCTTGTCGGTGGTTTCCTTGTAGAAGTTGTTGGCGCCCTTCACGGGCGCGGCCATGAGGCGGACGCCGACCGCCAGGCGTTTCGAGTCCCTGGTGAAGGCGATGTTGTGGGGCAGTTCCCCCCGCGGCAGGGGCGCGAAGCGCTTGACCGCGCCGTCGGGCATCGAGCGCAGCTCCAGCCAGGCGGCGCCCTTGCCGCCGCCGCCGACGCCGACCAGCCACTTGCGGTCCGGACTCAGCACCACGCGGTAGAGGGACGAGGCGTCGAAGCGGAACAGCGGCGCCGGCTCTGACGTTTCGCCGGGCGCCGCGACCGGCCAGCGCAGCGCACTGCCGTTCGTATCGACCGAGAGGAGGTGCTGCGCGTTGAGGTACGTCACCAGGCGGACGTAGTTGTACGGTCCGCCCTTGTGCCGGCCGAGGAGGCGCGGCTCGGTCTCCTTGCCGTCCTTGAGGTCCCAGAGCCAGACGGTGCCGTCCTGCACGCCGTAGGCGACCTGACGGCCGGTCGGCGAGTAGCCCATCGACCAGATGGTGCCGGCCGCACTGTTCTTCGCGCCGGTGAAGCTGTGGCGGATCTTGCCCCCGTCGGCGCGGTCGAGGACGGCGACGGCGCCCGGCGCCATGCCCTGCCCGCCGATGGCGACGTAGCGGTTGTCGCCGGGCGACAGGGCCATCGCGTAGATGCTGCCGCGCGCCTCGTGCCAGGTGCGCCAGCGGAGCGGCTCGCCCGGCTCCAGCCCCTTCTCCAGGGAGAGCTTCCACTGGTGGACGACCTTGTCGTCGCCGACCGCGAGGAGAGTTTTGCCGTCCGCGCTGAAGGTGAGGACGTCGCAGGCGCCGCGGCGGGCGCCGGTCTCGACCGTGAGGCCAGGCGTGAAGTATTCGCGGCGGGTCTCGCTCGGCTGGGCGCGCGCGTCTCTCGTGCCGACCAGGCCCCAGGTCCCGGCCGCGAGCAGGAGGGCGAGGCAGACCTTGCGGGCGGGGAAAGGTGGGCGAGCAAGAGCAGTCCGGGGCATGGCACGGTCCTCCTGGCCGTCAGCGGAGGGGAGCACCGGGGACACCCCGGCGGCCCCTTCATCATACCTGCTGCGGGCGAGGCGTAACAGAAGGGTAATGCGTTTTCGCGCCGCGGAGCGGACGGCGTCTGGTCGAATCAGCCGTGTTCATCCCCGGCGGCGGGGCGCCGAGAACGCTCGCCCCCCGCGTAGCGGGATCTGGCTCACCGCGCGCGGCTAAACGAACGGGGACTGGACTTCTCCGCATCCGCCGCGCCCGGCACTTTTCACGCGCGGAGTTGCCGGTCCGTCCTCTCGCGCATATTCTGTTCTCGATCTTTGACGGGCACGCCGGACTTTTGGCTCAAAACGGTCTGCCTGGGTTTGACATTCCGACCGCGTCCTGGCTCAATAGGCTCTAGCCTGTCAGCGCAGACAGTGGCGACGTGCAACCGATGACTCGCACTACCGCCCCGTCGAGCGATGCCGGGCTGATCTGGAGATTGCCGATGCGCAGCTTCCTCTCCCTGCTGACGCGCCGCCCGACTCATTCCTCCCGAACCACTCGCCGACCGCGCCTCCACCTGGAGCTGCTCGAGGACCGCCTCGCTCCGGCGGTCACCGGCCTTTACATCTCCACGCAGATGGCCTCGGCGAACGGGTCGTTGTTCAAGGAATACACCACCAGCGGGTCGTTGATCCGGTCGGTCTCCATCCCGATCACCGGGGGCACCGAGTTCGCCCGCGACCTGGCCTTCAACGGTCGGCAGCCGCTGGTCTACAACGGCACCTTCTCCCCGCAGCTCAGCGCCTACGACGCCGCGGCCGGCACCTGGT
Source organism: Gemmatales bacterium (assembly GCA_038227745.1). Taxonomy (GTDB): domain Bacteria; phylum Planctomycetota; class Planctomycetia; order Gemmatales; family Gemmataceae; genus DASPXY01. Next base: position 955 of record JBBRPS010000464.1, on the reverse strand, counting down.
CGAACACGGCCGGGCCGGCCGGCTGGAGCACCGTCAACAACGTCAGCTACGGCGGGCTGGCGGTCCTCGGCAGTTCGGCCTTCGCTACCGACATGAGCACCGCCGGCGACGCGGAGCAGGGGGTCGTCCGCTTCAACCTGGCCGACGGCACCTCCGACCGCTTCGCCACCGACTTCCAGCCCATCGACGTGGCGGCCGGCCTGGACGGCAAGCTCTACGCACTCGACGCCTCCCGCACCCTGCGCGTCTACGACCCGTCCTCGCTGGCGCTGCTGCGCACGGTCACCCTGCCCGCCAGCGTCACCCCTTCCGGCTCGTCCACCCCCGTCGCGCAGGACTACCGCGCCATCGCCGTCGATACCAACGGCCTCATCTACACGGCCGACTGGGGCCGGACGCTCACTCGCTTCAGCGCCGCCGGCGTGGCCCAGTACAGCGTGACGCTGCCCAGCACCAGCCCCCCCAGGGCGGGCCGGTCGTCGGCAACCTCGACGACATCGACTTCCTCGCCTATCCCGCCCCCAACGACGGCGGACTGCTGGCCGTCGGCTCGAGCAACGGCTTCGTCTTCTCGGGGTAGCGGGCGGTGCCGCCGCTGACCGCGAGGACGGTGCCCGAGCCGTCCCCCAGCAGGAACGGCAGCCCGCCGACCGACCAGCCGCCGTTGGCCGACGAGGGGCGTAGCCGGCTGCGTTGCTCCAGACGCGCGTCTGGGTAAAGCCGGCCGAGCCAAGGTCGGTCGCGCTCACCTGGGGGCAGAAAGGGGCAGAAAGGGGCAGAAAGGAATAGGCAGAAAGGGGACGCATCTCAAATAATACGAATTCCAGGTTCGTATTATTTGAGATGCGTCCCCTTTCTGCTCCCGGGGGGATGCCGCCCCTGCTCTGCCCGTGCCCCGTATTGTAGCCGCCGCCAGCGGGAAGGGGAGGGGGCCGGCCCCGCATCGACCGAGGGC
>JBBRPS010000463.1:0-8349 GCA_038227745.1 Gemmatales bacterium | reverse complement strand
CGCGCGCGTCTTCGTGACCGCCGATTGCGTGGGGAACGTGAAGCTGTGGGACGGCGCTGGCCGCCTGCTGAACCATGTGCGGTATGGCCCCAAGCTGGTGTGCGGGCTGGCGGTCAACCCGGCCGGCACGATCCTCGCCACCTCGGGAGAGGAGCAGCCGGTCGTGCTCTGGGACCTCAAGCGCCTGCTCAAGGGCCGATGACCGCCGGGAGAAGGGAGGTGGCGGCGTGAAAGCGCTCCTGGTGCTCATGGGCCTGTCGTTCGTTGTCCACCTGGCGGTGATGATGCGGAACGAGGCCGCCCAGCCACTCCAGACGGACCCACTGGGCGAGCGTTACGTCCTCGCGACCCTCGGGGAGGAGGCGCGCGTGTACGCCCTGGCCTTTGCTCCGGATGGCCGGACGCTGTGGGCCGCCGGGTCGGTCGAGAACGCGCGGAAGGAGTTCGTGGTCACCGCCTGGGACGTCAAGACAAGGCGCGTGGGCAGGGAGGTCGGCTGCCCGGGCGCGTCGCGCTTCTCCCACCTCGCCCTGTCCCCGACCGGGACCCGTGTCGCCGCCGCCGACACGGACGGGGCGGTGGTGGTCCTGTCCCGCGACGGGAAAACGCTGAACACGTTCACCATTATGGAGGGTCGCACTTCCCCGGGCCACCTCGCCTTTGCGGCGAAAGGGCAGGTGTTTGCGGTGAGCTCGACGTCGGGGGTGGGCCAGCGCTGGGACATCGCGACAGGCCGCGCCTCCACATACCTGTTCCGCGGCCTGAAGGCGTTCGCGCTCAGCGCCGACGCCAAGCTCGCCGCCCTCTGCTCCGCACGCGAGGTCGCCTTCCACGACGGCTCCTTCCGGCGGCGGCTCGGGGCCATCGCGCTGCCGGCGGGCCACAACATCCGCTCCCTGGCGCTGTCCCACGACAAGACCCTCCTGATGGGGGCGGCGGACGACGGCCTGCTGCACCTGTTCGACGTCCAGAAGAAGGAGGAGGTGCGGGAATGGCAAGGCCACGACACGGACATCTACGCGTTGATCGGTCTGCCGGCCGCGCGCGCCTTCGTCACCGCCGACAGCGTGGGGAACGTCAAGGTGTGGGACGGCGGGGGCCGCCTGCTGGGTCACGTGCGCTACCGGGCGGCGCCGGTGTGCGGGCTGGCGGTCAACCCGGCCGGCACCGTCCTCGCCACGTGCGGGGAGAAGCAGCCGATCGTGCTGTGGGACCTGACGCGCCTGCTCAAGGGCAAATGACTACCGCGAAGGGAAGGTGGGTAGCATGAAACCGCTCGTGGTGTTCGTGGGCGTGGCGTTATTCGTCTACCTGGCGGTACCGATGCGACAAGACGCCGCCCAGCCACCCCAGAAGGACCCCCTGGGAGAGCGCTACGCCCTCGCGAAACTCGGGGGCGAGGCGAACCTGTACGCCCTGACGTTCTCTCCAGACGGCCGGACGCTGTGGGCCGCGGGCGCCGCCCGGAACAAGCGGAAGCAGTACGTGGTCACCGCCTGGGACGTCAAGACGAAGCGTGTGGACAGGGAGATCCCCTGCCCCAACGAATCGCGCTTGTCCCACCTCGCGTTGTCCCCCAGCGGCGCGCAAATCGCCGCCGGCGACGTTCGCGGGGGGGTGGCCGTCCTGTCGCGCGAAGGGAAAACGCTGAACCAGTTCAAGGTCCTGGAGTTCCCCGCCTGCGGGGTCGGGCACCTCTCCTTTGTCGCGGAAGGCCAGCTTTTTGCGGTCGGCTCGACCTGCGAGATTATCCAGCGCTGGGATGTAACGACGAACCGCACGGCCACGCGCTTCCTCTACGGTTTTGAGGAGGCGTTCACGGTCACCCCCGATGCCGAACTCGCCGCCCTGTGCTCCGCCCGTGAAATCACTCTCCTGGACGACTCCTTGAAGCATCGACTCGGCGAGATCGGCCTGGCGTTGCACCATAACATCCGTATCCTGGCGTTCTCCCACGACAAGGCCCTCCTGATGGGGGCGACGAAGGACGGCCTGCTCATTGTGTTCGACGTCAAGAAGAAAGAGGAGATCCGGCAATGGCGCGGGCATGACCAGGAGATCGCCGGGTTGACCATCTTTCCGTCTGCGCACGTCTTCGTCACGGCGGACCGCGTGGGCAACGTGAAGCTGTGGGATGGCAGTGGCCGCCTGCTGGGTCACGTACGGCATCGCGCCGCGCCGGTGTGCGGGCTGGCGGTCAACCCGGCCGGCACCATCCTCGCCACTTGCGGAGAGAAGCAACCGATCGTATTGTGGGATCTCACGCGCCTGGTCAAGAACAAATGAGTCCCGGGAAGGGAACGCGGCTCAATACGGCGAGTTATTCCCTTCGATGGTTCGCCACGCCCGTGAACACTCTGGACTGAACCTCCCCTTTGGAGTCGCACCATGGCAACCGGCACCACCAAACGTCCCCCCGCGGTCCCCGCCCGCCCTTCCTCCGCCGAGGAGATCCTGGCGCGCTCCCAGGCCAGCCGCGAAGTCGTGCAGGACTTCGTACCTCTCGCCGAGAGCCTGGAGTGGCGGCTGGGGCAGGAGTACCTGCGCCAGCGCGGCAACAAGGCCTTCCTGTCCGACGCCCACCCCGTCCCCTTCGTCGTCAACAACGACGGCGGCCTGTCCACCAACGCCGCCGAGGTCTTCTTCGCCGCCCTCGCCGCCGCCGACAAGGACGGCACCCTGGAACCCGACTTCTTCGTGCTGGAACTGGGCATCGGCGTCGGCCTGTTCGCCCGCTACTTCCTCGACGCCTTCATGGCCCTCTGTGACAAGCACGGCAAGGACTACTACGGGCGGCTGACCTACATCGCCGCCGACCGCTCCGAGCGCATGCTCCGCGACGTCTGCCGCCACGGCGTCCTCGCCAACCACCCCGGCCGCTACCGCCTCCGCCTCGTGGACGCCCTGTGCCCCGGCGACACCCTCTCCAGGGACCTCATGTTCCGCGGCCAACCGGGCAGGCCGCTGCGCGCCGTGTTCCTCAACTACTTGCTCGACTGCCTGCCCGCCGCCGTCCTCGACTTCGATGGCGAGCAACGGCGTCAGCTCTGTGTGCGCACCTGCGTGGCCCGCAACGTCAAGCTGCAGGACTTCACCGACCTGACCGCCGCCCAACTCGCCGACCGCGCCAAGAAGGGCGGCCCCGAGGCGGAGCGCGACTTGCTCGAGGTGTACGGCCTGTTCGCCTCGGAGTACGACTACCGCCCTGTGGACGTCCCCTCCCTGCCCCACGGCGCCTTCGCCCTCGACCACGCCCGCGGCCACTCCCGCCGCCTGCTGCACTCCTACGGCGCCCTGCAGTCGCTGGAGCGGTTACTCGACCTCGTCCACGACAACGGCTTCATCCTGGTGAACGACTACGGGCAGACGCAGACGACGCGGGAAGACGAGTTCGAGCACCAGCGCTTCAGCCTGGCCACCTTCGTCGGCGTCAACTTCCCCCTGCTGCACGCCTTCTTCGCCGACGGCGGCCGCTGCCAGTTGCTGGAGCCCTCGGGCGACGAGGCGGCCCGCGGCATCCACACGCGGCTGCTCAGCCGCCAGCCGGACATGGCGACGCGGCTGCGCTTCGAGGAGCGCTTCGGGGCGGCGGCGCAGGGGCGGCAGCAGGAACACATCGACAAGGCGCGGGGCTGCGCCCGCGTGGGCCGGTTCGAGTTGGCGGCGACGTTCTACCGCGACGCCCTCAAGCAGCAGCCGTACAACTGGGTGCTGCTGAATGAAGTGGCGATGTTCCTGATCTTTTCCTTGCGGGACGTCAAGGCGGGGGTGGACCTGGCCAAGGTGGCGCTGGCGCTCAACCCGGCGTGCTCGGCGGAACTGTGGAGCACTTTGGGCGACGGCCTGTTCGAGTGGGGCCGCACCGCCGAGGCCGAGAGCGCCTACCGTCGCGCCCTCCGCGTGAACGAGAGTGACGTGCGGGCGCGGTACAACCTGGCCTGGGTCTACCAGCGCCAGCGGGATTACGCCGCGGCCCTCCGGGTCATCGCCGAGGGGCTGGAGTTGGACAAGACGGGGGAGTACCGCGAGCGGCTGGTGCAGAAGCAGGCGGAGGTGCTCGGCGGCCTGGAGGGCAAGCGCCGCCAGGAGTACCTGCTGCTGCTCAACCTCGTCAGCAAGTACGCCACCACGCAGGACAGGCCGACCGCCGAGCACGGCGCCGGGGAAGCGGCCACAGAGCAACGTCGCTGAACACAGATCAGGTGTTGTGGGTCAGGACTCCAATCCTGACATCGACCCATCAGGAGCGGAGTCCTGACCCACGAGGCAAACATCCGGAGACCTCAGACATGGGCAGCAACAGCGTCGTGGTCGTGCAGCCGAATGCCGAGCGCGCCCCCGGGCAGCCGGCGCCGATGCCGCAGGGCCAGCTCCCCGCCGTCGCCGGCACGGGACTCGCGTCCCTCCTCATCCCCTGCTGCGGCCAACTGGAGTACACCAAGCTCTGTGTCCCCAGCGTGCTGCGGCACACCCGCCCCCCTTTCGAGCTGATCTTCCTCGACATCGGCTCGCTGGACGGCACCGCCGAGTACCTCGCCGGCCTGGCCGCCGCGGCCCCTTGCCGCGTCGAGGTGGTGCGCGCCGCCACCGACCTCGACATCCCCGCCGCCTGCAAGGAGGCGCTGGCGCAGGCGCGCGGCGACTACCTGGTGCTGCTGAACAATGACACGGTGGTGCCGGAGGGCTGGCTGACGCAGCTGGTCGCCCTGGCGTCGCTATCCTTCGGGGTCGGGCTGGCCGGGCCGATGAGCAACTACGCGGCACCCCCCCAACTCGTCGAGGCCGTCCCCTACCGCGTCGGCCCGCGCAAGGTCGGCCGTGACTCCGCCGGCCCACTCGAGCCCCTGGTGGATGTCAGCGCCGTCCACACCTTCGCCCGCCAGTTCCGGGAGAAGGAGCGCGGCAAGTGGCTGCAGGCCGAGCGCCTGGGCGGCTTCTGCCTCTTGCTCAAGCGCGAGGTGTTGGGGCGGCTGGGGCCACTGCTGGAGAGCGAGGGCCTGGGCCTCTTTGACACCGACGTGCTGAGCAGCAAGGCGCGGCAGGCGGGGTACTCGCTGGCGGTGTGCCGTGACCTGTTCGTGCATCACTTCGGCACGCGCACCTTCGCCCACGGCGCCCCCGTCCCCGAAGCGAAGCCGTGAGCTGCCCCCGCGCGATGGCCGGGCAGACCTGGTTGCAGGGGCCGTGTGCCTGCAAGCTGCGCAAGGAAGAGGCGCCGCCCCCGAGCCGGTAAGCAGCATCGTCCGAAAAAACCCTGGCACGGCCGGCCGCTCGCGCCACGGACGCTCCGTGAGGGACGGCGTCGCCCCTGCCGCCCCAGACGCGGGCGGGGTTACAGGAGCTGCTGCTCCGCGGCGCGCGGCGGCCATTTCTTCAGGATCCCTTCTCCTTGTCTGGTCCGGGCGACGAGCTGGCTGAAGGAATTGACGGCGGCGTACAGGCCCAGGAAGCGCTCCAGCACGGAGGCGAACAGCAGGGCGCCGCTGCCGACGTACTTCTGCTCGTCGAGGTCCAGGGTGAACTCGGTGCCGCGGCAGTAGCCGAAGCGCTCGCGGCCACGCGCCCGGCCGAGGACGCGCCGGGCCTGCAGGCCGACGATGCCCTCGACCATCTGGCGGTTGACGGCGGTCAGGAGCTGCTGCCCCGCCGCCGGGTCGGCGAAGTCGCAGAGCCGCAGGATCTCCTGCAAGGCCGCCCGCCCCTCCGCGGCGTCGGACAGGGGGACGTGGTTGAGGACGTTCTGCGCCAGCAGCCGCCAGTGGGCCGCCCGCCGCAGCGGCGGCCGCAGCGGCGGCGTCGGCGCTTGCAGGCAGCGCACCGACCCCGGCAGCGCCGCGCCCTCGGGCAGCAGCACATCGCCGCCGCGCTGGTAGCGACTGGGCAGGTCGCGGTTGCTGCACGTCGTCCGCACGTCCAGCATCGCCTCGGACGGCAGCCGCGGGTCGAACGCGCGGTCGATCAGCACCAGGTAGACCTCCGTGCCGCGGTCGTCGGCGACCGGCGAGGCCCGCCGCGATGCGTAGTAGAAGGCGTGCCGCGTCTGCCGCGTCTCGTCGTGGCCGAAGCGGTAGAACGGCCGGACCTCCAGCGGCCCGGGCAGCCCCGGGTCGAGGTAGGCGACCGCGTCCACGGAGTGGACCTCGGCGCCCAGCGGCGTCGCGCGCGACGGCACCAGGCGGTACTCCGGGCGCGTGTGCGTGACCGTAACCGGCTCGGCGCTCTGCTCGAACAGGTTCACCACGGGCGTACAGCCCAGGAGGAAGGTCCGGGCGCTGACGCCCTGCTCGACGTTCGCCTGCGTCTGGTTGAGGAACAGGACGACCTCCGCCCGCGCCCCGAAGCCGGCCCGGCGCACCTGTTCCCAGCCGCCGAGGTCGGCGAACAGGAACTTGTCGCGGAAGCTGAACAGCTCCGTCAGCAGCCGGTAGCCAACGAACGAGTGCTCCGGCCAGGGCAGCAGCCCCTCGTCCAGCTCGAAGCCGACCTGCGCCAGGCACTCGGCGGGCGACAGCACCACCGGCGCCTTACCCGGGTCGTCCGGGTCGCGGACGACGACGCGCGCGACGTGGTTGAAGAGCAGCTCGTAGAGGTTGGCGATCATCTGCTTCTCGCCGCTGAGGTAGAATCGCAGGCGGTCGAGGGCGAGGTCGCCGAAGCGCAGGCCGCCGTCGCACTCGAGGCGCAGCACAAGGGCGGCGGCGGTACGCGGCGGCGGGCTCATGCCGTAGGGCAGCGGGGCCGGCAGGACGCGGGCGTCGGTCAGGACGACGGGCCAGAGGGTGACGGGGTAGCCGGTGCGCCAGCGGCACGGCTGCGGCGGCTTGCCGAGCGGCCGGGTGCGCAGGCGCGTGCCGCGCGGGACGACGGCCCCAGTCGGCGGCGTCGGCCGAAACGGGTACGGTTCGACCTGAGCGATGGCCAGCGACGGCACGGGCGTGAGGAGGTGCGGGTACAGGACGCCCAGCAGCGACTCGGTCAGTTCGGGGAACTCGCCGTCGATCTTGTAGCGGACGCGGCCGGCGAGGAGGGCGAAGCCCTCAATGAAGCGCTCCGCGTGGGGATCGACGGTCAGGCCGTAGTCGGGCAGCAGCCGGCCCGCCTCGGCGGGGAACTGCAGGGCGAATCGCTGGGCAAACTCCTGCACGAACGCCAGCTCGCGCTCGTAATAGCTTTCGAGGGCATCGCTCATGGTCAGGCCGGACGGACGGAGTGCTGCCCGGTGGTCAGTTCCAGGACGCTGTCGAAGGTGGCGTGCGGCGCGGGGTCGGCGCCGACCTTGGCGTCGATACGAAAGCGGATCGCGCGCTGCTTGGCGTCCTCCTCATTCTGCATGAGCGTGGCGCGGACGTCGCGCAGGCGCGGCTCGAAGCGGCTCACGGTGAGCTCGAGGGTGCGGGCGATCTCCTCGCGCTGCGCCGGCGTGATGGCGTTGAGCGAGACCAGGTCGGGCAGGCCGAAGGCGTAGATGGAGTTGGCCAGGCGCGACCGGTCGCGCGGCAGCCGCGTCACCGTCTGCCGGGTGTTGAGGAGATCTTCCAGGTCGCGGCGCACCACCTCGAGGATCTGCGCGAGGCTGTAGCCCTGCCGCGCTTCGGTGCCGCTCGACTGGGGGTCGATCAGGCGGTCCAGGATCGAGGGCAGCACTCCCTGTTGCCCGTTCGTGATGGCCATGCCGTCTCCTGCTTGTCGCCTCGTCGAGCCGCGACCGCCGCGGCCAGGGCAGTATACTCATTCCACCATACGGCGCCGTAAAATACCAGGGAGAGGGCTGCCGCGCGTGCCGCGTTTCCTTGCTCGGCACACGATTGTGTGGTATATTAATCTTTTGCGCTCCTGGGTGAGCCGAACGGGGAGGGACGCGATGACGAAGACGGAGAAGGTTATATCGTGGGTCGTCTACAAGATGACCCTCCACGGGAAAACGGACGGGATGAACGCCGTCTGTGAGCAGACGGAGTGGGAAGCGATGGAGTTGGCCCGGCCCGGGTATCACACGCTCGTCCAGTCCGGGATCACCAACGAGGGCGAGGCAGAGAGGCTGGCAAGGTTCGGCCCGGGCGGCCCCGCCGCCGCGGCGGTCCGCCTCAAGGCCCGGTGAGGGGAACAGCCGGAGCGTCGTGAGGGGAAGCGTCGGCGGAGCTTTCCGATGACCTTCCGGCCCGAGGTGATCCGGCGGACAACGAGGCGGCGACTCGCCTGGTGGCTGAAAAGCTCTTTCTTAATTGACCACACGAGATCGCCAATGCGGGCGGCGCGGTGCAGTGGGCCTTCGCCGTGCCTCTCTTCCGCGAAGGACATGCCGAGAGCGGTGTAAAGTCCTCGAGGCGAGCCAGCGGGTGCGCCTTGAGG
>JBBRPS010000462.1:0-8357 GCA_038227745.1 Gemmatales bacterium | reverse complement strand
CGTACAGGTTGACCGCAAGGCCAATGCGGGGGACCGCGTGCCGCGAGGTGCGTTGGCCAATGCTTGAGCTGTATGCGTCGAAAGGCGCCCGTACAGTTCTTGGGGGGCGGGGAGGCAGCAATGCCTCCCCGCTACCCGACGTGAAGAGCCCAGCAAGAATTGGGCCACAGCCCCTCCGTCTCGTTTGCCGTGTGCGTCCCTCCGTCCAGAATGCGGAGCGAGCGGCCCGGCGTCAACCGTGCCGCGCCGCACGCGCCCGTCGCTGGAAAATTCGGGAAACGCTCGTTCAAGAACGCCCGTCGCCGCACTATAGTCGGTAAGGGACCATGCGGGAGGGCTGCGACCATGACGGCGACGTTGACACACCTCCTCCGTCGGCTGCGCGGCCTGGCCGAGGCGCGGGCGGGGAGAGACCTGAGCGACGTGGAACTGCTGGGGCACTTCCGCGCTTGCGGCGCGGAGGCCGCGTTCACCCTCCTCCTCCAGCGGCACGGGCCGATGGTGCTCGGCGTCTGCCGCCGCCTGCTGCACCACGAGCAGGACGCCGAGGACGCCTTCCAGGCCACCTTCCTCACGTTGGCCCGCAAGGCGGTGTCGATCCGCCGGCAGGGCTCCCTCGCCGCCTGGCTCTACGGGGTGGCCCGGCGGATCGCCCTGCGGGCCAGGGATCGGGCCGCCGCCAGGCACGCCCGCGAATCGAGCTGTCCGCAGGCGTCCGCCCCGGATCCCTCCGACGAGGCCGGCCGCCGGGAGTTGCAGACCGTGTTGGCCCAGGAAGTGGGCCGGCTCCCGGAGAAGTACCGGGCGGCGGTGGTGCTCTGCTACCTCGAAGGCAAGACCCACGACGAGGCGGCGCGCGCGCTGGGCTGGCCCAAAAGCACCCTGACGTCGCGGCTGGCCGGCGCCCGCGACCTGCTGCGGCGGCGGCTGGAGCGGCACGGGCTGGCGGTTTCCACCGGCCTGCTCTCGGCCGTCCTGGCGGGAGAGGCCGCCGCCGTACCGGCCCGGCTGGTCCTCTCCACGGTCCGGGCCACGGCGCTGGCTTCGGCGTGCGGCGTGAGGGGCGCCCTGCTGGCGGGAGCAGCCGTGCCGGCCCTGTTCACGGCCAGGCTCAAGGCTCTCGCCGCCCTGATCCTGCTGGCCGCCGTCGGCGTCGTGGCGTCGGCGACGCTCGCCTCGCTCCCGGGGGACTCCGGCGTGGGCCAGGACGCGCAACCGCCGGCGCAGGAGGCGAAGCGAGCCGGCCTCCCTCCCCCGAACGACCCCCTCCCGCCCGGGGCCGTCCTCCGCCTGGGCAGCGATCGGTTCACCCACGGGGGCAACGTCTCCTGCGCCGCCTTCTCGCCCGACGGCCGGCTGCTCGCTTCCGGGGGGCACGACGGCGCCGTCCGCCTGTGGGAAGCGGCCACCGGCAAGGAGGTGCGCCGCCTGCAGCGGAAGGGCTGGGTCCGCACCCTCGTCTGGTCGCCCGACGGCAAGGTGCTGATCTCGGCCAGCGACGGCGACGGCATCCGCTTCTGGGAGACGGCCACCGGCAAGGTACTGCGCGACCTGCCGGAGCGGAAGGCGCACAACTCGGTGATCGTCCTGGCCTTGACCGCGGACGGCAAGACCCTCGCCGCCGGGGAAACCGACTTCAGCAGCGGCGCCCCCGACCGCCAGGACACCGTGCGGCTGTGGGACGTGGCCGGCGGGCGCGAACTGTATCAGTTCAGCGCGGAACGCGCGTACCGCCTGGCCTTCTCCCCGGACGGCAAGGCGCTCGCAGTGACGGGCGGGAAAGCGGTCCGGCTGTGGGACGTGGGCACCGGCAAGGAGCGGCGCCCGCTGGAGGGCCACCGCGAAGGGACGTACGCCGTCGCCTTTTCGCCGGACGGCAAGCTGATCGCCTCCTCCGGGTCGGTCCTCGACCGTACCGTCCGCCTCTGGGACGCCGCGACCGGCCGCGAGGTGCGCTGCCTCGAAGGACATGAGGCATCCATTGGGTCCGTCCTGTTCTCGCCCGACGGCAAGGTGCTGGCGACCGGAGACGGCGACTGGGGCGCGACGATACGACTGTGGGACGTGGCCTCCGGGAAGGAACTGCGGCGCTGTACGGGGCATCACGGCCCGGTGTGTCAGCTCTCCTTCTCCCCCGATGGCAAGACGCTCGCCTCGGCGGGCTGCTGGGAGCGCGTGGTGCGGTTGTGGGACGCTGGCACGGGGCGCGAGTCCAGTCCCTTCGCCCGCCACCAGGGCGAGGTGGCCGCCGTCGCCTTCTCCCCCGACGGTAAGGCCCTGCTCACGGGCTGCGCCGACGGCGCCCTCCGTCTCTGGGACACCGCCGGCGGCGTCGAACGCCTGCGCCTGAGCGGACACAAGGGCCGGGTCGCGACGGTGGCGTTTTCCTCCAACGGCCGGCTGCTCGCCTCCGGGGCCCACCAGGACCGGGAGGTGCGCCTGTGGGATGCCGCCTCGGGCAGGTCCGTCCGCACGCTGGCCGTCGATCGGCCCGACGTCTCCTGTGTCGCCTTCTCTCCGGACGGCAAACTGCTGGCCGCCGGCAATGGTGTCGAGGACATGCTCTTGCCCGGGGGGGCCGCGATGCCGGACTGCACCGTCCGCCTGTGGGAAGCGGCGTCGGGAAAACAGGTGCGCCGGCTGCCGCTGACGAAGGGGCGGGTCGGCGCGGTGGCCTTCTCCCCCGACGGCCGTATCCTCGCGGCGGCAGGCCCCGACGACAGCGCCGTCCACCTGTGGGACCTGACCCCGCGCGGCGAGCTGCGGATCCTCCGCGGGCCTGCCGACCCCGGGGACCCGTCCGGCAGGAGCGAGGGGGTGGTGGCGGTCGCCTTCTCGCCGGATGGGAAGACGTTGGCCGCGGTGAGCCGTTACCGCTGGGCAAGCAATGTGCGCCCGACCGGGAGAGGCGACGGAGACGTCCGCATGGTCCGCATCTGGGAGGTCGCGACCGGGGCGACGCGGCTGTCGCTGCGGCTGCCGCGGAACTCGGTCCGCTGCGCCGCCTTCACCGCCGACGGGCGGACGCTCCTGCTGGGCGGCGAGGACGGGTCGCTGCAGTTGTGGCACCTGTCCACCGGCAAGCTATCGCGCCACGCCGGGGGGCACCGCGACGGGATCTCGGCCATCGTCCGCTCCCCGGACGGCAGGACGCTCGCCACGGCCAGCCGCGATACGACCGTGTTGCTGTGGGACGCGGCGGCCTTCTCCATTACGCCGGAACGCGGCCCCCGCTGAGGCACGATGCCCCAGGCTCGTGGCCGACTCGCTCCGCGAGTCGGTTCGGAGGGGCGGCCTCCCGACTCGCGGAGCGAGTCGGCTACGAACCGCTCCACCCGGCTGCAAACTGCGCTGTGGAACGCGCCCGGTTCTCACGAGGAGAACCGGGCGCGCTCGCGCCGCTGGTTACAGCAACTCGGTGATGGGCTCACGATCCTCAAGGATGTACATCGGCCGACCGGCGTTGTTCGGGAAGGTGACGGAGGGATCGACCCCGAGCGCGCGGTAGATCGTGCTGAGCACCTGCGACGGGGTGCAGCGGCGGTCGCGCGGCAGCTCGCCACGGGCGTTGGAAGAGCCGATGGCCTGGCCCATCCTCAGACCGCCGCCGGCGACAAGGGCCGACATGACGTTCGGCCAGTGGCCGCGGCCGTCCGGCGTGACGTCCCCGACGCGCGGCGTCCGGCCGAACTCGCCCCAGACCACGGTGACGACATCCTGGTCCATGCCCCGGTCGTGCAGGTCCTGGATCAGGTTGGCAATGCCCCGGTCGAGTTCGGGGAGCTGGCGGCGCAGGAGCCTGAAGTTCTCGGAGTGCGTGTCCCTGGCGCCGTAGGCGAGGGTGACGCAGCCGACGCCGGCCTCGATCAGGCGGCGGGCCGTCAGGAACTGCTCGATGCCGCGGTAGCGGTCGCGGACGCGCGGATCTTCGCGGGTCAGATCGAGCGCCCGCCGGGTCGCGCCGGAGGCGATCATGTCGAAGGCGCGGGTGGCGAAGGAGTCCAGGCCGCGCATCGTGCCGGTGGCGTCGATGTCGCGGCGCACGCTGTCGAACTGCTGCAAGAGGCCGCGACGGTCGTCGGCACGCTCCCGGGTCAGGCCGCCGCTGAGGCTCAGGTTCGACAGGCCGGGGCCGTCCGGCGTGAAGGCGCGATTGGCGACGCCGAGGTAACCGGGTTCACAACCGACCGTCTGGCCGCGCAGGCTGACAAAGGGCGGGATGTCCGACTGGGCGTCGCCGCGAAGGCGGGACACCACCGAGCCGAACGAAGGGTGATGGACGGTCCGGTTGATGTTCTCGCTGTAGCCGGTCATCACCTCCGAGTCCGAGTGCTCACCGACGGAGACGAGGGAGCGAATGACGGCCAGCTTGTCGAACATGCGGGCCTGCCGCGGCATCAGCTCGCAGATCCGGACGCCGGGGACATTGGTGGCGATCGGCCGGAACTCGCCGCGATACTCGGCGGGGGCTTCCGGCTTGAGGTCGTACATGTCCATGTGCGACGGGCCGCCGGGCAGGTAAATCATGATGGCGGCCTTGGTGGACCTGGCACCGGCGCCGGCATGGGCCTGCGCCCGCCCCCGCAGTATGTCCGAGAGCGCCAGGCCGGCGCCAAACGCGCCAATCTTGAGGAAGTTGCGGCGGGTGAGTCCGTCACAGAAGCGCTGGCGGGCGCCCAAGAGATTCAACATCGTCTCCCCCTTTTTGAACGTTACCTTGAGAAATTGGTCCGGATGGATCGTGCCAGGGTCGTCAGGGCGGGTCACTTGCTCGTTGCGGTGGGCGGGTCTTGTTCGAGGTCCGTGGACGCCGGGGTTTCTTCCCAGCCGGCGATCCCAATGGGGCGGGCAGGTTCCAGGTATCGTAAAATCACGGACACCTCATGTCAATCATTTTGTTCACCGAACAGGTTGAAGGGTAGTATCCTGACAGGCTCGACCTGTAGGGTGGGCACTGCCCACCGTGGAGCGACCGGTGGGCAGTGCCCACCCTACAAGTCGTGCCTCTCGGCCCGTTAGTGCTCGGTGGCGACGATTGGGACGGGGCGGGCAGCGGCGTTCCTGCCTCTGCGCAGCGTCGAGCACCCGTCCGGTCCGGGCAGGGTACTTCTGTACAATCGAGGAGCCGACCCAGCTTTCCCCGTTTCCCCAGACGGACGGACGGGTTCAAGGAGAGGCGTGAGGTGGGCCACCGGCTCCCGAAAAAAAAGACATCGCAAACCCCACGCTGCGAGGCGCTTGCTTCACATCCAGGCAGGGATTCACCGCCCGCGGTCGTTTTCCGGTTTACCGTTTGCGTTTAGGAGGAAGCGAAGACCCACCACTCTCTCACGGAGGAAATCGAGATGCTCGTACTCACCCGTAAAATCGGCGAAGAGATCATCATCGACGGCACCATCCGCGTGACCATCGCGGGGATCAAGGGCGACAAGGTGCGCATCGGCATCGACGCGCCCCCGGAGGTCCGGGTGGATCGTGCAGAGGTCCATGAGCGCCGGCAGGAGTTCACGGACGCCGCGGTGGCTGTCATCCGAAGGTAGGCATCGGGGCGAGAGGGGGCCACAGCGGTCAGAGGAACTCGATCGCCTTGTCCCAAAGGTCGATGGAGCGGCGCCGTCGGTTTCCGGTCCGGACCGTCACGATCCCTTTGCGGTCTTGTACCCGTCCAGGATTTCCTGCACCTGGGCCCGGTCCACGCCGACAGGGAACCGCAACTCATCTTCGTCGGGTCCCTCCCGGCGCTCGCAGCGGACGCCGTACTGCAGGAATAGCGCCGCCAGTTCGGCGGCGTGCTGCTTCGCGGCGACGACGGCAAACCCGTCGGCGCGCGGGGCGATCTCCAGATAGCCCTTCTCATCTTTTTTCGGCAGTGTCATGGCGGAGTCCTGCTCCCATGCGCCGCTTGCCCCGCAGGATGGCCAGGCGCGCCTCGGCGGCCGCGACGCGCGTACGCCCCGAGACCACGAGGGCCGCAGCTTCCCCCGCGTGCGGCCCGGACGTGAAGAGTTTCTTCAGCCGGTCGCACACGTCACTCACGCGCTCGACGGCGACGAGTCCGCCCCGCTGCGTGGAGCCGCGCTGCCCGAGGGTGAAGGCGCGCAGGGACGTGCAAGCGTCGTCGAATTGCGCCTTCAGGCTTACGAAGGATGACTTTGCCACGGGGTCCCTTTCTGTGCTGGCGATTGATACCGTTAGAGTATGAAAAGCCGCCGTGGTTGCCAAGGAGCGGAGCCGTTCAGACCCGGCCACTGTTTCGGGGAGAGTCGTGGGGACAAGCTGGCAGCTCGTCCCCACGACTCCCTCCGGAGCCTTTGCAGCGGCCCGGCTCATGCGGCCGGGCGTCGGCACCGCCGGGGTCTTGTCGCGGAGCAAGACGGTCGGGAGGCGGTGGGCGACGGGGAGGCTGACGATCTTCGCCAGAATCTTTTCTATTTGCCCTTGCGGTGGACCCGGCTATCGAGTAGGATACTCTTACTGATCGCACGGTGGAGCAGTGGTAGCTCGCAAGGCTCATAACCTTGAGGTCGCAGGTTCAAATCCTGCCCGTGCAACTCGACGACTCCACGGGGTAGGCAACCGCCTACCCCGTTTCGTTTCCCCTCCCCTCCTGAAACTTCATTCCCCTTCTGGACCATAAGAGGCCCTACAAAGAACGTGGGGCAAGTTGGCAACTTGCCCCACGTTCTTTAGTAGGGCCTCTAAGCGTAATCAGGGTCTCACCGCCGCGAGCTCACTCGAGCTGCTCCAGCCAGGCGCGGAGGTCGTTCTCATACTCGCTGGCCAGGTCGGTCTTGACGAGTTGGCGGTGGAAGTCCGCCGCTCCCTTGCGCCCCAGGTCCGCCACCTCCGCGGACCGGAAGCGGCGCTCCGGCGCGGCGGCGACCAGCCGGCGGCACAGGGACAGCAGCAGCTCGTTGCAGCTCACTTCCCTCGGCAGCAGTTCCGGCAGCCGTCGGTCCAGGTCGGCCTTCGCCTCCAGAAGTTCTCCGCGACTGGTCAGGCCCTCGAACGGCGACTGCCCGGCGAGCATCTCGACCAGCACGTACCCCAGGCTGGCCAAGTTGGACTGCGGCGTGTTCGCGCCCCCTTGCAACACCTCGGGGGCGGCGTAGGCGGGGGACCAGAGGCGGCGGGGGGAGGGACTGCCCGGCCCCGTGGCCGAGCCGATGTCGATCAGCTTGGCGTTGCCCGTGCGCTTCACCATGATGTTGGACGGCTTGATGTCGCCGTGGAGCACCCCCTCGCGGTGCAGCGCCGCCAGCCCGGCCAGGCACTCGCGCAGCACCTGGATCGCGACCCCCGGCTTGAGGCGCGGCTGGAACGGGCCTTCCGCGAGGATGACGTCCTGGACGTACCGCCGCCGCTCCGGGCTGAGCTTCGCCCGCGTCAGGTCGAGCAGCCGCTGCGAGAGGAGGTCGCGGACGTCGTAGCCGTCGAGCCACTCCATCTCCATGACGCGGACTCCCCCCCGGTCGATGAAGTTGTGGACGTCGAGGAGGTTGTCGTGCTGAATGAGGGCCACGCGGGCGGCGACCCGCGCGATGCGGGCCATGTCGCGGCGGTAGGCGTCCTCGTCGGGGTAAGGCTCGGGGGAGAAGACCTTGAGGGCCACCGGCAGGGTGAAGCCGTCGGCGCCGTGCCGCTCCGCCAGGTAGACGACCCCCTGGCCGCCCTTGCCCAGCAGTTTCACCTTGCGGTAGGCCGTCTCCCACTCGATCCGGTCGCCCCGGGCCAGGCCGCGGTAGCGGGCGAGCAGTTCCCCGTCGCCCGCGGTCGGCGTCGTGCCCCCCGACCGGGAAGGAGTCCTTTCCGAGATCGTCGTTGTCATGCCGCTGGCCCTCTGTTCCAGGAGGGGTGACAGGCGAGTGGGCTATCGTACGGAATCGCCTCCGGCCCGCCAGCGTTCGGCAGCAGCGGGTGGGCCTGGAGAAACTCGGTGGGCAGGGGAATCACAGAGGGGGCGGTTCGCTGCTGAAACGGAAAGTCACCGTGCCGCCCGTCTCATCCGCCCAGGAGGAATGAAGGTGGGCGAGCGTCTGTGGCCAGTTCCCCAGCTGCACGGTGGTCTGCTGACCGTGAGCGAGGGTGGGGAAGTGCGGGCCGAGTTTGTCGAGGTCGACCGTCACGGTCCAGACGCAATCCGCCCTTGGCCCTTCGAGGCACTGGCCGTTCGCTTCCTGCAACAGCTGGCTATAGTCAAACGTCCATCGCGCGGGGAAGGTGGCCTCCCCCACCTTGACGGGGCCAGTTCCGCAGTCCGATTTGGATACCTGTCGTTGCGAGGCCATCGCGCTCTCCCACGAAACCGCTACCGGGCCATCACGATCAGCCCTCGGGTGGCGTATGGCAGCTACAGG